>JAAFHW010000065.1:7519-15302 GCA_013298525.1 Flavobacteriia bacterium
TGCATCAGCGACCAATTGCAATTTACCATCTTTAAAACCGATAACGCTATTTTCTATAACTTTTCCGTTGCCTAAATGAGCTGTTCCGTTCATAATTAAAACGGATTTGCTTTGTTTCTCAGCTATCTTTTTTTGAGCGATTAAGTTTGTTGTTAAACTTAAAATCACAATAATTATATATAAATTTTTCATTTTAGTTTTCTTCTAAAGTGTCACAATGATATTCTTTCTTTTCTTTTTTTATAGGCTCTTGCGTAAGCATACCTTTATTTTTTTCGTCAAGTAATTGACTAATCAATTCATTTTTTTCTTTTGTAATTGCTTCTCTTTGTATGGTGTCTTTTTCAATATCGAAATAAACTACACCTTCAATTATTGTTTTCTCTGCTTTTGCGTAAATAGATAACGGATTTTCATTCCACACCACTAAATCGGCATCTTTACCAACTTTTATACTTCCTACTTTATCATCTATATGCAATAATTTTGCAGGATTTAGTGTTACAAATTTCCATGCTTCTTCTTCAGAAACATTGCCATATTTTACAGCTTTGGCAGCTTCTTGATTTAAACGTCTAGACATTTCAGCATCATCAGAATTGTAGGCAACTAACACACCAGCATTATGCATTATCGGACCATTGTAAGGAATGGCATCATTTACCTCAAATTTATATGCCCACCAATCGGAGAACGTAGAGGCGCCAACACCATGTTCTTTCATTTTATCGGCAACTTTATATCCTTCCAAAATATGAGTGAAGATATTCATTTTGAAATTGAATTTTTCAGCCACGTTCATCATCATCAATATTTCAGATTGCACATAGGAGTGGCAAGTAATGAATCGTTCTTTGTTGATGATTTCTGCAAGGGTTTGTAATTCTAAATCTTTTCTTGGAGCTTTTGTATTTTTTGAATTAGCAGGGTAGCTTTTCCAAGCGTCATCATATTCTTTGGCACGTTGAAAATAATCGGTAAAAACTTGTTCAACACCCATTCTAGTTTGAGGATAACGAGTTGGATTTTCTATTCCCCAATTGGCTTGTTTTACGTTTTCACCTAAGGCAAATTTGATAAATTTTGGTTGATTTTTATACAACATTTCGTCTGGTGCTAATCCCCATTTCCATTTAACAATGGCCGAACGACCACCAATTGGATTAGCAGAACCATGAAGTAATTGTGATGTTGTAACGCCTCCAGCAAGTTCTCTGTAAATATTAACATCTTCAGAATTAACTACATCTTCTATAGTTACCTCTGCTGTTGAATTGTGTCCAGATTCATTTACACCTCTTGAAATTGCAATATGGGAATGTTCATCAATTATTCCTGAAGTAATGTGTTTGCCTTTAGCATCAATTATTGTAGCACTTGCATCTGAAATATTTTTTCCGATGGTTACAATTTTTCCATTTTTCACTAATACATCGGTTTCTTGAAGTATGCCTTCTTTTTCGTTGGTCCAAACCGTTGCATTTTTAAATAGTAAATTTTGTGATGCTAATTTTTGCGAATTTCCAAAAGGTAAATTAGGGTAGGTTACCGGAAAGACTTTGAAAGGTTTTTCAACTTCTTTTACTTCCTCTTTATTTACAAAAGGTGCTGTTTTTATGGCGCTCCACGATACTTCTTTGCCATCATTTAAAATAGCCTTACCAGATAGATTTGAAGTATTCTCAACATATCCTGTTAATCTATTTATAGATGGATTGATAGTATCTTTTGATTTGAGAATAAGTGTAATCCAATTGTTTGAAAAAGAAAATTTAGAACTTACTGTTTTATCTTCTTTTGTTTTAATGTTTACTTTTGGACTAGCAATTTTTCCTTCAATTTTCATTTTGTAGGTATCATTGTCTAGGGTTAAATCGTAATCGCCACGTATATCTTTTATAGTTCCATCGTTTACTACATATTTTGTTCCTTGTACCCAATTTTCAAAAAGTAGTGTTTCTTCACTAAATATTTCTCCAGATGTGATAAGAAAATTGGCATAACTTCCTACTTTTAAACTTCCAATTTCGTTGCTTTTACCAAGCATTTGTGCAGGAATTGTTGTTAATGATTCTAGGGCTTTAGTCTTATCAAATCCTAACTTAATTGCACGTAATAGATTGGTTCTAAAATCGTCTAATTTTTTAAGTTTATCAGTTGTTAAAGCAAAAGTAATTCCGTTGTCTGATAATACTTTCGGATTGGTAGGAGCTTGATTCCAATAGCGTAAATCAGTTAATTCCATTTGATTGGCTTGAAATATATTCGAAACATCATAAGCTTCAGGAAAATTTATTGGGATAATGAATTTGGCATTGGTTTTTTTGATTTCGTCAATGCGTTCAAATTCGTTTCCAAAACCTTTAAGTAGGTAATTGATGTTAAATTCGTTTCCAATTTTTGATGCTCTTAAACTATTTAATTTATCTTCTGTTGCGAATATTTGTATTAATTTTTCATTTTTAGCTAAAGCCTCAAGTGACAAATCGGTAGTTTCAGAATTTCCTTTTTTATACCAGTCTAAATCATAATACATTTGTCTAAGAAGTGCCATCATTCCCATAAGAGAATTTGGATATGATTGTGCCGAACCAGAACTTCTAGTAAATCCAAAATGATTTGAAATGGAATTGCTTATAATTTTAGAACTGTTTGGAGCATTATTAAGTGCTACTAGACTTCCAGTACCTCGAGCAATTCCGTCTTGATTATGAGTTCCTACAACACCAAAGCCAATTTTTAGGAAATCCTCTGCTTTTTTTTCATCATACTTAAATAACTCAAAAGCATTTATTTCTGGACGAATGTGTTCGTTCCAATAATATCCTTTTCGTTTAGTATCATATAATTGACCACCTTCGAAACTGCTAATTGCTTTCGGTTTTTCTACTCCAAAATTGGTGTAAATATCAATAAATGAGGGATAAATTGATTTTCCTTCAATGTTAATAACCTGACAATTTTTAGGAATTGAAACAGTTGTTCCAACGGCAATAATTTTTCCATCTAAAATTAACAATGTTCCTTTGTCAATAACTTGAGTAGGTGTAACGTAAATCTTTGCATTGGTAAAAGCAGTATAATTAGTGCTTTTGTTTTTTACATTTTCATTGACTGGAAAATAATCTTGTGCGGAAATTGTGCTAGTAATTAAACTAATTACAATTAGAATTAGAATTTTCTTCATAGTGGTTAATAGTATATTCGTTAAAAGTAAAAAACGTTTTAGTAATACTAAACTTTTGTTTGTTTTTTTTGAGTTTTAACTTTTTAAACATGTTATGAAGAACTGATGATGAATAAAAAAAGTCAAAAGTTTTTGTTGAATAATTTTTTTTTAGATATTTGTAACTTAATTATATACGCCATGTTAGTAAAAGTCTATGGAAGCGCCGTTTTTGGCGTTCAAGCCACAACAATCACTGTTGAAGTAAATATTGATAAAGGAGTTGGATACCATCTTGTAGGTTTACCCGACAACGCCATTAAAGAAAGTAGTTATCGAATTGCTGCTGCACTCAAAAATAATGGTTATCAATTACCAGTAAAAAAAATCACCATAAATTTAGCGCCAGCCGATTTGCGTAAAGAAGGATCTGCTTATGATTTGACATTAGCAGTTGGAATTCTTGTAGCTTCTGGTCAGATTAAAGCCGATGATGTAGATAAGTATGTCATTATGGGCGAATTGTCTTTAGATGGAGGTTTGCAACCCATAAAAGGTGCTTTGTCCATTGCAATTCAGGCTAGAGAAGAAGGTTTCAAAGGTTTTTTTCTGCCAAAACAAAATGCCAAAGAGGCTGCAGTTGTTGATGGATTAGAAGTTTATGGAATTGAAAACGTAACTGAAATAATCAATTTCTTTGAAGGAAAAGGAACGTTAGAACCAACAATTATAAACACAAGAGAAGAATTCTACAAGGAATTAGATTTTCCAGAGTTTGATTTTTCAGATGTCAAAGGTCAAGAGTCTATAAAGAGATGTATGGAAATTGCCGCAGCTGGCGGACATAACATTATTTTAATTGGTCCACCAGGTTCAGGAAAAACGATGCTTGCCAAGCGATTGCCAAGTATTTTACCACCAATGACTTTGAAAGAAGCATTAGAAACTACAAAAATACATTCGGTAGCTGGAAAAATTAAAGATGCAGGATTGATGAGTCAACGACCATTTCGAGCGCCACATCATACAGCTTCAAGTGTCTCTCTTGTTGGAGGAGGAAGTTATCCGCAACCGGGAGAAATTTCTTTATCTCACAATGGTGTTTTGTTTCTTGATGAATTGCCTGAATTCAAAAGAGAAGTTTTAGAAGTAATGCGTCAACCTTTGGAAGATAGGGAAGTGACTATTTCTAGAGCAAAATTTACAATTACTTATCCATCATCTTTTATGTTGGTTGCGAGTATGAATCCGAGTCCGAGTGGTTATTTTAATGATCCAGATGCGCCACAAAGTTCTTCGCCACACGAAATGCAACGGTACATGAGTAAAATCTCAGGACCACTTTTAGATAGAATTGACATTCATATAGAAGTAACTCCAGTTCCGTTTGATAAATTAACAGAGACACGAAAATCTGAAAGTAGTATAGAAATTAGAAAGAGAGTTACAGCAGCAAGAGAAATTCAAAGTAAGCGATTTGAGGTATTTGATAACATTCATTATAATGCACAAATGAATTCGAAACAAATTAGAGAATATTGTGCCTTAGATGAAGCATCGTTACAATTGCTAAAAACTGCTATGGAGCGATTGAATCTTTCTGCAAGAGCCTTTGATAGAATTTTGAAAGTAGCTAGAACCATAGCTGATTTAGAAAATTCAGAAATTGTGGTTTCCAATCATATTGCAGAAGCTATTCAATACAGAAGTTTAGATAGAGATGG
The DNA here is from genome assembly GCA_013298525.1 of Flavobacteriia bacterium. GTDB lineage: Bacteria > Bacteroidota > Bacteroidia > Flavobacteriales > Flavobacteriaceae > Flavobacterium. Next base: position 12,410 of record JAAFHW010000065.1, read on the forward strand.
ATGGCTTGGATGATTTTGAAAAAATCATCCTGAATTGCCTCTAGCTTCAGCTAGAGGAAAAAATAAAAAATAAAAAAATATAAAAGCCAAAAAAAGTAAATCTATGCCTTATCTAAAAATATATATCCATTTTGTATGGAGTACAAAAAACAGATTTCCTTATTTAAATACAATTGAGTCAAGACAACTAGTTTGGAAACATATTAAGGAAAATGCTATAAAAAAAGATATTCATATTGATTTTATTAATGGATATGAAGATCATTGCCATTGTTTAATAGCATTGAAAATAAATCAGAGTGTCGATAAAATAATGCAATTAATTAAAGGAGAATCTTCTTATTGGATTAATAAAAACAACCATCTTTTCCCTAATTTATCAGGAAAAAAATTCGAATGGCAAGATGAATATTTTGCTTTATCTATCTCAGAATCTATTTTACCTCGTGTAAGAAACTATATTAAAAATCAAGAAAGTCATCATAAGAAAAGAACTTTTAAATCAGAATATGATGAGATTATTGATAAATATAAAATAGTTAAAGAAAAATAATTTTGGCTAAAGCCTCTATAATAAAACTAATTAATAGCCAACACCTTAAGGTGTTGGCTATTGAAATTTATAATACCTAGCACCAACTAAAACAGGATTTTCTTTTTCGATATAATCTAAAACAAATTCATTTTTAGGTTGTAATACAGAGTGTTTTCTTTCTTTTTTGTGAAGTGAAATGTAAGTCCCAAAATCTATTTCTGTAGAATTATTTAAGGTCTCAAATAATTGTGTTTTTTCAATTACTGATTTCCAATTCTCTTGAACTTCTGCTTCGAAAACTTTTGATTTTGAGCCACTACCGTAGGCAATGAATCCGAATTTTTTATTTGTAAGATTAGTGTTTTGTTGTAAATGAAAACATAAAGTAGATAACATTCCGAGGAAAATAGAGCCAGTGTACATATTTCCCACTTGACCAGAAGCGATTTCTGATGGGAAAATAGTTTGGTTTACAAATTCTAAGTATTCAGGAGTTTTGGAAATGGTTTTTATGTCTTCTGTTAGATTATTTTCTTTGGCAAAAATTTCTACAAATGTTCTTCGAGCTTGAAAACAATAGGGAAGGTGCATCAAAATGTTTTCCCAACTTTCGTACAACTTTCCATTTTGGTTGCTGATTTCTTTGTATTTGAAATAAGCATCAGAAGTTCTGTTGATGTAACATTGATTAGAATATTGTCCGTCAAAAACAGGTTGTTCTTTGTAGAAAGTAATTTCATTTTCAAGAATTCCAAACCATTCAGGATTTTCATTTGTATTTAGAATTTCTTCTTTAGAAAAGTAACGTCTAGGTTTAAAAAAATCAAAAACACCTTGTGCAGAAACGCCAACTTCTTGAGAGAATGCTAAAACTCTTGGATTAGCAGTAACTAACATAGCAATTGCTCCAGCGCCTTGAGTATATTCACCAGTGGAATTCAAATCGTATTTGGCATTGTCGGTGGCTACAACTATGGCTTTTTTGGTTGGATTTAATCTTATGAAGTCAAGGTTTATTTGCAAGGCATCTACAGCTCCAATACAAGCAAAAGTCATGTCTAAAGTATCACAATAATTGAAACTTCCTTCACCAAATTGTTGTTCAAGTAGTGCAGTAATATAACTTGCAATAGGTTTCGAAGAATCGACAGCGCTTTCTGTTCCAACATAAATTCGGGCAATATCTTTTGGGTTTAGGTTTTCTTGTTGGATAAGTTTGTAAACAGCATTAGCAGCAAAAGTTACAACATCTTGGTGTACATCTGGAAAACTCATTTTGTGTAAACCTAAACCTTTTACAAGTTTTTCGGGTTCAATACTTCTATTTTCTGCAAGAACTTTTATTGGTAAATGTATTTTTGGTAGGTCAAAAGTAATGCTGTCAATTCCGACTTTCATGATAGTAAATTTTAGGCAAAATTACTATTTGAAATTATAAATAGCATTGAACAAAAATTAATTTTTTGGCATTAAAAGACGAATTGTTAAAGTGATAATTTTTACCTATTTTTTTTATTTTTTATAAAATTATTTGGTTTGTTTTAATCAAAATGATAACAATAAGAGAATTCTATACTTTGATTTAATTAAAAAAAAAAAAGAGCAATTGAATTATTGCTCTTAATTAATGTATTTTTTTGATGTTTTTATCTCAAATCATAACCATATTTAGCAAAGGTATCACCTTGACTAACATCACCAGTTGAGTATCCAAGTTTAAACCAATACTTTCTTTGTTCAGATGTTCCATGAGTGAAAGTGTCTGGTTGAACATGACCTTGCATTTTACTTTGAATTGCATCGTCACCAACTGCATGTGCAGCACTTAGAGCCTCATCGATATCACCTTCTTCTAGGTATTGTTTATTATTATGTGCCCAAACACCAGCATAAAAATCGGCTTGTAATTCTAAACAAACAGAAAGTTTATTTGCTTCAGTTTGACTCATACCTTGTTGCATTTGTCTCATTTTACCAGAAGTTCCTGTAATGGTTTGAATGTGATGTCCAACTTCGTGTGCAATTACATACGCGATTGCAAAGTCACCACCTTTGGCACCAAAACGAGTTTTTAATTCTTCAAAAAAGCGTAAATCCATGTATACTTTTTTGTCACCTGGGCAATAGAAAGGTCCTGATGCAGCGGTAGCGCTTCCACAAGCTGTTTCTACAGCGTCAGAGAAAAGTACCATTTTTGGTTGTTCGTATTGTAAATTGTTTTCTTGAAATATTTGTCCGAAAGTATCTTCAGTATAGGCAAAAACAGTTTTCGCAAAATCTCCAATTTCAATTTCTTCAGGGGTTAATTCACGTTGTTCACCAGTTTGTTCGGTTTGTTGATTTGCTTGATTTTGTTGA
>JAAFHW010000066.1 GCA_013298525.1 Flavobacteriia bacterium
GACCACATTTCTATGGCTGGACCATGGTTGCGTTTCCGTGGACATTTAGATAATATTTCAAATAATATGTTGATTGGTGCTGTAAATGCTTACAATCAAGAAGCTAATAAAGTTAAAAATCAATTAACTGGAGAATATGCTGCTGTTCCTGCTGTGGCAAGAGCTTACAAAGCTGCAGGTGTTCCTTCAATTGTGGTTGGTGATCAAAATTATGGCGAAGGTTCTTCAAGAGAGCACGCTGCCATGGAGCCACGTTTTCTTGGTGTGAAAGCGGTTTTAGTAAAATCATTTGCTCGTATTCACGAAACCAATTTGAAAAAACAAGGAATGTTAGCATTAACTTTTACTAACGAAGCAGATTATGATAAAATCAAAGAAGATGATACTATTAACTTCTTAGATTTAACAGAATTTGCACCTGGAAAACCATTAACATTAGAATTCGTTCACGCTGATGGTTCAAAAGATATAATTTTAGCAAATCACACTTACAACGAAAGCCAAATTGGTTGGTTTGTAGCTGGATCGGCTTTAAACTTAATTGCTGCCAACGCATAATTGGTTAGTAATTTATTTTTGCAAAAAAAAGCTCCTAAATTTTAGGAGCTTTTTTAATTATATATTTTTATAAATTTCGGTCAAGCCAGAATCCCATTCTACAGTTTCATAATAAAAGTTAAGTGTAGTTAACTTTCCTTTTTGTTGTATGATACATTTTCCAGTTACAATTGCGTTGTCACCTTGTATTTTTAATGTATCACCAGTTACTAATTTACTTTCTTTAAATTGCTGATAAACTTTTTGCGCAATTTCTTCCTTAAGTTCTTTTTTGGAATTAAAGGTGCTTACAACAATCATATTTCCACTATTGTTTTTTACAATTAGCTCCATGCCGTTGTAGCCATACTTATAAGTGGTAACTTTTGATTTCTCTTGGCCAAAAGAAAATTGTGCCAATAATAGCAATACAAACAAGGATTTATTCATAGATGTAAATTTGGGTTACATTTTAAAACGCTAAAATATTATAATTATTGGAAAGTAGTGACTTTTATTTCAAAAATTAATTAAAAATTAATTAAAAAATCAAAGAAGTCAAGTATTTGTTGCAGTAACCTCTGTTAATGAGAGTTAAATTAAATATTTTTAATAAAAAAAATCCGTTTCATTTATTTGAAACGGAATCTTCAATTTCTCGTTAAGTAATACGATTATTTTTTTGATGCGCTTTCTTTTAACTTAGTTTGTTCTTCAACAAATTGTTTCATAACTTCTGGATCTGAAGTTATTAGTGGAGAATCTTTAGCATTTATCAAATTATTACCAAATGGCTGATTTGAATCTACACCAAAACGTTGGTCTTGATAAAATCGTCTTTTTGCCATGATTCTGTATGAAAAATCAATATTTGATGTGCCGTTATTTTTTTCTTTGACTGTAAAGCCTTTTCCATCCGCATCTTTTATAACAATTAATCCATTACTTTCTCCTTCTTCTTGAAGAAATATTCGAGTAGTATGTTCGGCATCAATAAAAACGGTTTCAAGAAACATTGCATCAAGAGCAATATGTGTACTTCCATTTGTTAGTTTTCCGCCACCTAAATCCTCGAACCAAATTTCAGGACTTTCTGTACAATATAACAATTGATTTCCTTTGGTTGTTGGAACAGAAGCTGCTTTGGCTCCAGTAACTGAAAATTTTCCTGTGCCATAAAATGCATATGATGCCGCAGAATTGCTCATGTCTCTCGAATAAACACCAGTTCCAGTACTAAAATTACATGTAGCAAAAACTCCAAAGTCACGTGAACTTGGCATATCTGCATAAGAAGAAGCCCAAGCTAATCCAAATAGACTTGCACCCCAAAGTGAGTAATCACCTAAAACACCAATTTCGTTTTGACTTGAGTTGGTAGAAACACCACTTACACCAGCTGAACCTAAGCCAGTAGAGGCAGATTCTCCACGAACTCCATAAGAAGTAGTTCCTGCTGATGTATTTGTATTTACACCATAAATAACTGGAATGTTATCTCCGTCAGAAACGACATGTAATCTTGCTACTGGTGTTGTAGTTCCAATTCCGACAAAACCACTTGTTTTATTAATATTTAATGCATTCCATCCTACAGTACTAGACCAAAAGCCAAATTGTGTAGTGCTAATATTACCCATAAAGGAATCTTGCAAATCACTTAACCACATTCCGCCTGAAGGACTATTTGTCCATATTCTACCTGTTGTTCTTAAATCGATATTACTTCCTCCAAATCCTACATTATCTAATCTATAAAGAGGTAATGTGGTTCCTATTCCTACATTTCCTCCTGCGGTAACTCTCATTCTTTCTATGTTACTTGTTCTAGTCACAAAATCAATTGCATCTATAGTACCAACAAAATTGGTTGCTGCATTAGTACCTAAATTACCTGTTGTTTGCCATCCTGAAGTTGAAGTTAATAATTTTGACCATGCTTGAGTTCCAATTGAATTTGTTTTTCTAAACCATAAATCTTGATCAAAAAAACTTCCTGCAATTTGTAAAGCATAATTATTTGCATTATTACTATGACGTGTATCTATTAAATGCCACCATGAAGAAGCTCCAGCCGGAAAATTTACAGGTGTGTTTGTTTCAAAAAATCCCGATTGAGTAGCTATTTGTCCTGCGTCATTTCTTGTTTCGGTTCTTGATTTATAAACTCCAGGAGTTCCATTTCCGTATCCTAATGTGCCATTAATCTCAAGATTATAATTCGGATTTGTCAAACCTAATCCAACATTTCCATTTGAACCTAAAATAATCATTCGTTGAAATGCATTGGTTGAAAAATTTAAATTTCCAGTACTTCTTGATGCTAATCCTAAATCTTGTGCTGCATTTGAACCTGTTGCATAAATTGTATTGTATCCTAATCCAATACCTTGCGTTCCATTGCTATGTCTAAATTCAAAACCTGATGAATCTAAAAGTACATTTCCTGTGGCATAAAATGGTAAACCTGTGGCATGTGTTCCTGATCTTGTGTTTCCGCTTAAATCAAATTTGTTTAAAGGAGTAAATAGACCAACACCAACATTTCCAGTATTTGGATTAATGATGGAATTATTTCCTTGACTGTTTAAAACTAATGGTTTCGCATTCCAAGATTGATTGTAAATATAATTTGCATCAGATCCAATTGTGTATTCTGTTATTCCTGCTCTAGAAATTCCAAACGGATAAGTACTTGCAGTTGTTGCTAAAGTATTTACATGATTTATTCTAAAATTTCCGGCACCAGTTAAATCATAATTCATATTGAATGCTCCTTGTGTGATGGTTGAATTTCTGATTAAATTTCCTCCTAACTCTAGATATGGATTAGTGATTGAAGCATTTGGTGCAGTAGTATTTAAGTTTAAACCATTTTGAACGTTGACTATGCTTGTAGGCGTTTTCCAACTTGGATTTCCTAAAGCATCGGTTCCCCAAACTTTGGTATTTTGTCCTGCGCCAGAAAGCACCAAACCATTTGATGTTGAGGTGTTTGTTGCTACATCAATATTCATATTTGATCCTCCAATTACTTGTCCAGTTCCGTTGGTTATTGTTACACCACTTGTGGTTGTCGTGACATTACTGTTTCCAGGGATCACAGAGGTTAATTTGCGCCAAACACTTCCATCCCAATAATAAAATCCAGGGACAACATCTGCAACCGAGGCGGTATTGTAGACTAAAAGTGAGGCAATTGGAGCAGTTACTGGTGCGGCAATCGTTGTTGCAGTTAAAGCAACTCTTGGAATTAATAAACCAGTATTGTTAGAGGATATGTCTAAAGAAGAACTTAAATCGGGAGTTGTGGTTCCAATTCCTACTTGTGCCTGCATTTGCAAACCAAAAAACAAACCAATTAATAGAGTAATTTTTCTCATCATCTTTAAATTTAATACTTTTTAAATATATGAAAATCAATAATTTAAAATAAATTTAATAGATGAAAAGCAGAAAAAATCCGATTATCTGACATTTTATAGTTTGATAATCGGATTTGAGATTTGAATTAATAATCTACTAATAGTAAGTATAACGTCTTACTTTAGAAATATATTTTGCAAGTCTTATCACTTGGTGGCTATAACCATATTCGTTATCGTACCAAACATATAGAACAATGTTTTTTCCGTCGCCAGAAACAATTGTCGCATTGCTATCATAAATAGATGGTGCCGATGTTCCAACAATGTCAGAAGAAACCAATTCGTTGTTTAAAGAATATTTAATTTGCTCTACAAGTTCACCTTCTAAAGCATATTTTTTCATAATATTGTTTACCTCTTCAACAGAAGTTTCTTTACCAACTTCAAGATTCAATACTACAAGTGAACCATTCGGAACAGGAACACGAATAGCATTGGAAGTTAATTTACCAGCCAAATTAGGCAATGCTTTTGCAACAGCACTTCCAGCTCCGGTTTCTGTAATTACCATGTTTAAAGCAGCTGCTCTTCCACGACGGTATTTTTTGTGCATATTATCAACCAAATTTTGATCATTGGTATAAGCATGAATGGTTTCTAAGTGACCTTTTACAACTCCAAGCGTATCTTCAACTGCTTTTAAAATTGGTGTAATTGCATTTGTTGTGCAAGACGCAGCCGAGAAAATATTTACAGTATCAGGATTATAATCATTATGATTTACACCGTAAACAATATTCGGAACACCTTTTCCAGGAGCAGTCAATAAAACTTTATCAACTCCTTTAGAAGTTAAATGACGTTTCAAAGCCTCTTCTGTTGTAAAAGCTCCAGTGTTATCAATAACTAAAGCATCTTCAATTCCGTAAGCTCTATAATCAATTTCTTCCGGAGAATTGGCTGTAATGATGTGAACTGTTGTTCCGTTGATGATTAAAGCATCATTTTCAGTATCAGCATTTACAGAACCTTCAAAATCGCCATGAACTGAATCGTATCTTAACAACGAAGCTCTTTTTTCTAATGATTGTGCGTCATTTCTATCACGAGTTACAATAGCTCTTAGACGTAATTGTTGTCCTTTTCCAATTTTACTCATCATTTCACGAGCCAATAATCTTCCAATTCTACCAAATCCATAAAGAACTACATCTTTAGGTTTAATTTCTTGTGAGTTTTTAGAGCCTTTTAATTTGTCAATAACAAAGGCACGTGCATCGTGATATTTATTGTCTTCTAAATGATATTCATAAGTTAATTTTCCAATATCTATTCTTGATGGTGGTAAATCTAAATTTTCAATAGCACGAGCAATTTCAACAGAATCAAAAACATTAATTGGTTTTTGAACGAATTCACCAGCATATTCATGCAAGTTCATAATATCACTTACATTTCTGTCGATTAATTGATTTCTGAAGAATACCAATTCAATAGATTTATCATACCATAAATCACTAATGATTTTAATAAATTCTACACCAGCCTTTCGTCTGTCAGCCTGAAAAGAAAGCTCTTTTTCGTATAATGCGTTTTTGTTCATTTTGAGAAAAATTGATTAGTTGTGTTGTTAAAAATAAATTTCCGTGCAAAAGTAATCAACTATAACGTTTTCGTAAAATTATTTCAAACTTTTTTTAAATAAAAAAACCATTCTGAAAGAAACAGAATGGTTTTTCACCTTTTATTACATTATATTTAGATGATGATGCGCATTACTTGACCATTTTTTGTCATTAATTTGACACTAGTGCCTTGACTTTCATTAGCGTTGTTGGTTGCTCTCGATACCGTTTCTACATCAGATGCTTTTACACCATTGATGTCTAAAATGATGCTTCCTTCTAATTCGTCTTTGTAGGGTAAAAGTCTTTCGTTACTTACTTCTTTGATTTTTACACCGTAGTCAATTCGGAAATTTTTCTTGTCAGCGTCAGATAAGTTTTCTAATTCTAAACCTTTAAAATCGGTTTGAATGATGTCATTTTTTACCAAAACTACTGGTACAACTTTGATTTGTCCGTCTCTTTCATAAGTCACATTCACCTTATCATTCGGACGTTTTGTATTGATAAATCCAGATAGTTCAGCATAAGATGAAATTTTCTGATTGTCTAATTTTTTGATGATATCACCTTTTTTCAGACCAGCTTTTTCAGCTCCAGAATTTTTATTTACCTTATTAATATAGAATCCTTCAGTATCTTTAATTCCTAATTCTTTAGAATAATTTCCTGTCAATTCACTTCCTTCAACACCAAGAATTCCTCTTTGAACATTTCCAAATTCCATGATGTCTTCAATAATTTTACGAGTAATATTTGATGGAACTGCAAACGAATATCCTGCATAACTTCCTGTTGGAGAAGAAATCATTGTATTAATTCCAATCAATTCACCACGAGTGTTCACCAATGCACCACCAGAATTTCCTGGATTTACAGCGGCATCCGTTTGAATAAAAGACTGAATTCCTTTGGTGTCCAAATTTCTAGCTTTTGCAGAAACAATTCCTGCTGTAACGGTCGAATTCAAATTATATGGATTTCCAACTGCTAAAACCCATTCTCCAACTTTTACTTGATCAGAATCGGCAAATGTTGAATAAGGTAATTTACCATCAGCATCGATTTTTAATAAAGCAATATCCATTTTAGAATCGGTTCCAATTAATTTTGCTTTGTAAACTTTGTTGTTGTTCAAAGTAACTTCAAGTTCAGAAGCATCTTTAATCACGTGATTGTTGGTAACAATATAACCATCTTCAGAAATAATAACTCCAGAACCTGTTCCGATTTGCTCTTGTTGCTGTCCGCCACGAGAACCATAGAAAAACTCCATAATTGGGTTGTAAACTGTTCTTACGGATACATTTTTTACGTGAACCACAGTGTGAACTGCATTTTCAGCAGCCGAAGTAAAATCGATATTTTCGGCACCCATTCCAACTGTTCTTCCGAAGGAACTTGGAGCTTGTGTAACAATAGAATTTCCATTGACATCTTTTTCAATAAATAATTTATAAGCACCTAGTGTTGTAGCACCGCTTAACAAAGACACTAAAAATAAACTTGATAATCTTTTCATTTTTTAAATTGTTTTAAATCATTTAACATCAAAATTAGTAATTTATTATTTTTATAAAATCAGTTTAACGCTCGTTTAACAATCTTTAACGTATCATTAATATTTGTAACTTTGTGGAATACAAAAATAAAAATGCAACTCAAATTTTACAAATATCAAGGAACAGGAAATGATTTTGTGATGATTGATAATCGTCAAAATTTCTTTCCCAAAAACGATACCAAACTGATTGAACGCCTTTGCGATAGACGTTTTGGTATTGGTGCTGATGGTTTAATTCTTTTAGAAAATGACAATTCGACAGATTTTAGGATGGTTTACTACAATTCTGACGGAAATGAAAGTTCTATGTGTGGTAATGGCGGACGATGTTTGGTCGCTTTCGCTAAAAGTTTGAATGTTATAAATAATGAAGCAACGTTCATCGCAACAGATGGTTTACATCATGCAACAATTGATAAAACCGGAATTGTTTCACTTCAAATGAAAGATGTTGATGAGGTGAAAATCGATTCAGAATATGTTTTTTTAAATACAGGTTCGCCACATCATGTAACTTTGGTAAATGATTTAGAACACTATAATGTAAAAGAAAATGGTGCAGAAATCCGATATTCTGATTTGTATGGAAAAGTTGGAAGCAATGTGAATTTTGTTAATCAAATTTCTGATAATCATTTCCGACTAAGAACTTATGAACGTGGAGTTGAAGATGAAACATTATCATGTGGAACAGGAGCAACTGCAACTGCTATTGCTATGAATGTAATCGGAAAAACCAATTCAAATTCAATTAATATAAATGTAGAAGGCGGAAAACTAAAAGTTACATTTGAAAAATCAGACAAAGGTTTTGAAAAAGTTTTTTTAATTGGACCAGCAACTTTTGTTTTTGAAGGAGAAATAGAGTTATGATTTGTAAATCCAACTTCGTACTTTGTACCTCGTAATTCGTACTTTTCATGATAACATTAAAAGGAACAACCATATACTTACGTGCTCTCGAACCAGAAGATTTGGAATTTGTCTATAAAATAGAAAATGACGAATCGATTTGGAATGTGAGTAATACTCAGACGCCTTATAGTAAATTTTTAATTCGTCAATATCTTGAAAATGCACATCAAGATATTTATGAAGCCAAACAATTACGACTTGCAATATGTAAAAATGACACTTTTGAAGCTGTTGGTTTAATAGATTTATTCGATTTTGATCCTGTTAATAATCGTGCAGGAATTGGAATTTTAATCCAAAATGAAACTAATCGTGGCAATGGAATAGGTAAAGAAGCACTTGGTTTATTAATCGATTATAGTTTCAAACAATTACAATTGCACCAACTTTATGCAAATATTGGAATGGATAATGAAGCAAGTTTAAACCTTTTTACTACTTTTGGATTTCAGAAAATAGGAGTGAAGAAAGATTGGATTTATCAAGGTAATTCCTTTCATGACGAAGCACTTTTTCAATTAATCAATCATCAACATTAAAAAATATTGTTTTGAACAAAAAATTAAAAACCATTTTAGGAATTGGAACGGCACTTTTTCTAATTGCCGCTACTATTGTTTATGTGAAGTTTTTCTCTTCTAATACTAAATTCTCTAAAGATGAACTCTATGTTGAAATTCCAACAGGTTCCAATTATGAAGATGTCAAACGAATCGTTTCTCCATATGTTCAAAGTATGAGTGGTTTTGATCTTATGGTTAGTTTGAGAAAATATGATGACAATGTTAAACCAGGTAGGTTTTTGTTTAAAAAAGGAATGGGTAATTTTGGTTTGATAGCTTCTTTGAGAAGAAATTTACCAGTAAAAATTGCTTTTAACAATCAAGAGCGATTAGAAAACGTGGCTCAAAGAATTGGTTCTGAAATTGAGGCGGATTCTTTAGGATTGATGACAGCTTTTAGAGATAGCATTTTTTTAAAGAAAAATGGTTTTACAAAAGAGAACGTTTTGTGTATGTTTCTTCCTAATTCGTATGAATTTTATTGGAATACCTCTGCAGAAAAATTCCGTGATAAAATGCTTGATGAGTATAAGAAATTTTGGAATAAAGATCGTTTAGCTAAAGCTGAAGAATTAGGAATGACTCCAGAGCAAGTGATTACTTTAGCTTCTATTGTGCACAAAGAAACTGTTAAAAAGGATGAGCGTCCAAGAGTGGCCGGTGCTTATTTGAATCGAATTACTCAAGGAATGCCTTTGCAAGCTGATCCAACGGTAATTTATTCACTAAAACTTAGGGATAATGATTTTGATCAAGTTATAAAAAGAGTTCTTTACGGTGATTTGACTATTTCATCAGCTTACAATACTTATGTTAATATTGGATTGCCTCCAGGACCAATTGCACAACCAGATATTAATGCTATAGATGCTGTCTTGAATGCTGAAAAGCATGATTATATCTACTTTTGTGCAAGCGTTGAACGTTTTGGATATCATGAATTTGCTTCAACTTATCCTCAGCATCAAGTTAATGCAAAAAAATATGCTGATTGGTTGAATACGACAGGAACCAACCGATAAGTGTTGAAAAAATCGCCTTTAATACTATTGCTTTTACTTCTGTTAAAATTCAACTTCGGATTTTCTCAGAGTGACTTCAATAATTTTTTCAAACCTTCCGATTCTTTAAATAAAAAACGTCTCAACGGAGTTATTATCTCTGAAACTGTTTTAGCCTCTAGTGCTTTGGTAGGTCTTAATCAACTTTGGTATGCAGATTACCCAAAATCTGACTTTCATTTTATTAATGATAATGATGAATGGCTTCAAATGGATAAAGCTGGACATGTTTTTTCGGCTTATCATCTAGGAAGCTATGGTGCAAATGCTTCGAAATGGAGTGGATGTGATAGAAAAAGTCAATTAGTATATGGCGCAACTGTTGGTTTTGCTTTTTTAACTGCTGTCGAGGTTTTTGACGGCTTTTCCAAAGAATGGGGTGCATCTTCAGGAGATTTAATTGCTAATGCTGGTGGAACCGCTCTATATGTTTCGCAAGAATTATTATGGAAGGAGCAACGTATTGTGCCAAAATTTTCATTTCACACTACAAAATATGCTTCCTTACGTCCGAATGTGTTGGGTAGTACACTTTCTGAAGAGATTTTTAAAGATTATAACGGACAAACCTATTGGTTATCAGTGAATTTACATTCATTTTTTAAATCTTCTAAATTGCCCAAATGGTTAAATTTGGCTGCAGGTTATGGTGCTGATGGAATGATAGCTGGAAGAAGTGAAACAGTAGCTGATTTAAACCTTCCTTTTTCGAAAAGAGAGCGACAATTTTACCTAAGTTTGGATGCAGATTTGACAAAAATTGAAACAAAATCTGCTTTTTTAAAGACTTTTTTTTCGATTTTTAACGCTATCAAAATTCCAGCGCCAACGATTGAAATCAGTGGCTCACAAGGAGTTAAATGGCGTGGTTTTTACTTTTAGAAAACTTTAACTGCTTGATTTTCAATTTTATTTAAAAATAAGTTGTACATTTGCACCGTCAATATCAAGATGGTGACAGCACTTGGAAATTACAATTTATGATAAATAGATGGTCGTTTTACATAGGAATCGTTGTGTTAATTGGATTTATAAGCTCCGCTTTTAAACCTATAGAATCTTTCAATCATAACTGGTTTTATGTAGACGAAAATGAAGAATTGTTATATCAATTTCCTTCAGAAAAACCTTCAGATTATATCAATACTTCCATACCTTTTACCGGAAAATATTTTATCGGTTTTAAAGAAGCTATCGCTTTTAAAGAATCTCAAGGGAAATATAGTAAAGTTAATTCTTTAGGGTATTTAGGTAAATACCAATTTGGTAAATCAACATTAGCTTCAATCGGAATTAAAGATAGCATGCTGTTTTTGAGAAATCACAAAATGCAAGAAAAAGCTTTTATCGCGTTGTTAAAAAAGAACAAGTGGGAATTAAGAGAAGTGATAAAAGAATATAGAGGTAAAATGATTGATGGTGTAAGAATTACTGAATCAGGAATTTTAGCTGCAGCTCATTTAGGTGGAGCAGGTTCTGTTAGAAAGTTTCTAGAATCTAACGGAAGAAAAAAATGTAAAGACAATTACGGAACTTCTGTAAAGTCTTACATGAAAGAGTTTGGAGGTTATGAAACTCATAATATCAAACCTGAGAGCAGTCCTAAGGTGATAAAATAGTTAAGAGTTAAATTATAATAAAAAAGCCATCAAATTCTGATGGCTTTTTTATTTAATATGATTTATGTATAATAAATATAGTCGGTCGATTGTGTAAATCAATTGTTGCTTTTTTCCATTCTGAAACTTTCATTGTTTTGATGTATTCTGTTGGAAGTGTTATATCTGCAGCAATACACAAATGAGTGTTGGGTTGTAATGTTTGGAGAAAATCTTCTAATAACTTATTGTTTCTATAAGGTGTTTCAATAAAAATTTGCGATTGGTTTTTATCAAAAGAAAGTTTTTCAAAATTTTTCAAAGCCGATTTTTTATCAGATTTGTCAATTGGTAAATAACCATTAAAAGCAAAACTTTGTCCGTTCATACCGCTTCCCATCATAGCTAATAAAATGGAGGATGGTCCAACTAATGGCACAACCTGAATTCCTTTTTCATGAGCTAGTTTAACAATTGCAGCACCAGGATCAGCTACACCAGGACAACCGGCTTCGCTCATTAATCCAACATTGATTCCTTGTAAACAAGGCTGAATCATTTCATTGTGTTCAGAAACTTCGGTGTGTTTGTTTAAAGAACTAATTATTAGAGAGGATTGTACTTTTTCTGGGTAAATACTTTTTATAAACCTACGTGCAGTTTTTTCATTCTCAACAATATAACAATCAATAAATTCGATGGCTCTTTTAACTGTTTGAGGCAAAACATCATGTGGATTACTTTCGCCAAGAGTTGTTGGAATTAAATATAAAATACCTTTTAAGTTTACTGGCTTCATTAGGAATGTTTTGCTATTAATTTTTTTGCTAATAAATCCGTAGCTTCATCAAGCATTTCGTAAACCATATCAAATCCGTTTTGTAAACCATAATATGGGTCTGGCACGTCAACATTATCACCAGGAAATAATTCGTCTAAAATAAGTTGTACTTTATTTTTGTCTTCTTCGGTTTTAGCCATAAAGACAACATCGTCATAATTTGAACCATCCATAACATAGATATAATCAAATTCTTCAAAGTGTTTAGGAGTAAAATGTTTACCTCTTTGTTTTGAAATATCCAGTCCGTTTTTTTTGGCTGTTGCAATAGAACGCTCATCAGGTTGTTTTCCAACATGCCAATGACCAGTTCCGGCAGAATCTACCAAGAATTTATCTTTAGGAAGCTTAGCTGCTAAAAGCCCTTCTGCCAATGGTGAACGACAGATATTGCCTAAGCAAACCATTAAAATTTTAACGGACATAGTATTAAGTTTCAGTTTTTACTTTCAAATGCAAAAGTAAGAAAAGCTGATTGCTATAATGATAATTTTTTGTGAATATCTTCAACAAATTTTTTGAATTGCTTATCGGTTGAAACCAAGTTGTCAACTGTTTTGCAGGCGTGTAAAACAGTAGCGTGATCTCTGTCTCCAATTTGAGAACCAATATTTGCTAAAGAAGCTTTAGTAAATTTCTTTGCAAAAAACATAGCTAGCTGTCTTGCTTGAACCACATGACGTTTTCTGGTTTTAGATTGTAAAGTGTCTAAATCCAATTGGAAATAATCAGAAACTACTTTTTGGATGTAGTCGATTGATATTTCACGTTTTACATTTTTAACAAATTTCTCTACAATGCTTTTCGCTAATTCGAGAGTAACTTCTTTTTTATTGAAAGATGATTGTGCGATTAAAGAAATAATTGCGCCTTCAAGTTCACGTACATTAGATTTTATGTTTTGTGCAACATATTCTACAATTTCGTTTGGCATTTCAACACCATCACGATAAAGGATGTTGTTCAAAATAGAAACTCTTGTTTCGTAGTCAGGTTGGTGTAATTCGGCAGATAATCCCCATTTG
Organism: Flavobacteriia bacterium; assembly: GCA_013298525.1. Lineage (GTDB taxonomy): Bacteria > Bacteroidota > Bacteroidia > Flavobacteriales > Flavobacteriaceae > Flavobacterium. The sequence goes on from JAAFHW010000066.1 coordinate 13,098, forward strand.
AAACGAGACAACAAACGTTGTTCGATATCTTGCATATCAACAGGAGCTTTGTCTGAAGTAAGAATTACTTGTTTTCCATTTTGATGTAAATAATTAAAAATATGGAAAAACACATCTTGCGTACCTGATTTACCTGATAAGAATTGAACGTCATCAATTATTAACACATCTATCAATTGATAAAAATGAATAAAATCATTACGATTATTTTTCTTAACAGAATCTATATATTGTTGTGTGAATACTTCGGCAGAAATATACAACACGGTTTTTTCAGGATATTTATCTTTAATTTCAACACCAATAGCATGAGCTAAGTGAGTTTTTCCAAGTCCAACACCACCAAAAATCAATAGTGGATTGAATGAAGTTCCTCCAGGTTTATTGGCAACAGCCATACCAGCAGAACGAGCTAATCTGTTAGAATCACCTTCTAAGAAATTATCAAAACTATAATTTGGGTTAAGTTGCGACTCAATTTTTAAATTTCTAATTCCAGGAATCACAAAAGGATTTTTAAGTTCTGGGTTTAGGTTTTTAAAAGGAGCGTCAACATCTTGTGATTTAATTGGACCACGGTGAGCAGATGGCAATTGTTCCGTAAACGGTTGTTTATTGCCATAAGTGTTTTCCATTTTAATTTTATAGAGTAACTTTGCGTTTTTTCCAAGTTCTTTGGTTAGGGCAACTTTAAGTAATTTAACATAGTGCTCCTCTAGCCATTCGTAAAAGAATTTACTTGGAACTTGAATGTACAATGCGTTATCAGAAAGTTCAACTGACTTAATAGGTTCAAACCAAGTTTTGTATGCTTGCTCTTGAATATTGTCTTTTATAAATGACAGACAGTTTTCCCATACCGATTGCGCAGTTTTGTTCATATTATTGTTAAAATTACTAATTTAATTAAAGGTTCTCTTACAAAAAAGATGTAGAATTTCTTCGTATTTTTTGGGTTAACAAATATGTGAACAAATTTCTTTAAAAAAAAATAATATGGTATTGATTTTTTAAAAATTTTGTTGTAAAGAGTATTTTAAATTTAGATTAAAAGCAAAAAAAATAGATGAACGGACACGATGTACAAGTTAGAGTTAGATATGGCGAAACCGACCAAATGGGAGTAGTATATCATGGCAGTTATGTGCCTTATTTTGAAATAGGAAGAGTGGAATGGCTTAGAAATAAAGGCGTTTCGTACAAATCATTAGAAGAAAGCGGAATAGCCTTGCCTATAGTTTCAATGCATTTGAATTATAAAAAACCAGCTCGTTATGATGATATGTTAACAATCAATACGAAGTTGAAGAGATATAGTGGTGTAAAGATTGAATTTGATTGTGAAATCCGCAGTGAAAATGAAGAGTTGTTAACAACTGCTCATTTTATACTCGTTTTTGTGGACACAAAAAATGGAAAACCTATTGTTCCACCAAGCTATATTTTGGATATTTTAAAAGCAGAAGTTTAGTCTTTTAATTTTATATCAATTTCAAATAAATTATTAAAAATGTCGACTACTTGTTCGGCATTTTTTTTAATTAAAAAATTTAGATTTTTATTATTTTGAAAGTAATTTTTTGGTTACTCTCATTTTCTAACTCAATAAAATAAAAGCCAGATTGGGTTTCAATTAAATTTGTATAAGTATTTGTTGTACTTATATTTTCTTGTTTTACTATTTGTCCTAAATAATTACGAACAGTTATCGTGTAATTTTCAAAAGCAGAATTAAATTTTATGTTGAAAATTCCAGATGTAGGATTTGGATAAATTGAAAAGAGCAATGAATCTAGAGTATTGTTTGAAAGATTGTCTGGTGATAATTTTAAAATCCAGTAGTCTAAATTAGTTGCAATTTCAGTCTTTTCCCCAGAAATACTTGATTTTGAGTTAGAACCTATAATTATTCCATTATCTGATGTAGATTGAATCTTTATATTATAATCTTGGTCATTACCACCAATTGTTTTATTCCAAAGAATAGTTCCGCTTTCATCAATTTTAACAATCCATATATCCTCTAATCCTCTACTATGTTCTGTTTTATCTCCAGAAATCGGAGATGAAGATGGACCAGCTAATAAAAAATTACCATCTGTTGTTTTATCAATTGATGCAATTCCATCACTTGTTGTTCCTCCTATTGTTTTTTGCCAA
>JAAFHW010000067.1 GCA_013298525.1 Flavobacteriia bacterium
TGAAAATAGCATCATAAGTTGTTGGAGGAACGCCATCTTTAACAAATCCCAGGAAATCCTCTTGAAAACCTTCAATTGGAATGTACGGAATCAAATTCAGAATAAACAAAGCGAAAGGAAACAACGCCATAAAGAAACTGAAGGCAATTGCAGCAGCACGATAAGACAAAGCGCCTTCTATAATTCCTGTAATGTATAACTCTAAAAGTTCATATAACGACAACCCATGTAGCCAAGGCAATTTGATAGAATTACCAAAAGCTATAAGTTGTTTAATTACTGGAAAACCTTTTATTTTTTCTTCTAATGTCATTTTTGTTATTGATTGTATTCACAAACAAATAGTTGCTTTTCTGAATTATCATGAAATTCTTCTTCATTAAAGTTACCAAATTTTTCAACAATATGAAACCCATTCCATTTTAAATAAAAATCTAATTCTTGTGGGAAATACATTCTCATATCCAAATTTTGAACAGAATCAAACTTATCATTGATAAAATAATGCCATTCAATTCTATTTATTTGAGTTTTACTTTCATATCGCATTGCCTGTTTAATAACTATTTTTCTTCCATCTTTGGTTTTATATTTGGCAATTTCTTTTAATTCTTTTTCTGCTTCAACAATATAATGAATGTTCGGATTATAACAGTCAAACAAAAATTTACCACCAATTTCAAGATGTTTTTTTACAACTTTAAATACATCAAACAAATCTTCATTTTGATATAAATGATGAATTGAATTAAATGGAATAAAAATTAAATCATATTTTTCTTTTAACTCTAAAGTTCTTATATCTCCTTCTATAAACTCGATTTCTAATCCTGATTCAATGGCTTTAATTTTGGCTTGCTCCAACATTGAAGAACTATTATCAACTCCACTTATTTTATATCCTTCCCTAGCAATTGGTAATGTAAGTCTACCTGTACCACAACAAAGTTCAAGTATTTTGGCATTCTTATCCTTTGGAAGCCACTTTTTATAAAATTGTAAATCCGTTAGAAAAGTATTTAAACCATCATAAATATTGGCATCATAAATCAAATCGCCTACTCTATATTTACTTTCTTTCTTTTCTTCCAAAATCAATTTTGATTATGTTTTTATTAAATATTAAATCGCTTTCAAACTCAAATCCATGTTATAAACAGAATGCGTTAAAGCACCAGATGAAATGTAATTCACTCCACACTCAGCATATTGACGAATGGTATTTTCATTAATGTTTCCTGATGATTCTGTCAAACATTTACTTCCAATTAAGGCAACTGCTTTTTTAGTATCTTCAAAATTAAAATTGTCAATTAAAATTCTATAAACTCCATCGTTTTGTAAAATTTCTTTTATTTCATCAAGATTTCTTGCTTCAACGATAATTTCCAAATCTTTATTGTTGGCTTTTAAATATTCTTTTGTTTTGTTGATTGCTTTTGTAATTCCACCAGCAAAATCGTTGTGATTGTCTTTTAGCATTACCATATCGTACAATGCAAATCGGTGATTTTCGCCTCCACCAATTTTTACAGCCCATTTTTCGCAAGCTCTAAAACCTGGGGTTGTTTTTCTTGTGTCAAGAACTTTAGTGTTAGTTCCTTCTAGTAAATCAACATATTTTCTTGTTTTAGTTGCAATCGCACTCATTCTTTGCATCGAATTCAATACTAATCGTTCTGCTTTTAGAATCGATTGCGAACTTCCTGAAACATGAAAAACTACGTCGCCATATTTCACTGTTGAACCATCTGTGATAAACGTTTCTACTTTCATGTTGGCATCAACATAATTGAAAACCATTTTGGCAAATTCAACTCCTGCAATAATTCCATTGTCTTTTACTAATAGTTTAGCTTTACCTTGAGCATCAGCCGGAATACATGCTAGAGAAGAATGATCGCCATCGCCAACATCTTCTCGAATGGCATTTTGTATAATTAATTGGAGTTCGTTTTGAAATTGTGCTTCTGAAATCATAATCTAAATTTGAATGGCTAAAATAATTAAAAATGTTGATTTGCGTTATGATATAAATCTGAAATTATAAATAGATTAACTAAAACTATTCAATTACATTTTTTTATACATTTGATAGCGTTTAATAACTTCAAAAACTCATGAAGAATAGTAATTATTTTATACTTTTTCTTTACATTCTTCTGCTGATAAACGGTTGCAAATCTGTTGTCACCAAACAAATTGAAAAAACCAACAGAGTTGAAGAAGTTGAAGCAAAAATTCCACCATTTGAATATAGAAGATCTGACTCAGATTCTATTTTATTAAAACGTTTTTTAGGTCATTACAAAGATATTTATAATAAAGACTCAACACAGTTAAATTATTATAGTGCCGAAATATTCTACGAAAAAGATTCCATTTTTAAAGTTATAAATCTTTATGGAGATTATGTTGGAGCAACCTATAATCCAGTTGCTGAAAGTCATATTGCTTATAAAAATAACTTGTATAAGGAATATATTAGTGGCGAAACCTTTAGAATTGACAAATTATCGCCTTCTAAATACCTTTTATATACCGATGATTATAATAGATTATCAAGTAATTTTCATTTTTATAACGTAACATTTAACAACGATTCTATAGTAATTGAAGAAACTACAGAACACAAAAATTTCATTTATAATTTTATTGACAAGAAAAAAGAATCCATGGATAACTATCTTGAAGACATTAAAAATTCAAAGAAATTGGAGAAAAATGAACTTTATCAACTTGGAATAGATTCTACAAAAGTTGAAGTCAATGAAAAATATTACAGATCACCTGATGCCTTTTTATCTAGAGAAAATCCATATTATTATGGCTCTATTTATTATCGTCAAAAATATGGTGATGAAACTATGAAAGTGCTTCAATTCAATCATAATGACACTATCAAAGAAATTACATTAGGAATAATTGGAGGTGATTCTGATAGTTATAAAATGACTTCAGAGTTTGTAAACGATTCTATTTTTATTCAATCACTTGTTAATCAAGAAACCATTGTGGATACAAATGATACAATGGAATATGCATTTGACTCTATTGTGACCAAATTCAAATACAACGAGAGATTTGAATTAGATACCATTAGCAAAGACACTTTTAAATACAAAAAATACCAATTTCAAAGATATGGCGCACCAGCTGAAAATCATATTTATTATAGTAAGCCATTCAAAATCAATAATCTTGAATGTTATTGGGAGACTAAACTCGAAATTACTTTTGATGACAATAAAAAACCTTTAAAAGCCAAAAATATTACACGAAAATTAATCAATAGTAAAACTAAAAAGACTCTTTTGATTTCTCAACCAGACATGATTATTCGTGATGAAAAAAGTTTATTCTATTCGTCATCTGATGATTTTAAAGATTTCAATTTTGATGGATATGCAGATTTTTCTATTTATAATTCTGTTTGTTCAGGAGCTAGTCATGCGTTTTATGACAACTATTTATTTAATCCCAAGACTAAGAAATTTGATTACAGCAAAAAACTATCCGGCTCAGAAATAACTGTCGATAATAAATTAAGAACCATTACTTTATACTACAATATGGGAAGGTCTTATCATATTGAACATATCATTCATTATGATTTAAAAGGCAAAATTCTATTTGAAGAAAAATTTATTGAAGAATTGGTGAAAGAGAAAAACTCAGAAGAATATTACTATTTGAAAACGTATCAAAAAATTAAAAACAATAAAATTATTTTGAATAAAACTGAAAAAGACAAAAATCTAAGCAGATAAAACTGTAATTCTTACAAATATTTACTACATTTACTTATTAGCAATATTAAAACCATAAATCATGGCAAAAAGTCAAGACGCAAAGAAAACCGTAAAAAAGGAACCTCTTAAAACGGCGAAAGAGAAAAAAGAGGAAAAAAGAATTAAGAAAAACACTCCGAAAAGAGATTAAATAGAAAAGGCACAAATTTTAAAGTTTGTGCCTTTTAATTTTTGAAATTTATATTAAAATTTATATTCAGTTCCAATGAATATTCCGCTAATGCTTACATCTCCCATTCCCATAGAATATTTTGCATTTATTCCGAAATCCTCTGAAATTTCATAAGAAGCACCAAAATCTAAATTAAGTTTAAATTGATCTTCAGTTGCATCAAGATAATAATTCAAACTTGGTCCAGCTAAAACACCAAATTTTTCAGAAACAGAGTATTTTCCTAAGATAGGAACACTCAAAAAATTGAAATCTGTAATAGCTACAAACAAAAGTTCTGGTTGCACAGAAAAAGATTCTGAAACTCCAATATTTGCAAATCCACCTGCAAAGTATCCTGTTTCACTTGCTGTTGCAGTTGTTCCTCCAATTTTTACTTTAACTGTTGCTATGTCAACACCAGCTTTAGCACCAAAGGTTGTTTCTTGTGCATTTGAATAAAAAATTGTTCCAAATAAAATTGCTGTAAAAAATAATTTTTTCATCATGAAAATATTTAAAGATTAGTATGATGTAAAACTATTTTACTTTGAAAAGACATGAAATACGTATAAAATCGTATTTTAAACTTCATCAGGAAATATCTTTCCAGGATTTAGAATATTATTTGGGTCAAAAACATATTTAATGCGTTCCATTAATTCTAAATGAACTTTTGAAAAAGCAATATCCATAAAGTTTTTTTGCACAAAACCGATTCCGTGTTCGCCAGAAAGTGTTCCTTTAAGAGCAACAGTTAATTCAAATATTTCGCGAATTCCTTTAGGCACTTCTTTCTCCCAATTTTCATCACTCATTTCACCTTTGATGATATTTACGTGCAAATTTCCATCACCTGCGTGACCATAACAAACCGATTTGAATCCGTATTTATTGCCTATTTTTTTGATTCCGTTTAATAATTCTGGTAACACATATCTTGGCACAACAGTGTCTTCTTCTTTATAAATTGAATTCGATTTTACAGCTTCTGCAACAGACCGTCTCATTTTCCAAAGTGCGTTTTTTTGATCTTCAGTATCAGCAAATAAAACCTCATCGATTTCAAATTGCTCCACTACATTCATGATTTTTTCAGCTTCTTGCATCAAGATTTCGGGATAATTTCCGTCAACTTCAATCAATAAATGTGCTTGAACATTGTCTTTGACATTGATGTTGATATTGTCATTGTATTTCAAGGTCCAATCAATGGCATCGCGTTCCATAAACTCTAAAGCACTTGGAATAATTCCGGCTCTAAAAATGGCAGAAACAGCTTCACACGCTTGACTTGCTTTGAAAAAAGGAACCAACATTAAAACATTATGTGTGTTTTGAGGAAGAAGTTTGAGTACAATTTTAGTAATAACACCCAGAGTACCTTCGCTTCCAACCATTAGTTGTGTCAAGTTATAACCTGTTGAATTTTTTAGTGTATTTGCTCCTGTCCAAATGATTTCTCCGTTGGGCAAAACCACTTCCATATTTATTACATAATCTTTTGTAACACCATATTTCACGGCACGTGCACCACCAGAATTTTCGGCAACATTTCCACCAATCCAGCAACTTCCTTGACTACTTGGATCAACTGGATAAAACAATCCTTTTTCAGCAACTGCTTCACGTAAAACTTGAGTGATTACAGCTGGTTCGACAGTAACTTGAAGGTTTTGTTCGTCAATTTCAATTATTTTATTTAAGCGTTCCATAGAAAGCCCAATTCCTTGATAAATAGACAAAGCACCGCCACTCAATCCAGTTCTTGCACCGATTGGCGTTGTTGGAATTTTATATTCGTTGGCAACTTTCAAGATTTCTGAAATTTCCTTTGTATTTGCTGGTTTTAGAACAACATTTGGAGGAAAAACATAATCTTCGGTTTCATCGTGACCGTAATGATTGCGCGTTTCTATATCGGTAAAAATATAAGACTCACCTACTATAGACGTTAGCTTATTTAATATTTCTGGATTTAATTGCATTTTGTATAAATTGTGAAGTAAAAATAGAAAAAGAAAATAGAATAGAGAATAAAGAAAATAGATTTTTACAGCTTAATTGCTTTTGAAATTTTTCATTTACAAAATACGACCTTATACTAGCCTTAATCTATCTTTTTTTTCAAATTTGGTAAAAAATAACAAATGATACCTATTAGTGGAAGGAAAGAACAAACGTAGTAAACGTATTGTATTGAAGTTGCATCAGCAAGTTTTCCGAGTAAAGCTGAGCCTAATGCACCCATTCCGAAGGCAAAGCCATAGAATAATCCGGAGACCATTCCGAGTTTTTTTGGAACTAACTCTTGCGCATAAACCAAAATTGCAGGAAAAGCTGAAGAAATGATGATTCCGATGACTACCATCAAAACATCAGTCCAAAATAAATCTACATAAGGTAATGCTAAAGCAAAAGGAAAGGCTCCAAAAACCGATAACCAAATGACATATTTTCTTCCAATTTTATCGCCTAATGGTCCGCCAAGAATGGTTCCAACCGCATACGAAAACAAGTATATAAACATGTGAAACTGCGCTTGTTTTATAGTTAAACCAAATTTATCGATGATATAAAACTGATAGTAGCTTGAAAGACTTGCAGAATAGAAAAACTTTGAAAAAATTACTATTAATAAAATCGCAATAGAAATTTGAACTTTCTTTTTGGGAAGATTGTGCAAATCGATGAAAGGTTGCACTTTATTTTTTCTAAAAACAAGATGTTCTTTGTACCAAAAAGCGATTTTGCTTAAAATAAGTAGTCCTAAAGCGGCAACAATAACAAACCAAAGAATATATTTTTGAGAATTAGGAACAACAATTAAAGCAACCAAAAGTGGTCCAAGAGCCGTTCCGAAGTTGCCTCCTACTTGAAAAATAGATTGTGCTAAACCACGTTTTCCTCCAGAAGCTAAATTAGAAATTCGAGCCGACTCAGGATGAAATATAGACGAACCAGTTCCAATTAAAACTACAGAAGCAATTATCCAATAAAAATTATTGGCAAAAGAAATTGAAATGATTCCTGCCATTGAAAAAAGCATTCCATAAATTTGAGAAAATGGTTTTGGATTTTTATCGGTGTAATAACCAACCAATGGTTGAAAAATTGAAGCAGAAAATTGAAATGCAAAAGTGATTAATCCGATTTGAGAAAATGTTAAATGATAACTTTCCTTAATTATTGGATAAATGGATGGAATAATGGCTTGAATTAAATCGTTGAGCAAGTGAGCAAAACTGATAGAAAACAGAATAGAGTAAACCGTTTTATTAAGTAAATCCTCTTTGTTTAAAGTTGCAGATTGATTTTGCACAGTTGTAAATTTTGATACTGCAAAAATACTTTTTTTAACGGCAAAGCAGCAAAATTTTATTGCAAAGTTCATAACGAAAATATTTTACCTAAATTTGTAATAGAAATACCATTACTATTGGAACAATCATCAAAAAAATCGGCTTTATCGGAAAAAGATGGCGTTAATCAACCACAGAGTTTGAATAATTCTTCGGTTGAAGTAATCAAACAAATGCGAAGAAAACAACCTTCTGCGCAAGAGTTGATTGATGGTATTTTGGCAAAAGACAAAGTGGCATTAAGTCGAGCAATAACACTAGTGGAAAGTACCAATCCTGAACATTTAGAAAAAGCTAATACCATAATTCAAGCTTGTTTACCTCATGCTAATAAATCTATACGTATTGGAATTACAGGCGTTCCTGGAGTAGGAAAAAGTACTTTTATAGAAGCTTTTGGAAAGCATATCACTTCCTTAGGAAGAAAAGTTGCCGTTTTAGCTGTCGATCCAAGTAGTACCATTTCACACGGAAGTATTCTTGGTGATAAAACCCGAATGGAAGAATTGGTAAAAGATGAAAATGCATTTATTCGTCCGAGTGCCTCTGGCGAAACACTTGGTGGTGTTGCAAGAAAAACACGTGAAACCATAATTCTATGTGAAGCCTGCGGATTTGATACCATAATTATAGAAACCGTTGGTGTTGGACAGAGCGAAACTGCTGTTCATAGTATGGTGGATTTCTTTTTACTTTTGAAAATTTCTGGTGCCGGCGATGAATTACAAGGCATAAAACGTGGTATCATGGAAATGGCAGATGCAATTGTAATCAATAAAGCCGATGGTGATAATATTGCAAAAGCTAAATTAGCCAAAACGGAATTCAACAGAGCATTACATTTATTCCCTGCAAAGCAAAGTGGCTGGATTCCAACTGCAGCAACTTGCAGTTCTTATACCAAAGAAGGAATTGATGACGTTTGGAAAACGATTTCAGAATATTTTGAATTGGTAAAAACGAATCATTATTTTGAAGAAAAACGTCAAAATCAGAATCAATTTTGGATGATGGAAACCATAAACGAGCAATTAAAGTCGAATTTTTACAATCATCCTGAGATTATTAAACAATTGGAAGAAAACAAAAAAGCAGTGCAAAATGATGAAATTTCACCATTTGCAGCTGCTATGAATTTGTTGAAAAAGTATTTTAGATAATTACTCTTCGTAACCTTCCATTTCTTTATCGTAGAATTCTCCTGCTAGTGTAATTAAATGTTCCATTTCCGATTCTAATTCGGTTTCGTCTTCTCCTTCTAAATCTTCTAAAAACTCTACTTCATCATCTTTCAAATTGATTATAAAACGTGGAAAATCTAAATGTATAATGAATATATCATCAGGAAAATCAGAGTTGTCGGCTAAAACGAATTTTGGTAATTGCATATTTAATATTTTTAGATATTTGAAAAAAGAATATAGATAAAAGACAAAAGTAAAGAACTAATTTCAAAATCTATTATCTATTTTCTATACTCTTAAATCTTTTTTTATTTATCAGACAAAATTACTGGAGCACTTCCTTTACCCATGAAAATAATTTTGGTATTTGATGAAGTTGCAATTTCTTTTTGTGCTTTTATTTGTTCGTATTGTAATTGTTTATCTGTTAAACCTGTTGAAATAATTCTTTGATAATCAGCAATACCTTGAGCTTCTACTCTTTTTCTTTCGGCTTCTTGTTTCTCTTTTTGTAGCACGAAAGTCATTTTTTGAGCATCTTGTTCTGCATTAATTTTACTTTCAATTGTGGTTTTTACAGAAGCTGGAAGATTTATATTTCTAATTAAAAGTTGTTCAAGAACCAAACCTCTTTTTTTGAAATCATCTTCAATAGATTTGAAAATTCGTTGTTGAAATTCATTTCTTTTTGTAGAATACAATGCAACTGCATCATAATAAACAGCGTTGTCACGAATACGAGTTCTTGTAACTGGACGAACAATTTTATCAGTATAGTTTACACCAATTCCTTTAAGAATTTTTGGGGCTTCTGTTGGAACAACTCTGTACAAAACCGTCAAATCAATTACAACTTCTAAACCATCATTTGATAGAACTCTAATAGCATCATCGCCTTCCTGCGCACCTTCATTATGAATGGCAGACATGGTATAATTTTGAGTTTGAACATCAAAGGTGGTTATATCTAAAAGTGGATTTATAATATGTAAACCACTTTCTAATACATCAGATTGTACGTTTCCATAAAGTGATTTTACTCCTACTTTTCCTGCATCGATTTGTTTAAACATTGAAGAAAAAACTCCCAAAAGAATAACTACAAACCCAATATTCCTTATAATATTTGCATATTTAGAAAGTTGATTTTCATTGTTTTTTAAAGAAAAACCTGCAATAATTAGAATAATCCCAATAATAATTAATAGTATCATTTTATAATTTTTATATTATACAATGATTATACGTAACCTTGAAGTAATAGTTACAGATTATTGTTTAAACTTTAATGTGTCCCCAATTTTCGCCTGTTCTTATGCGATATAATTGTTGGGTTGAAATATTGAATTGTTTTGCAATCATAACCAAACGAGTTTTATTGTCTGGTCGTTGCAACATTTTTTTTATTCTTATTACTTGTGTTGAAGTTAACTTAGCTCCATCCGCTTTTTTGTTAAATTCGATAATTCGAGCTTTATTTGCAATAACATTTGGGTTTTTCGATTGAAAATCAATTTGTTCTCTTTTTGTAGCCCAAATCAAATTTTCAACTCTATCATTGTCTTTACTAAAATCTAAATGAATTACCATAGTTCGCTCTGGATTATCATTTGGAATAAAATATTGAGCTACTAATTTATAAACCAGAAAACCTTTGTCTTTGCGTTTGCCATTTTCTCTAGTTTGATATCTAAAAACTCTGAAACCTTCAGTCAACGCGCATTTTATTTCTCTTCCACTCAAAAAATCATCAGTATAACTAATGATTCTTCCTTGATTGGAAACTGCATATTTCTTTTGTAATGGATGTTCAATAATTATTTGCTTGAACTCTTCTCCTCTATTTAGTTGTATCATCTGGGGAAATTTTTAAACTATCTTTCAAAATTAATGATTTTGTTAGATAATGAAAACGAATGTACAAAAATAATGCTGCCGCTGTTAATCCTGCTAAAAGTCCTAACCAAACACCAACGGCTTTCAAATCAGTATATTCTCCCAAATAATAAGATATTGGAAAACCAATAATCCAATACGCTACAAACGTAATATACATAGGAATTTTCACATCTTGCAATCCGCGCAAAGCTCCAAGAACTACAACTTGAATTCCATCAGAAATTTGAAACACGGCGGCAACTAATAATAATTTAGCAGCAATAGTTACAACTTCGGTATTATCAACAAGTTGAACTTGATCTTTCATATCCATAAATAATGGTGGTAATATTTGATGAAAAACAACAAATAAAACAGCAAAAACTACTTCAATTATTATGGCCAATAAAAAAATAGAACGAGCCACTACAACCAAATTTTTATAATCTTGTAATCCTTTTTGATTACTAATTCTAATCATAGAAACTACGCTCAATCCCATAGCAAACATAAAGGTCATTGAAGCCAAACTCAAAGCAATTTGATTAGCAGCTTGACTCGTTTTTCCAATGTTTCCGCAAAGCCAAATTGCAGCTGTAAATAAAACTACTTCAAACAACATTTGCATGGCTGAAGGCATTCCTAAATTTACAATTTTGACAATAGTTGCTTTTTTAATTTCATCAAAACTAAATCCTTTGAAGTATTGTTTCAAGCGCTCTTGTTTTGCCAAAATGAAGTGCATAAAAACCACCATCGCAATTCTGGAAATAACCGTTCCAAGTGCTGCACCTATAATTCCCATTTTTGGAAAAATCCAAATTCCGTAGATTAATAAATAATTGATTATAACGTGAATGATATTGGCACCAACAATGGCATACATAGAATATTTTGTCATTGATAAACCATCGGCAAACTGCTTGTATCCTTGATAAATTATTAGTGGAACTAACGAAAAAGCAACCCAATCTAAGTAAGGTTTTGCTAATTCAATAACTTCTTTTGGTTGATGCAGCATTTCCATAATTGGTTTGGCAAAAACAACCATTCCGAATAATGCGAAACCTAAAATGGTACACAAAAGCATTCCGTGATGAAAAGCTGAACGGATTTTATTGTTATCTTTTTCTGCATCAGCTTCACCAATAATTGGTGTCAAAGCAGTTGAAAATCCTATACCAATTGACATTGCAACAAAAATCAAACTATTTCCAAGAGAAACTGCAGCCAATTCGGTGGAACCTAATTTTCCAACCATAATGTTATCTACAATTCCAATTAAAGTATGACCAAGCATACCCAAAATTACTGGATAAGCTAGTTGAAGATTATAACGAAACTCTTTGGTATATTGAGATAAATTCACAGTACTTTTTTTGAGTGCGCAAAGATAATAGAAAGGAACACAGATTTTAGAAATTTTAGAAATTAATAAAATCTGTATTGACTTATTTTTTTAGCTGTTCTCTATAAATCTCAATATTTACTGCAACTTTTGGATCCAACTTTGGTTCGGTGATATCGGTTAATTTTTGCATTTCTTCCCAAATGGTTTTGGCTACAATGTAACGAGCAACACCTTTATCATCTGCAGGAATAACATACCAAGGAGCATAATCTTTAGAAGTCATGTTAATTGCTTCTTCGTAATACTTCATGTAATCATCCCAACGTTCGCGTTCTTTTAAATCACCTGTTGAAAATTTCCAATTATCCTCTGGAGTTTCCAAACGCTTTAACAATCTTAAGCGCTGCTCTTCTTTACTCATGTGAAAATAAAACTTCAGAATTTTAGTTCCGTTCTGCGAGATATGTTTTTCAAAATTGTTGATTTGCTCAAAACGATTTTCCCAAAATTGTGGCGTAATATCTTCTACTTTTTCGATTCCAGGAAGGTTTTCAAATAAAATATATTCTGGATGAACTCTCGTCACCAATACATTTTCATAATGTGTTCTGTTAAAAACAGCAAACTTCCCTTTTTCTGGCAAAGCCAAATAATGACGCCATAAATAATCATGCTCCAACTCAGTAGAATTTGGAGTTTTAAAACTATGAACCACTACTCCACGCGGATTAAACTCTTTAAAAACTTCACGAATCAAACTATCTTTTCCGCTGGTGTCCATTCCTTGTAAGCATATTAAAAAGGCATGACGATTGTGAGCATACATAGCATCTTGCTTTTTACTCAACTTTATCTGAACTTTGTCCAACTCTACTTCCTCTTGCTCTTTATCGGTATCAATATCTAATTTTGTTGGGATTTTTGACAAATTTATGTTTCCAACTACTTTAAAATCTTCTATGTTAATTGATTTCATTTTTAATTCATTTAATTATTGTAAAAATAGTATTTTTGGTTTCTCATACACTACACAAAATGGAAAAATTTCAACTTACATTACTATTTAAAATAATTGGTCTTGGCTCGGCTTCTGGATTGATTTATCAAGATAATACTATTTTTGCAATTGGTGACAATAGCTCCTACTTATATGAATATCATATTGATAGCAACAAACTTGAACGTCATGCTTTGGCAGAAAATTCAGAAGAAAATATTACTAAAAGCATTAAACCCGATTTTGAAGCCATTGCAAAACATCAAGATAGTTTATACCTTTTTGGCTCAGGTTCAACCGTAAATAGAACTATTATGGTTCAAGTTGATGCTAAATCTAAAAGTGTAATTAAATCGCAAGATTTATCCGATTTATATTTGGCAATGCAATCTTTTGGAAAAATAGCTGAAGAAGATTTTAATCTAGAAGGTGCTATTTTTAATGGTGAAACTTGGTTTTTATTTAACAGAGGTAATGGAAAAACCAATAAAAATGTAGTTTTTACTATCGACGGAAAAAACTTAGCCAATGAATTCCGAATTGTAGCCAATGAATACAAACTACCTAAAATAAAAGGTATAAGAACTAGTTTTACCGATGCAATTCTTGTTGATGACAAAATCTATTTTCTAGCAACTGCAGAAAATACTGACTCAACTTATAATGATGGTGAAGTTCTTGGAAGCATCGTAGGAAGAATTGATGTAAAGAAAATGAAAATTGATTTTACAAAGAAAATAACCGATACTAATAAATTTGAAGGAATTACTCTTTTCAAAAAATCGGAAAAAGAAATTGAGTTTTTACTTTGTGAAGATAATGATACCGAAGTTTTAGAATCTAATATTTATAAGTTAGTGATTAGTAAATAGTGAAAAGTGAAAAGCATATAGAATAAAACTTTAAAACTTTTTTTCATCTCTTCCCAACCTTTTTATAAAAAATGTCCTCTTTATAATAAATACCTTAATTGTGATAAACGAAACGATACTTATTAACTGCCGAAAAATGCAACGCGATGCACAGCGACAAGTTTACGAACTGATGTCGCCTAAGTTGTATCGCACTTGTAAAAGGTATTTAAAAAAGGAAGAAGAAATTGAAGAAGTATTGGCCGATGCTTTCTACACTATTTTTACCAAAATGGATCAATTGAAAGAATTGGGCGCTTTTGAAGCTTGGGCAAGAAAAATAACAGTAAATCAATGTTTGCATCAATTGAAAAGAAATGTAAACTTTAATATTTACATTGAAGACGCAAGTATCCAATTGCAACCGGAAACGTTGCCGGAAACTCATTTGGAGGAAGAAGATTTATTGAATTTACTCAATTTTATTCCAGAAGGATGCAAAACTATTTTTAACCTCTTTGTGATTGAAGGTTACGGTCATAAAGAAATAGCGAGCATGCTAAAAATATCGGAAGGAACATCAAAATC
The DNA here is from genome assembly GCA_013298525.1 of Flavobacteriia bacterium. Classification (GTDB taxonomy): domain Bacteria; phylum Bacteroidota; class Bacteroidia; order Flavobacteriales; family Flavobacteriaceae; genus Flavobacterium. The sequence goes on from JAAFHW010000067.1 coordinate 14,175, forward strand.
ACAATTGAATGTGGCTAAAACCAAATTAAAAGAATTAGTCAACAATCATTATTATCAACAAGTAAAATAAGTCATGGACAATCAAGATAATTTATTCAACAAAATAAAATCGGCTGCTGAAAATGGTGAAACCAAAGATTTTCCCTCGATGGAAAAAGTTTGGTCGAGAATTGATGCAAAACTAGATACCAAAGTTGAAAATAAACATAATAACAACTGGAAGAAATTGTTAGTTGCAGCCTCAATTATATTAGTAGTTACCATTGGTTATCAGTTTTTTAAAACCGAAAAAGAAATTGTTTCACCCAATAATGAAATCGTAACAAAAGAAGCTGAAAAACCAATAATTCAAGATTCATTAGAAAATCAAAATGCCATAGTTTCTACAGAAATTGAAAATCCGAATATTAAAGAAAATGCGGATGAAATTTTGAAAGAACAAGTTGCAAAACCGAATACAGTAGTTATCGCTGATAAAGCTGAAGAAAAAGGCAATACAAAGAGTTATAATGATATTATGGAAGTACCAAGTGTAGTAAAAAATAATCAAGCTCCTAGAAGTTCTAACACTACTTGGTATGGTAATAACAATTTTGAATCACGTGGAGTAACGTATGAAGAAGTTAAGGTTGAAAATAAGGAGTATGATTTAAAAAAGAGTAAAGAGGTAAAAAAACAAGATCCAATTGTTGTAATAGATGGTGAAATTTCTAGAGAAAAATTATCTAATATGAATGATGAAGATATTGAATTCATCTTAGAATTACCTGATCCACTCTATATTATTAATAAAATATATTACACCGAACAAGAATTATTTGGTCCGAATCCGACAAGTCCTTATGCGCCTTTGAATAAACAAAAGATTGAAAGTATTTCTATTTTACCTCCAGAAAAAGCAGTTTCAATTTATGGAGAAAAAGGAAAAAAAGGCATCGTAATTGTCACAACAAAAGACGGAAAACCGTTGCCCAAAAAGGAATAAACCATATTTACATATTAAAAAAACTAAACCATGAAAAGCCTTAAACATATTTCATTAGCCATA
>JAAFHW010000068.1 GCA_013298525.1 Flavobacteriia bacterium
GCTATGGAAAAGAACACTAGAAAAGGATTTTTCTTCAAGAAATACGAAGCACCCAATCTTTCGCCATTTGATAAACTTTTTGATATTTTCAAAGAGTTAATCACGCACACTTCAGGCGATTTTGACGAAGCTATTGATTGGTTACGACAGTTGGACGTTGAATATAAATTAACGGACAAAAACTACACCATCGACGATTTTATTGAAGATTTAAAGAAAAAAGGATACATCCGAGAAGAACTGAAAGAGGATGGAACTTCCGGAACCGGAATTACAGCCAAAACCGAAAGAGCCATTCGTCAAGCGGCTTTAGACCAAATTTTTGGTAATCTTAAAAAATCAGGGACAGGAAATCATAAGACTAAATATTCGGGAAGTGGTGATGAAAAGACAGGCGAGTTTCGCGACTATCATTTTGGTGACGGCTTAGAAAGTATTTCGTTAACCGAAAGTCTGCGAAATGCACAAATCAATAATGGAGTTGATGACTTTAAATTAACCGAAAATGATTTGGTTGTTGAAGATGCTCAATTCAAATCTCAAATGAGTACAGTTTTGATGATTGACATTAGCCATAGTATGATTTTGTATGGAGAAGACCGAATCACACCAGCCAAAAAAGTGGCGATGGCTTTAGCAGAATTAATCACAACACGTTATCCAAAAGACACCATTGACATTCTAGTTTTCGGAAACGACGCTTGGCCAATCGCGATTAAAGATTTACCCTATCTAAAAGTCGGACCTTATCATACCAATACCGTTGCCGGATTACAATTGGCGATGGACATGTTGCGTAGAAAACGAAATACCAACAAACAAATTTTCATGATAACCGACGGAAAACCAAGTTGCGTTCGTGAAAAAGACGGAACCTATTACATGAACAGTAATGGTTTGGATGAGTATATTGTTGAACAATGCTACAATCAAGCCGCACAAGCCAGAAAATTGCATATTCCAATTACAACATTCATGATTGCAAACGATCCGTACCTACAGAAATTCGTAAACCGATTTACTGAGGCCAATCAAGGAAAAGCATTTTACACTGGACTCAAAGGTTTGGGAGAAATGATTTTTGAAGATTATGAGACGAATAGGAAGAAGAAGATTAAGTAAGAGAATAGAGGAAAGAAAAAAGAGTAAAGAAGCAAGAGAATAGAAAAAAGAAGAAAGAATATACTATGAAAGATATAAAAACATTAGCAGAATTAAAAAAATCCGGTTGGGTATCTAGAAGTATTAAAGACGAGTTGCGTGATAATTTGCGAACTAAAATAAAATCGGGTAAACCGGTTTTTGAAGGTGTTCACGGATTTGAAAACACCGTAATTCCTGAATTGGAACGCGCTATTTTATCACGTCACAACATCAATTTACTTGGACTTCGTGGTCAGGCTAAAACTCGTTTGGCGAGAAAAATGATTGAATTATTAGACGAATACATGCCTATTGTGGAGGGTTCAGAAATTAACGACGATCCATTCAATCCGATTTCAAGATTTGCAAAAGATTTAATTGCTGAAAAAGGTGATGCTACTCCAATAAAATGGATTCACAGAAGCGAACGTTTTTCTGAAAAATTAGCTACACCAGATGTAACAGTAGCCGATTTGATTGGTGATGTCGATCCAATAAAAGCAGCTAACTTGAAATTATCGTATGCTGATGATAGAGTAATTCACTTCGGAATGATTCCAAGAGCGAACCGTTGCATATTTGTAATCAACGAATTACCTGATTTACAAGCGAGAATTCAAGTGGCTTTATTTAATATTTTGCAAGAAGGTGATATTCAAATTCGTGGCTTTAAAGTACGAATGGCATTAGACATGCAATTTGTTTTCACCGCTAATCCAGAAGATTACACCAATCGTGGAAGTATTGTAACACCATTGAAAGACCGAATTGGTTCCCAAATTCTAACACATTATCCTGAAACAGTTGCCATAGCTAAAACGATTACACATCAAGAAGCTAAATTAGATCAACAACAATCAGATGTGGTTCATGTTCCGAATTTAGCGAAGGATTTGCTAGAACAAATAAGTTTTGAAGCAAGAGAAAGCGAATACATTGATGCCAAAAGCGGTGTAAGTGCGCGTATGAGTATTACAGCGTATGAGAATCTACTAAGTACTGCCGAAAGAAGAGCTTTGTTATCTGGAAGTGATAAAACGTCGGTACGATTGTCTGATTTTATGGGAATTATTCCTGCCATTACGGGTAAAGTCGAGTTGGTTTATGAAGGCGAACAAGAAGGTGCAGCAGTTGTAGCGCAATATTTAATAGCAGATGCCATTAAGACGTTCTTCCCAGCTTACTTTCCTAAAATAGAGAAGTTAGAACGTGATGCTGATTCTAGTCCGTATGCCAAAATATTAGAATGGTTTTTTGCAGAAACTGGCTTCGAATTGTTAGACGATGCAACAGATGAAGAATACAAAAAACAATTGGATGCAGTAGCACCATTAGAAGATTTAATCCAAAAATACCAACCAGAATTCCCAACAGAAGATAAATATTTCTTAAAAGAATTCGTTCTTTGGGGATTGGTAGAATACGATAAACTAAGTAAAGATAGAGTAGATGTAGGCTATCAATTTAAGGATTTGTATAGCAGTTATATCAATAAACTATAAATACATAATCGAGAATCTTAAATAGGTTCTCGATTTTTTTTAGCCCTAAATTCCGCCACTGATTCACAGATTATTCTATTTCTCGCAAAGACACGAAGATATAGACATTGAGCAACTCTGTGCCCAACTCCGTGTAACTCTGTGCCACAAAAAAAAAAGCCACCTCGACCTTCGGCCACTCCTCCAAAGGAGGAGAAACCTAAAAAGAAATCTGCGTAAATCTGCGTTTGCGAAGCAATCCGTTTAATCCGCGTTCCATTTTCCACACAAACGCCACACTCATAAAAATTTGTAACTTTACCCCATTACAAATCCACAATGACAGCCGACCAACCTAAACCCAACCATTTCAAAGCCCTTACAGGAGTTCGTGCCATTGCAGCCATAATGATATTTGTTTACCATAACCGCAAGTATTGGAAAGACGATATACATCCAGAGTTGTTTCGCTTTTGTAACGAACTAAATCTAGGCGTTCAGTTGTTCTTTGTGTTAAGCGGATTTCTTATTGCCAAAAGCTACGGAAGCAGACCTTTACAATCTTTAACGCATTACAGAAAGTATTTTGCCCAACGAATTGTTCGCATTATGCCTTTGTATTGGTTGTTGCTAACCTTGTATTATTTGGATTCAGGATTTGGTAACTACCGTTTTTCTTTACCCCATTATCTTTTATTACAAGGTTTTTCCTCAACACACTCCTTAGATGCTATTTCACAATCTTGGTCACTTACGGTTGAAATGACCTTTTATGCTTTCGCACCATTGATGCTTTTACTTTTAGAAAAGCACCTTAAATACCTACTACTTTTTTTGATAGTACTATTTACAACTACATTGCTTTTAGGTCATTTGTGGACACTTTACAACGGAAATCCCGATAAGTATTTAGTTCCCATAGATTTTGTAACCATGAGCACTTTTGCTGGTCAATCGCTCTTATTTCTTGCCGGAATATTTTTAGCCTATTATCCTATATTTTGGAATCAAATCCCTTTTTCTAAATATGCCACCGCTATAGGTGGTATCGGTTTTGTTTTAACCTTGTATAGTATCGGATTGTTTCAAGAGAGTAGAGTAGATCACGGAACCAATCATTGGCAAGGTAAACTATTGTTTTTTATTGTTTTGCCCTTTTTTATAGTACTTCTATTTCAAGGTTTGATGAGCCAGCGAACTTATTTACAGCAGTTTTTATCCTCTAAAGTTATGGTCTTGTTGGGTAATGCTTCTTTTGCCTTTTATTTGGTTCACATAAGTTATGCTAATTTGAAACTTAAATCTTTTGTATTTTTTCCCGACCGAAATTTTATACTTTTATGGTTGGTATCCATTGCTTTATATTACGGTTTTGAAAAACCAATTTATGATTGGTATAGAAAGACTTTCAAGTAAGCAGGGCTTCGAGAGCCTCAGCCACCGCATCACGTAAGCAGTGACTTCGAGAGCCTCAGCCACCGCTAAGAAACCTTCCTTAAACAAAATGTCTCCGTTGGCTGAGGTCCTCAAGTGTAGGATATTATCCGTTGGCTGAGACTCTTTATTATAGAATATTCTCCGTTGGCTGAGGTTACTCGAAGTCAACGTTACGTGAACATCTTTCAAAAACTCTTTTTTAAGCAAAACATCTCCGTTGACTGAGGCTCTCGAAGTCAACGTTACGCGAACATCTTTCAAATACCCTTTTTTATCTTACTCAAATCAATTGGTTTATAAAGACTTATATTGCTTTTAAACCTTTAATCTGTTTTTTATTACGTTAATCGAGTTTATTTCATGAATACTTGTAATAAGTTGTAATTTTTCACAATAATTAAAGATTTTAGATATTTTTTCAAAGAAAATTTCTTTAAAAAGGATAGTTTAATATAGCTAAAACAGTTCAATAAAATAAGGTTAACCTGGAAACAACAACAAAATGAGAAAGATTATTTATGCAATTTTATTTAGTACTACTTTAGGATTTCAAATGAATGCTCAAGTAGGTATAGGTACCACTTCTCCTAATTCAAGTTCTAGCTTAGATGTTAGTTCTTTAAATACAGGTGTTTTAATACCACGTGTGAGTTTAACTTCAACTATTGTTGCCGCACCAGTAACCACACCGGCAACATCGTTATTAGTTTACAATATCAATACGGCTGGAGATGTTACGCCAGGGTATTACTATTGGAATGGAGTTTGGGTTCGTTTAGCTACTGGAAATCCTTGGACGATTACTTCTAACAATTTTAACAATACTGGAACACAATCTATTGTAACCTCTATTCCCTCTACTATTACTTCAGCAAGAGCTGCTTGGTTGGTAGGAACAAATGCAGCAACCACTAATGCTAATACCGCTACTGGATATTTAGGTACAAGTACTAACCAGCATATTGATTTGGTTTCTAATAATCTTGTAAGAGGTAGATTATCTAATTTAGGTGAATTTTTTATAGGAACCACCAACACTGTTTTGGCAGGAGATTTAATGAATGGTGTCGGTAATGTTACTTTTCCATGGGCGGTTAATGGTTATTCCTCATTTAATGGTAGTGGAACTTACGGACAAATTACTAGTGGCACAACGGCTTTCGGCGGTGTTCAAGGTGAATATTATGGTACAAGTTTAACTGGTGCAGGTGTGAGAGGAATAAGTTCTAATCAATCAATTGGAGTTAGTGGACAAGAAATATCATATAATGGTTGGGCAGTACGTGCAGATGGTGATGTTGGAACTACTGGTAATTATTTTTTAATTTCTGATGGAAGACTTAAAAAAGATATTGCTCCCATAGAAAAAGCATTAGACAAAATACTTAAAATTGAAGGTGTATCTTATCATTATGATACCGAAAAATACAAAAAATACTCCTTAAATCCACGTCACCAATTAGGTTTTATAGCTCAAGATTTAGAGAAAGTATTACCTGAAGCCGTGGCTACCAAAAATCTTTCTACTGCCAATACCAGTAGAGAAGAAGGAGGAAAGGATGTAGAAGTAATGCAAGTTAAAACCGTAAACCTTGATGCTGTAATTCCTGTATTAGTAGAAGCTATTAAAGAACAACAAGCTCAAATTGAAGATCTTAAAAAAGAAATTCAATTGTTGAAAAACAACACAAAACCATAAGCAGGGCTTCGAGTACCTCACGTAAGCAGTGACTTCGAGGGCCTCAGCCACCGCTAAAAATCCTCATAAAACAAAACACCTCCGTTGTCTGAGATTCTTAATTATAGAATATTCTCCGTAAGCAGGGCTTCGAGTAACCTCAGCCTCCGCTAGAACTCTTCCTTAAGCAAAATATCTCCGTTGTCTGAGGTTTTTTATTATAGGATATTCTCCGTTGGCTGAGGCTCTCGAAGCCAACGTTACGTGAACGTCTTTCAAATCTCTTTTTTAAGCAAAATACCTCCGTTGGCTGAGGTTACTCGAAGCCAACGTTACGTATACATCTTTAAAAATGACAGTAATCCCACAAAATTAAATTTACTTAGAATAGAATTATCTTAACCTACCAATAAAGAAATATATTTTTCTGTAGTTAAATGATCATAACATTCATCAGGTTCAACAATAGTTACAATCATTTGCATACACTTTCTTATTGATGAATAATAACTTTTAAGTCTATCCAATTTTAGCTCAACGGAATCATCAAATTTTGGTATTTTATTAAAGCCATCATCTATCCATTTACCGGTGTGTCTCGTTAAACCTATATTACTACTTTTAAAATGTACCAGCCAATTTCTAACAGAATTTAATCGTTTTATATCTTGCCAAGGCATTTTACTTTTGTCATAACCAAATGATTTGTATTCATTCCACAACTCAATTTTGGTGATAAAATTGGCATTTAAAATTTTTTGTTTCAGTTCTTCTTCAATTGCTATTTGTTCGGTTAACATATTTAAAAAAGTTTCAAAAGCAGATTGACATAAGATAATACCAGAAGCAACTTCTTCTAATTCATAATCTAATTTTGAATTTTTACTAAATCGTTCTATTCTTTTTATGGTTCTTTTGACCATTGATAGGAAAGCTTGGTCAGCATATAGGTTTACTCTTAAGGTCATTGTTATTACATGTTATGTTTTTTTCACTTTCCATCTGTCTTCTGGTTCCATTTTAAAATCTATTCCGTTCTTAAGAAAATATAATTTTACAATTGATTCTCCAATATTTGTAACACGAATTATTTCCATACCTTCTATTAATTATTGTAACAATATTTACTTGAAACTTTTATATTATTGTAGTCAATACTTTTTCCTTTTGTTCCTTTAATTTCATATGGTATTTCAATTTTGTTTTCAATAAAGATAATAATATCTGGTTCGTTGTTTTTTGCTTCTTTGAAACTACAATTTGGATAAACTGATTTAAAATATATTTTTACAATTTCGACAGTAACTTTTCCAATATCCGTATTTTTTTGAGAGTTTAGTAAACTTTTAAATTTATTAATAAAATCTTCTGGTAATGAAAAACTTATTGGTGTTGATATTTTTAACTATTTATACTTTCTGAATGCTTGAATAAACTGATATATTCCATAACCAACGAATATTCTACCTGTAAAGTCAAAAACGTAAAAGGATGTTGTTAAATCTTCTTTTTGTATATAATCAAACTTGTGTGTTGGGTTTAAAAAATCTAAAAAATATTTAAAATGTTCCCATTGCCATTCTTTTGGATTCATTACTAAATAATATTCATTTATTTCAGTGATTGATAAGAGAAAGAAAGAACCACCAATACCCCAAATAAATAATAATGCCACAAACCAAGAAACACCAAAATAATTTGAAATAAAATTTAAAATTAGAATCATCAAATTTTGCAGGTTAGTAAAGAGTTTTAGTAGTTTATATTTAATTCTTGTTTTTTTATTAAATATTTTTATTAAATAAAATTTAAAGTATTCTATTCCATTTAAATGGCTTATGCTTTCAGGAAATAATATGTTTTTTAAATTGCTTATAATTTCATTATGAAAAGTTTGAAATTCTCTCTTTCTATATAACAAACTATCAATTTCATTGCCGTTTTTTGATAAAGATTGTTTTAATATTCTATAGGTTTCTCTTTTATTTGTGTAGGGAATTTTTCCTTCTTCGGTTATATAATTTTCATATACTTTATTTAATTCAGTATTTTTAACTGCTTTAAATTCTTTTATTTTTATATCATGTAAACTAACATTTCCAGATATTATAGCTTGAGATAGATCAATTCCACTTTGAAAGAAAGTGCCTCTAAAAATAATTACTTTACTTATCGAAGTGTAAGTAAATAAAACTGGTTTTATAAAAGTAGCTGCAGAAAAAACAGTAGTTCCTAAAAAATCAGTTTTATAAAAAATAACATTTTCATTAAATGTACAAGACCAAAAATCGGCTAACGCTTCAAAAGTAGTATTATTAAAATCTACTTCATTAAAATCTGACTCCCAGAACTTTGCATTTTTTTTGTACTTGCAATTACTTGAATTAAATGTTTTTAGGAAAACACAATTTTTAAATATTATTTCTTCACCTGAATAATCTACTTTAACTTCTTCATCAAAAATGCAATCTGAAAAGGTAATTTTAGCTCCTATAAAAATTGATATTTTTTCAGTAAATTGAAAATTATCAAAAACTATATTGTTCTGAAACTTGCTACAATAATCAATATGATCTTCAAAACCTTTGAAATCTATTTTTTGTTTTAAACTTCCCATAAATATTTTATCTTTTCTCCACAATCCCAATCTTCTCTTCACTCAAGCCATACAATTCACAAACTTGAGCAACAGTATGTTTGAACTCTTTCATATCTTTTTTGGCTATTAAAACTTTTAGTGCTAATTCTTTGTCTTTACTAATCGCAAATTCAGAGTGTATTTTTTCTATTAATTCATCGCGGTTTGCTTTTGAATATTTCTTAATATTTCTTAATATTTTCCACAATCTTAATCTCTTCCTCACTCAAGCTCTACAATTCATATACCATTTGGTCTAAGGTTTTTTAGTTGTATGTATTTGGATTAGTATAGTCGAAAATTATTTATTTTTAGATTTCATAATTCATATTTGCTTATCATTGTTACAAAACACATTCAAATATTGCAATTGTAACTAATTCACTCAAATCATCTTTTTCCAAAATAATATCATTATATTCTGGGTTAAATGATAATGCTTTTAAAACAATAGATTCATGACTCCAAGTTTCATTCTCAATATTTTTCTTACTTCGGTATTCTTTTATAGTATAACCAGCACCAAAATCAGAGTCTTGTATTGAATAATGCTGCGCTAATACAATTTTTCCATCTCTAGAACCACCTGAGTATTTTCTAAACAAACAAATTGAACCATTGGGTATAATTCTATTCATTGATTCACCGACTACTTTACAAGCGAATAAATCGGTTGACGGTTTGTACCTTTGGGGTAATGCAATCCAATCACAATCTTGAGCTGTTTGTAATTCACTGAATTCTCCTGCAGCCACTTTTATATCAAACAAAGGAATGCTATTAACATATGGTATGACTTCGTTTTCAGGCAAAAAGTTTATCGTTTTTTCTTCTTTATTTTTCGGTATAAATTGAGAAAGATATTCTCTTAAATTTTTATCACAAGCATAAATATAAGTTCCTTTTATACCTCTTAGCATAATCGTTTTATATATATTTATAATGAAATCTTTTAATTCTTCTGGGTCATTAATAGATTGCTTTCCATTTTTATCAAAATAGTTCTCTTTTATAATCACTATTTCATTTTTGGTTTTGTCATAAGTAATCTCATTGCCAAAAATAATCCCTGCATAATTCAAATCATAACCTTGAGTAGTATGTATACATCCAACTTCATTAACCGAGTTAGGTGAATTTACCCAATCATTTGCTACACTATTCCATTGTAGTTCAACACCATCAATTACAATATCAAAAAGATCTTTGTTCTTGTTAGAAATCCATTGCCAAGAATAACCAGCCACTAAACGTGATAATCCATTTTCTTTATCTCTTAATTTAATTTCACTTACAATTTCCTCGATAGAATCAAACAGCATAAACTCATATTCTTTGGAATTGAATATTTTTGAGGTTGTATCTAATTTACAATTTAAAAGATTATTAATGTATTGTACGTAATCATTTCCTCCACGAACTCTAAATTGAGATTTTAAATATTCAATTTTAGTTAATGGACTAGCTTTTAATTTATCAAAATCTTCTTTTTTTGTATCCGAAGGTTTAATGGATTGATTTTCATCATAAAACAAAATAGAAGATTCAGATTGTTTAACAATCCAATCTAATTCGCTGCAATTCATTTTGTCCAACCCTAATTTATTACAAGCTATGTCAAAAGCACCATAATATGCACCTAGATTAATGCGTCTCCTTAGTCTGTGTGATTCATCAACAACAAGAATGTCAAAAGTACTATTAGACACTTCTGCAGGTCCAATAACCATATTGGCATTTAATCCTTTAATGTTTTTGAATACTTTTTTTAAGGTATTTCTAAATGATGACATTGGAACTACCAATGCCATTTTTGGGTTTGGATATTTTTCTTTTAATTCATAAACAATTTGCATGAATTCTAATTCATCATTTCCAAACTCTTCAAAATTAAAATCTTCATTATTGGTGTTTAGTAATTTAAATAAAAATATAGCTAATATAGTTTTGCCAGTTCCTGCACCACCTTCAACAATAATGTTTTTAAACGTATTTTCTAAAAGGTTTTTCATGATAACCAATAAACCATTTTTTTGTTCTGAAGTTAAAGTTTTATAGGGCGAATATTTAAATAAATCGGAATTATCAATAAAATCAATAGGGTGTTTTGCTATACCTTCAGCTCTTAAATTATCCCAAATAGACTTGAAAATATCCCAATAAACCTCTTTCTTTTGATAATAATTGTGATTTGCTAATCCTACATTTCCATTTATCAATTTAAATTGTCCATCACCTGAAATGTATTTTATTAAATTTGATTCAATGTCTAGTGTAGCAGATTTGTTAAACTTTTCACTCATAATTAAATGCAGAGCAGTAAGTTTATTTTTTTTATTGTTTTTCAAGTGACTTGTCATTCTTGCATAGGCATCAGTGGTTTCACCAACATACGCTTCTTTGTTAATACCATCACTTATAATATAAACTATAGGCCACAAATCTTTTGCATAATGAATATTATGAAAATTATGGAATAAATTATAATCGAAATCAAATCTTTCAATTGAAAATAAAGGATTTAATTTCATAATTCATCATATTTCTTAGCAGTCCCTCTTGCTTTGTCCACAGGATATTTTTCTGCATTTCTTTTTACTTTATCTAATACTATTTGAAAGATATCTAAATTGTGTTTTTCTGCTAATAGAAATGAAAATGACAAGATATCTGCTAACTCTTCTTTGATTTTATCAGTACTAACATTCTCAACTTCATTGTCTTTTTTCCATAAAAAAACTTCATTAAGTTCTGCAGCTTCAATTGATATGGCTAAGGCTAAATTCTTTGAATCATGAAATTGTTTCCAATCTCTTTCATCTCTAAATTTTATTAGTTCAGTAATTACTTCATTATATTTTTCCATAAGAATGAATTTAGTTCTTCAAACCTACCAAAAATAAATCATTTTAACAAGAATAATGTAGGTAGTTTTACGTGATTTTATATAAATGTAGGTTTTTGTTTTGTAAGATTTTTACGGTAAACCATTAAGAATAGGTAAGGGGTTAAAAAACAGGCGTTTTAAAAAGATAAAACCACACTGGGCGGTGTGGTTTTATCTTTTTAATTGTTATTAGTTATTATTTCATTTTACCAAAGTTGATGGAGCCTCTGATAAAAATATTAGCTGAAGACCATTTTTGCTCAGAGGTATAGGTCCAATCAATGCCAATTCCAAAAGAAGCGGGTATAGCATAATCTTTTTTCTCTAGAGGTTTGTTTAAAATATTAACAAAGGTTCCAAAGAAATATTTAGGGTTACTGTTTGATGCACTCACTAAAACTGCATACGGTATCGGGTTGATGTATCCCCAGTAAAATGGGCTAGAAGCAGAGACTCTTATTTTATCCACATTAGTATTTAAGATACCATATCTTCCGTCAAATTCTTCAAAGGCAACAATATCAGTAGTAACAATGGCATCACTTTTCTTTTTAAAGTTTAAAAGTTCATCATCATTCCATGTTTTGGCATAAGAAAAATTAAAGGAAAGCATGTTTCTTAATTTTTTATTTGAGAAATAGGTAAAATTTCCTTCAACACCATAGGATAGAGGGAATTTTCGGTCAACTGTATTGCTTGTTTCATTATATAGTTTGATATTATCCATGTTAAATACTCCATTTACACCATAAGCAAATGTTCCATTGGGTGTCAAATCAATATCAGTAAAAGATTTAATAGATTTTTGATAACCTAATTTTAAACCAAGACCAGGATTAATATCTTTTAGATTATTTAATGCAATAAAATCGCTTGAGTTTAATAATGAAGCATTTAAATAGAAACCACTATTTTTAATTATTGTAGGTTTTCCACTAGCAGAAAAAGAGCTAATTAATCTTCGAAATGAGGTACTAACTGATAATGGTTCATCAACAGCAAATTCAATTCTGTAATCTGTTAAAGTATAAAAACTAAATATACTTTTACCTTTACTATCAACTCCAATTTTTTGTGAGTAAATGAAGTTGGTTGAAATCAAAAATAAAACAATAAAACACAATTTCGTTTTCATAATTAAAATAATTTATTGGTTAACAATACAAACCAACAACTAAAAAAATAAAATAAAATCCCTACAAATAGGTATTTTTAGAATAGTCAACACCATAAAAAAAATCCCAAGTGCTTTGACACACTTGAGATCTTATTTTATATTTTTTCCAAAATAATAATGTTACATCACTTGGCGAGGTTTCAAACTTCGTAAACGTTTATTTTCCGATAAAGATAAATTTCTTGCTTGTTTTGCCAATATATTTGTATTTTAAAACGGAACGCAAGTAATGAATGTTTTGACCCTGTCTTGGTACTCTGAAACTAATTTTCCATCAGCATAAGTACGATATTGTCTAACCTCTACATTATATAATCCCAGATTCATTAAACCCAAGTCGTTGAAACCACAACCAGGTGAAGCTTCCGTAATTTGAGTTGTGTAAAGAATTTCATAGTGAGTTCCATCAGGAGTTCCAATTTGAGGTCCACAATCTGTTGAAGGCCAAGTACATTCAGCAAATTTTCCGACATGAGTAATAAGTTCACCATTTTGTCTATTTATACTTGAACTATTCATAAAGTTTTCAGTAAAATAATTACCTAAATTATCACTCGGAAACGAATTGAATTGTTCTTCTGATATTGTCAAGCCCATTGGCGCATCGCAACCTTCAGCACCGCCTATATCTCTGGTTCTCAAATTTGCTTCAGAAACATTTGAGAGGCGTAGAATTCCAGAAATAGTGAGTGTTCTTTCAGTTTCAGATAAAATAGAACTCGCAACAGTGACTCCACTTTCATTTTTTTGAAGGTCTCCATCAATTACTACATTTGCAGTGTATGGTATTTCTGCACCAGATTGATAAGCAAATAACTCAATTGAAATTGCTCTTCTAGGACCAATACTAATGTTTTCATTAGATGACCGAGTTATTTGTTCTGAACCTCCATCAGTAACTGCATTGGATGAACTGATTTGCTGGGAAAAAGAAAGAGAAGCTGAAGCACCAGCAACTCCGGGTATACCAACAGATCCTGATAAAGATACTCCGACTGTAGTGCTTATACTATCTGTCTTAGTTACACTCCAACTCTTTGTTCCTGTTATAGAAAGACCGATTGTAGAGGTAACACTTGCATCTGCACAATTAATAATAGTTTTACGAGTTAAGATTCCACTTTGCGGTAAAGTCGTAATTCTTGCTTTATCAAAAATAAGTTCAGTTACTTTTACAATTCGCGAATTTATAACTTTAGCAGAAGCTTGATAACCATAGGGCTCTTCTATTTCAATAGGTTCAGAAGGTCTAAATATTTTATGTCCATTTTTATCATTAAAAACCCAAATGGATTTTGTATGTGTACCAGAATATTGAACATTTGGTTTTGATTCCAAAAGTTTATTCATGTAGTCTATTGCGTTGATTTCTGCCATATTTTTTGTTTTTTATTTGTTAGTATTAAATTTTTAGTCAACATATTAAGCCCACATGTTTTTGGCATTTCCGCCACCTTTCTTATGAGCATTAGAAAGCATATTTAAATCAAATGAAGTTTTTTTATATTTAAATTAATTAAAGGCATGAATAGTTATCGTTAATAGATTTATTTAAATAGTTTAATCCATAAACTCATTGAGTTTATTTTTGTCAATTTTAGCAACAAAACTGTTGGTTTGCTGCACTAATATTTCCAAAACATGAGAAATATTATTCTTTTGATGAGCTAAAGCATCTTGTATTGCTTCTTTTTCCGTGGCTCTCCATTCGCTTTTTAAGTCTTTCTCTTTGCAAACGGCTTTGTAACGAATCGTAAATTTGAACGAATCGTTTTTTAGGGTGTTTTTTGCTGGCATAGTTTATTAATTATAAGGTTTAAAACTGATTGGTAAAGTGAATCTTAGTCCTATGTTGTTTCTTTCAAACAAATCATAAGTCGAATCTTTAGAATTAAAAATATTTACTATGTTGTAATATACTTCGGCATTAATTACCGATTTTTCTTTAACCTTGTTTGTGAAAGGGAAAATGATACCACCACCAAAATTGTACACTGGTTTGGCACGGTCAGTATATTTACTATTTGGAAATAAATGAAATCCAATTTCACTATTATTAAATGGATAATGATAAAAGTGAGAATCAATAATAATTTGTTTGACATCAGTTCTATAATTTCCTGAATATGCAAAATACTTTTTAGCTACTTCTCTAGTTGAATTTGTTGTGGTACCTAACGTATTGGTTTCCGTAACTTCAATTTTATCTAAAAAATTAATGTTACTATTTAATCCCAAACTTATACTTGAAGTAATAGATGTTAATTTTGTATTTGTTTCACTTTTAACATTGATATAAGAGAATTGTGATTTAAATTCATGACTTAAATAACTCTCTTTTGCAACTTGTTTGTTGTAAACTTCCATTGGATTCAATAATCGAAATTCATCATTTCTAATTTTGTATGAAAAAGTTATCCATGAAAAGCGATATCCTTCAAGTTTTAGTTTTGATATATCGTTTTCTTGGGTACTCAAAGCTCTCTTATTTCCTGCTTTTAGTAACTCTTTAGAAATATTATAATCTTTTATGCTTTGTTTGTTAGATTCAATATCAATTATGTTTTGAGCTATTTTGAAATTATTATTCTGAATTTTTGCATTGATAATTTCTGATTGATTAGGTGTATTGAATTCTTTTAATTTTATTTCCAATTCGCTATTTTCTTTTTGCA
>JAAFHW010000069.1:0-10308 GCA_013298525.1 Flavobacteriia bacterium
CAACAAAAGTTAAACCAATAACAATTAACGTACATTTTAGAATCATAAATCGTAATTTTGAATAAAAAAGAAAATGAAAGTTTTAATTACAGGTGCAACAGGTTTAATAGGAAAAGAATTGGTAGCGTTGCTTCTAGAAAACAATCATACCGTTCACTATCTTACAACATCGCCACAAAAAATCCAGAATAAAACCAATTATTACGGCTTTTATTGGAATCCACAAGAAGGAAAAATCGATGACAATTGCCTCGATGGTGTTGATACTATTGTTCATCTTGCAGGTGCATCCATTTCACAACGTTGGACTAATGCTTACAAACAAGAGTTGATAGAAAGTCGTGTATTATCTGCTAATTTACTTTTCAATCTAATAAGGAAAGCACCTAATCAAGTAAAACACTTTATCTCAGCATCAGGAACAGCCATTTATCCTGATAGTTATTCCAAAATATATGATGAATCCTCTACAGAAATTGACACTACTTTTTTAGGTAATGTTGTTATAAAATGGGAGGAAAGCGCTGATCAATTCAAATTGCTAAATTTAAAAGTTACAAAACTTCGCACCGGAATCGTTTTTTCGGAAAAAGGAGGCGCACTTTTAGAAATGATAAAACCAATCAAAATGTATGTTGGTTCAGGTTTTGGTTCCGGAAAACAAATGCAATCATGGATTCATTTAACCGATGTTGCCAATCTTTATTATTTTGTGATTCAAAATCAAACAGAAGGTATTATCAATGCAGTTTCACCCAATCCGATTAGCAATCAAGAGTTAACTAAAGCCATTGCAAAACAGCTGAAAAGACCTTTGTTTTTGCCTAATGTTCCTCAGTTCGTAATGAAATTAATCCTTGGTGAAATGCATATTCTGCTTTTCAACAACAAGAATATTCTTCCAAAAAGAGCACAAGAATTAGGATTCAAATTTCAATTTCCAACAGTTAAAGAAGCGCTTGAAAACATCATAAAATAAAAAAAGTTCTAGCTTTTACTAGAACTTTTTTCAACTTGAATTAATAATATCTTTTGCTTTTCAGCGAATCATAACCTTTTATAAATCCAAATATAACGATTTCGAGTAGCAAAACTCTTAAAGTTTTATTAAAGTTTTTAAGAAGCATCACTTCAGGTATTTTTTAATCCATTTTCGCGCTGTCCGAGTTACATGGTAACTTCTCCCATCACGGCTAAACTCAATCTTTAGGCTTCTAAATTCAGTTTTTCACAAGATATTTTCATAAAGTAACAAATTTAAACTTTATGCTCTTTGTATTTTATTCGTGACTTTGTGGTAAAAAATACGTGACAATTTGACATTTTTAAAGAAATGGCAGTACTTTTGCAACCAAATTCTTCGGAACAAAAAACCAACAATGAACATCAAAAATATATTTAAAAATAAAAGCACAATGAGTACTGAAAATACTGATAAAGAAATTCTTGAAAATGAAAATGAAATGGCAACCCAATCAGAAGGAAACCCTACTGATGAAGCAACTCCAGGAGTTGAAGCCGCTGAAGAATTAACCGTTGAGCAAAAATTAGAAGAAGAATTAGCCAAAGAAAAAGATAAATTTCTACGCCTTTTTGCCGAATTCGAAAACTATAAAAAACGTACATCAAAAGAACGTATTGATTTATTCAGAACTGCCAATCAAGAAGTTCTTCAAGCCATGTTGCCAGTTCTTGACGATTTTGACAGAGCTATGATTCAAATAGCAAAATCTGAAGATGAGGTTTTATTAAAAGGAGTTGAATTAATTCATGAAAAATTAAAATCAACACTAGTTTCCAAAGGATTAGAAGAACTTGATATTAGAACAGGTGATGCTTTCAATGCCGATTTTGCAGAAGCAATTACCCAAATACCAGCACCATCAGACGATTTAAAAGGAAAAATCGTTGACGTAATAGAAAAAGGTTACAAATTAGGAGACAAGATAATCCGTTTCCCAAAGGTTATTTTAGGACAATAATATATTTTTATGTATTGGTTTTTGACTTGGTCTTAATACTTAATACTTAAATCTTAATACAAGAACATGAAAAAAGATTTTTACGAAATATTAGGCATCACAAAAAGTGCCACACCAGAAGAAATTAAAAAAGCCTATCGAAAGAAAGCCATAGAATTTCACCCTGACAAAAATCCAGGAAATGCTGAAGCAGAAGAAAATTTCAAATCTTGTGCAGAAGCTTATGAAGTTTTAAGCGATCCAAACAAAAAAGCAAAATACGACCAATACGGACATCAAGCATTCGATGGCGCTGGAGGTTATGGTGGTGGAGGTCACATGAATATGGATGATATTTTCAGCCAATTCGGTGATATTTTTGGAAGTGCTTTTGGCGGTGGCGGATTCAGTGGTGGTTTCGGTGGAAACTCAGGCGGACAACGTCGCGTAAAAGGAAGTAATCTTCGTATCAAAGTTAAATTAACTTTAGAAGAAGTTGCCAATGGTGTCGAGAAAAAAGTAAAGGTTAAAAGAAAAATACAAGCGCCAGGAGTTAAATATAAAACTTGTTCTGCATGTAATGGTCAAGGTCAAGTTTTGAGAGTAACCAACACTATTTTGGGTAGAATGCAAACCGCTACTACTTGTCCAACATGTGGTGGTGCAGGACAAACTATTGAAAGTAAACCAACAAATGCCGATGCGCACGGAATGATTCTCGAAGATGAAACTGTTTCAATCAAAATTCCAGCAGGAGTTGTTGATGGAATGCAGCTTAAAGTTTCTGGAAAAGGAAATGATGCACCAGGAAACGGAATTGCAGGTGATTTAATTGTTGCCATTGAAGAATTAGAACACGAATTTTTGAAACGTGAAGGTGAAAATCTTCACTATGATTTATACATAAGTTACCCAGAAGCCGCTTTAGGAGTTTCTAAAGAAATTGAAGCTGTAAACGGAAAAGTTCGTATCAAACTAGAAGAAGGAATCCAATCTGGAAAGATTTTACGACTAAAAGGTAAGGGAATTCCGAGTTTAAACAGCTACGGAAGTGGTGATTTATTAGTTCACGTAAACGTTTGGACACCAAAGACATTAAACAAAGAACAAAGACAATTCTTTGAAAAATCGCTAGCGGATGATAATTTTATTCCTCATCCAGAAAAGAGCGATAAATCTTTTTTTGAAAAAGTTAAAGATATGTTTTCATAATTATAAAATTATTTCTACATTTGACTAATTACTTGGAAACAGGTAATTTCTTTTTCATAGCAATTTTTCCCATCCTTGTGTCAAAATAAGGGTGGGTTTTTTTTGTAACAAAAACTTTCAAATAGCTACTAATTCTGTACTTTTACCAATTCAATATCAATATCAATATCAATTTCAAAAATCAATTTAAAGTCTAATTGGAATTTGGAATTTAAAATTTGGAATTTAAATGAATAATATACTCGAAGTTAAAAATGTAGTTAAGCAATATGGCGATTATACCGCACTTAATTCCGTTTCTCTTTCAGTTCCGAAAGGCAGCATCTACGGACTTCTTGGTCCCAATGGCGCCGGAAAAACATCCTTAATTAGAATCATCAACCAAATTACAATGCCCGATAGTGGTGAAGTAATCCTAGATGGCGAACCTTTAAAACCAGAACACGTAGCCTTCATCGGATATATGCCAGAAGAACGTGGTTTGTACAAAACTATGAAAGTTGGTGAACAATGCTTATATCTAGCTCAACTAAAAGGTTTAACTAAGCAAGAAGCCAAAACGCAATTAGATTATTGGTTTGATAGATTAGAAATTCAAGGTTGGTGGAATAAGAAAATGCAAGAACTTTCCAAAGGAATGGCTCAAAAAGTACAATTTGTGGTAACGGTTTTACATAAACCCAAATTATTAATTCTAGACGAACCTTTCTCAGGATTTGATCCAGTAAATGCCAATTTGATTAAAGACGAAATCATCGAATTGAACAAGCAAGGAACATCTGTAATTTTTTCAACACACCGAATGGAAAGCGTTGAAGAAATGTGCGATTACATTGCATTAATTCACAAATCCAATAAACTGATTGAAGGAAAACTAACCGATGTCAAAAAGCAATTCAGAACCAACAGTTACGAAGTCGGAATTCTAAGCAACAATATCGAAGGTTTAATGTATGATTTATCACAAAAATTCACACTTTCACAAACCGATTTCAAATCACTAAATGACGAATTAAAACTAGAAATCAACCTTGGAACTGCAACTCCTAATGAATTACTAAACACTTTAATTCAACGCGGACAAGTAACCCATTTTATGGAAAAAATCCCAAGTGTAAACGATATTTTTATTAAAACTGTAACAGAGTAAAAATCAATATTCAAATCCCAAATTCCAAGAAAGAATCAAAACAAATTTTGGAATTTGGAATTTAAAATATTGGAATTTAAAATACATATGAGTAAGCTACTACTAATCATAAAAAGAGAATTCATTGCCAAAGTTCGCAATAAATCCTTCATTGTAATGACGTTTTTGAGTCCGTTGTTATTTGTCGGAATTGGTGTTTTTGTTGGTTATTTGAGCCAAATGAAAGCCGATTTAAAAACCATTGCCATACATGACGAAACCGGAAGATTCGTTAACGATTTCAAAAGCGATGAAGAATACAAATACTTAAATTTATCCAACCTAGATTTAAAAGTCCTAAAAGATAGCATCATCAGCGAAAGCTATGAAGGTCTTCTGATTATTCCAAAATCTGCTGATAATACTTCACTTCAAAAGAACATTCAATATATTTCTAATGATAGTCCAAATTTTACTTTTGTTCAAAAAATGCAAAATGTTATCTCAAAAAAAATAACAACCGAAAATTTTAAACAAGCTAATTTAGATACAATTGCATATAAAAAAGCGGAGGCAAAAGTAGAAATTAACCTAACAAAATCATCAGGCGAAGAAGCTTTGAAATTAATCAATGAAGTTAAAATAGGAATTGGTGGTGCATTTGGTTATTTAATCATGATGTTTATCGTTATTTATGGAAACATGGTTATGCGAAGCGTTATCGAAGAAAAAACATCACGTATTATTGAAGTCATTATTTCATCTGTAAAGCCATTCCAATTAATGATGGGAAAAATTATTGGGACTTCTCTTGCAGGAGTTCTCCAATTCTTAATTTGGGCAATAATTGGATTGATACTTTATTTTGGGATTTCAATGATTTTTGGATTTCAAATGAATTCAGAAGTTCCAGCATTAACATCCGAACAAATTGAATTAACTAAAACATTTAGTTTTGAAAATATAAAATTATATATTAACGAAATTCCTCTACTTTCTTTAATAATTTGTTTCATTATTTATTTCATAGGAGGATATTTTCTATACAGTTCATTTTACGCATCAATTGGAGCTGCGGTTGACAACGAAACCGATTCACAACAATTCTTGTTGCCTATAATAATGCCTTTAATTCTAGGAGTTTACATTGGATTTTTCACCGTAATAAACGATCCTCACGGAACAGTGGCAACCATTTTTTCAATGATTCCACTTACGTCACCAATCGTGATGATGATGCGAATTCCATTTGGTGTGCCTTGGTGGCAAATCGCTATCTCAATGACCTTACTTTTTGGTACATTTCTTGGTGTAGTTTGGTTCGCAAGTAAAATTTACCGTGTTGGAATCCTAATGTACGGTAAAAAACCATCTTGGAAAGAACTTTATAAATGGCTTAAATATTAATTAAAATGAAAACCTTTTTTCGATTATTTTCTGTAGCAATTGTATCTATTTTGCTTCATTCGTGTGTTGGATATAGTCCTCATGAAATTTTCACTCCTTTAAAAACTGATTACAAAGATAATTGTCCATCACCACCAACCGAAGTTCAATTACTTTTTGAAGGCGAACCAGTCAATTTTGAATACGAAAGAGTCGGTTTAATTGAAGTACAGGCAGAATACACAGGAAGAGAAGAAGACCAACTAAAAACACTTACTAATCTAGCAAAATCAAAATGTTGTGATGCTGTAATCGGAATTAAAAAAGGTTATGTAACAAGAGAAATGGGATTGGTTTTTACAACAGAACCTAATCAAACTTTTCAAGCGGTATCCTTTTCAGGTATTGCTGTTATAAAGAAAAAGTAAAATTATTTGAAGCGACCCGAGCGATAGCGAATTGGCGAAGCAATGGCTCGGGCTTTATCAGTAATCCTTGTTCCTGCTTTCATTTCAATCTTTTTTCAATTGCCTTGGGTTTAAACCCAAGGCAATTGAAAAAAGGATTTCCACTACAATCAGGGCTAAGAGGAAAACCATTTTAATTTTTGTTACCTTTGAACTCTCAATATCCAATTTACAAGATATAAAAAAGTATGTCAAAAATATTAATCATAGAAGACGAAGCATCCATCAGAAGAGTTTTAACCAAAATCCTTTCTGAAGAAAACGATACTTACCAAGTAGAAGAAGCCGAAGATGGCGTTCAAGGACTTGAAAAAATTAAAAATTCCGATTACGATTTGGTTCTTTGCGACATCAAAATGCCAAAAATGGACGGCGAAGAATTATTAGAAGCCGTAAAAAAAATCAAACCCGAAATTCCAATCGTAATGATTTCAGGTCACGGCGATATGGAAACCGCTATAAATACTATGCGTCTTGGCGCATTCGACTATATTTCAAAACCACCCGATTTAAATCGTCTTTTGAACACCGTTCGAAATGCTTTAGACAAAAAACAATTGGTTGTTGAAAACAAAATTCTAAAGAAAAAAGTCAGCAAAAACTACGAAATGATTGGAAATTCAGAGCCAATCAATCACATCAAACAAATGATTGAAAAAGTAGCTCAAACTGACGCAAGAGTTTTAATCACAGGTCCAAACGGAACTGGAAAAGAATTAGTAGCTCATCAATTGCACGAAAAAAGCGAAAGAGCGGCTTATCCATTAATCGAAGTGAACTGTGCTGCAATTCCATCAGAATTAATTGAAAGTGAGTTGTTTGGCCATGTAAAAGGTGCTTTTACTTCTGCTGTTAAAGATAGAGCAGGAAAATTTGAAGCAGCTGATGGCGGAACTATTTTTCTTGATGAAATTGGTGATATGAGTTTGGCAGCACAAGCCAAAGTTTTGAGAGCTTTACAAGAAAGTTTGATTCAAAGAGTTGGTGCTGATAAAGATATAAAAGTCAATGTTCGTGTAGTTGCTGCAACCAACAAAGATTTGAAAAAAGAAATCGAAGAAGGACGTTTCCGTGAAGATTTATACCACAGATTGGCAGTAATTTTAATTAAAGTTCCAGCATT
Organism: Flavobacteriia bacterium; assembly: GCA_013298525.1. Classification (GTDB taxonomy): domain Bacteria; phylum Bacteroidota; class Bacteroidia; order Flavobacteriales; family Flavobacteriaceae; genus Flavobacterium. The sequence goes on from JAAFHW010000069.1 coordinate 7,279, forward strand.
GAATGACCGACGAGATGACATACCTTTGCTAATCGAACATTTTGCTTCAAAAATAGCCGAAGAACAAGGAAATGCACAGAAAACATTCTCAACTGAAGCTACCAAATTATTACAAGAATACGATTGGACAGGAAACATTCGTGAATTAAGAAACGTAGTAGAACGCCTTATAATATTAGGAGGAAACGAAATTTCTGAAACAGACGTGAAGTTATTCGCAAGCAAATAAATTGTTGTCAGTATCTGTTATAAGTCACTAAAAAGAACTGAAAACCGACAACTGACAACCGACAACTAAAAGAAATGCAATTAAAAAAAATAAACCCAAACTTACAGCAAGCACTAATTGAAAACGATTTAATCGAAGCCAATGAAATGCAACAAGAAACATTTTCAACTATTAAAAGTGGAAAAGACGCTGTAATTCAATCACCAAGCGGAACAGGAAAAACTACAACTATTGTTTTAAATGTGATTCAGCGATTAGAAAAAACCCACGACGAAAGTACGCGTGCCTTAATCATTGTTGAAAACAAAGAGCGAGTTCTAGAAATGGAAGAACTTTTCTTGAAATACGGAAATTATACTGACTTAAGTATTTTTGGAGTTCATGACAAAGGCGATACCGATTATGACAAAAATGTAATTTCTATGGGTTTGGATATACTTATTGGAACACCAAATAAAATCAACGCCTTATTTTCGTCAGCAGGATTCAATATGAATACGATAAAAATGTTTATCGTTGATGATGCTGATTTATTATTCAAGCAACGAATGGATGCCATCATTTTGCGTCTTTCAGCAAGTGTAGAAAAAACACAACGCATTTTCTTTTGCTCAGAAATCACAGAAAGAGTTGAAGTATTAGCAGACAAAATCATGATTGAGCCGCTTTTCTTCGAAATGGAAGATGAGGAGTAATTTTTAGTTTTCAGTCGCAGTTTTCAGTCGCAGTTTTCAGTTTTTTTTGATCATTTTGTCATTCCGTAGGAATCTCAAAACTAAACAATACAATATACAACAATACAATATACAACAAAATGGGTTTAATCAAAATATTTTCAGGAGAAGAAGTTCTAGCTATTTCATTACAAGAAAAAATAGAAGCAGTTGGGATAAATACAGTTTTAAGACACAACAATCAAGCGAATGTTCTACCAAGTATTCAAACTTCAAAAGCTGCTGAATTATTCATTCAAGAAGTTGATTACGGAAAAGCAAGTCCAGTAATTGAGGAATTTAGATTGAGTTTATAAATTAAATATGAAAACAATTCGATTACTAAATGATGATCTTGGAAATTCCTATTTTGAATCAGGAACTTTGCCAGAATACCATAAAATTGAAGTCGAATATTTCAACATTCAAACCAAGATTGAACCTTGGCAACAAGAGCAACACACAGCACCAAGAGAACAATTTGTAGTAACTTTAAAAGGAAAACTAGAGTTCACAACTTCCGAAGGAAATACGTTTATAATTGAGCCTGGAATTATTCTAATTGCAAAAGATATTGACGGTGAAGGTCATTCGTGGAAAATTCTTGATGGAGATGTTTGGGAACGAGTTTATATTGTTCCAAGACATAATGATTTAGATTATTTTGTAGCTGATTAAAAATTCTATTTTCTATCTAAACAAATTCAGTTTATAGGATAAAGTCGAAATTAAAACGCCAAAGACTCCAATAAAGGCAAACGAATATTTCAAGCTAGTAAGTTCGGCAATGTAACCTATTATTGGTGGTCCAATTAAAAATCCGACAAAGCTGATGCTTGAGACTATTGTTAACGCAACACTTGTTGAAACTTTTTTGCTGTTTCCAGCTGCATTAAATACAATCGGAATTACATTAGAAACACCAAATCCAACTAGCATAAAAGCAATTGTACAAGGAATCAAATAAGGAAATAAAACAGCGCAATATAATCCGATTGATATCACAAATCCACTTGTAAGAATCACATTTCTTGAACCAAATTTTCGAACTAAAATATCGCTCAAAAATCTTCCAATTGCCATAGTTATCATAAAGGAAGTGTAACCTAAAATGGCTAATGCACCTGGAGCTTTTACAATTTCTTTAAAATAAACACCACTCCAATCAAACATTATTCCTTCACTTGCCATGCATAAAAAACAAATTAAACCATACCAAATCAAAGTTTTATCTTGAATTTTGAAGAAAGAGGTTTTCTCTTTTTCTACTGGTTTTTGAGGTTTGACTTTTACTAAATAATTATAATTAGTTGCAATTAATAAAGTTATAATCAATAAAACTATTAAGAAATGTTGAAATGGAGATAATTTTAAATAAAGCATTAATAAAGCTAATAATGCTCCAGAAAACCCTGCTAAACTCCATGAACCATGAAATGAACCAGTGATAGGTTTGTCAAATAATTGTTGTGTAAAAACGCCTTGACTGTTCACTGCAATATTGCAAAAATTACCAAAAAATCCGAAGAGAAATAAACCTAAAGCTAATTGCCAACTTTCTGTCGGTAAACCCAATAAAGTCAAGAAAAAAGCATAAACAAAAAGTCCTAAAATGGCTATTTTTCTACTGCCATATTTTGCAACAACTATTCCGGACAATGGCATAGCAATTAATTGACCTGCCGGTAAAGCAAATAAAATCGAACCTAAATCAGATTCACTTAAATTCAAACTTAATTTTAAATCAGGAATTCTACTTGCCCAAGTTGCAAAGCAAAAACCCATTCCGAAGAAAAATAACGAAGTTGCTATTCTTATTCGAATAAGATAAGATTGTTTCGCTTTTTGGAACGATTTTTTAATCTTCGCTTTCGGTAAAATTTTGCTTAAAAAACTATAGTCAATTAATGGCATAAGGTTTCATTAGATTTTCAAAATTACTCTAAATTTATTTTTTGCCTTTCAAATTGTGTAACTAAATCTTCCGAATTATTTAAACTTTAAAAAATTAGCATTTCAATTAATAAATCATTGAAAAACAAACCTTTTTTTTCTGATATTGAAATTGATAAATTCCTTAATTAATCT
>JAAFHW010000069.1:10318-14952 GCA_013298525.1 Flavobacteriia bacterium
ATCTGATAATCTAATTATCTAAAAATCTAACAATCTAAAATGATTACAGTTAACGATATTGCCGTTGAATTTGGTGGAACAACTCTTTTTAGTGAAGTAACATTTGCTATCAATGAAACTGATAAAATTGCCTTAATGGGTAAAAATGGAGCAGGAAAATCTACTTTGTTAAAAATTGTTGCCGGTGCAAATAAACCAACACGCGGAAATATTTCAGCTCCAAGTGATGCAGTTGTTGCTTATTTGCCTCAGCACTTATTAACAGAAGATAATTGTACGGTAATGGAAGAAACATCAAAAGCGTTTGCTGCGGTGTTGAATATGAAAAAAGAAATCGATGAAATCAACGAACAATTGACCATTCGTACTGATTATGAAAGTGATGACTACATGAAATTGATTGAAAGAGTTTCGGAATTATCTGAAAAATACTATTCAATTGAAGAAGTAAACTATGAAGCCGAAGTTGAAAAAATATTAAAAGGATTAGGATTTGAAAGAGAAGATTTCAATCGTCCAACAAAAGAATTTTCTGGTGGATGGAGAATGCGAATAGAATTAGCAAAAATCTTATTGACTAAACCAGATTTGATTCTTCTAGATGAGCCAACCAATCACTTAGATATGGATAGTATCGAATGGTTGGAGGATTTTTTAATCAATCAAGCTAAAGCCGTAATGGTAATTTCGCACGATAGAGCCTTTGTAGATAATATTACAAATCGAACTATCGAAGTTACAATGGGAAGAATTTATGATTACAAAGCCAAATATTCTCATTATTTAGAATTAAGAAAAGACAGACGTGTTCATCAGCAAAAAGCATACGATGAACAACAGAAATATATCGCAGATAATCAAGCATTTATTGACAGATTTCGTGGTACTTTTTCTAAAACCGATGCCGTTCAATCGCGTGTTAGAATGTTAGAAAAAATTGTTCCTATCGAAGTGGATGAAATTGATAATTCGGCTCTAAAGTTGAAATTTCCACCTTCAATTCGTTCAGGTCAATATCCAGTAATTGTCAAAGATTTAGAGAAATCGTATGGCGATAAATTGATTTTCAAAGATGCCAATATCGTAATTGAACGAGGAGATAAAGTAGCATTTGTTGGAAAAAATGGTGAAGGAAAATCAACTATGATTAAAGCCATCATGAAAGAAATCGAAATTAATAGTGGTTCAGTTGAGGTTGGACATAATGCTCAAATTGGTTACTTTGCTCAAAATCAAGCTGCATTATTAGACGAAAATGCTACTATTTTTGAAACAATTGATAATATTGCCGTTGGTGATGTTCGAACTCAAATAAAAAATATTCTTGGAGCTTTTATGTTTCATGGTGATGATACAACCAAAAAAGTAAAAGTACTTTCTGGTGGAGAAAAAACGCGTTTGGCAATGATTAAATTATTGTTAGAACCTGTAAATCTTCTAATTTTGGATGAGCCATCAAATCACTTAGATATGAAAACTAAAGACATTATCAAAGATGCTTTGCGTGATTTTGATGGAACTTTAATTCTAGTTTCACACGATAGAGATTTCCTTGACGGATTGGCTACCAAAGTATTTGAATTCGGAAACAAACGAGTAAAAGAACATTTTGAAGATATAAAAGGTTTCCTAGCTCACAAGAAAATGGATTCATTGAAAGAAATAGAGAAGTAAACTCTCATATAAAAATTAAACCCGATAAATTCTATGAACTTATCGGGTTTTTTTAATTAACCAATTTAACCTAACTATTTATTTTATTGCTTCAACTAGTCTAATAAATTCAGCTCTGTAACCTTCTGAATCATTTACCAATCCTTCTTTAGCTAAAGCAGCAATGTCTATTGATGATTTATTAAGAACTAGTTTTGAATTTCTTAATTTTAATCCAAACCATGCTACAGCTGCACTAAATTTAAAGTCTGGCGAAGCAGTATAAAAAGCATCATGTTTGTTAGAAATAAGTGCAGTCATTTCTGTACTTTTATCACCATCAGGTTTTTTATAGCGGAATTTAATTGTAGCTAACTCGTTATTGAAATTAGTACTTGAAGCATCTGTTTTAGTATATTTTAAATCAGATGGTTCTTGGTATAATTCATTTTTTACACCTGTTGGAATGATTTCATATAAAGCCGTAACGGTATGACCACTTCCTAATTCACCTGCATCTATGGCATCATTTTTAAAGTCTTCAGGACGCAATTTTCTGTTTTCGTATCCAATTAATCGGTAGGCTTGAACTAAACTCGGATTGAATTCAATTTGAATTTTTACATCTTTTGCTATGGCAAACATGGAACCTTTAAACTCTTTACCAAGAAAACGATTGGCTTCTTGAATGTTATCGATATAGGCATAATTTCCGTTTCCTTTGTCGGCAAGAATTTCCATTTTACTGTCTTTGTAATTTCCCATTCCATAACCTAAACATGTTAAGAAAACACCTGATTTTCTTTTTTCTTCAATTAAAGTTTGCATATCAGTATTCGATGATGCTCCAACATTAAAATCGCCATCTGTTGCTAGAATTACTCTGTTATTTCCATTTTTAATAAAATTTTCTTGAGCAACTTTGTAAGCCAATTCAATTCCGGCACCACCTGCAGTGCTTCCACCAGCATTTAGTTTATCTAAAGAGTTTATTATGGTTTCTTTCTCACTTCCAGACGTAGAAGGCAGAACTAAACCTGCTGCTCCAGCATAGACTACAATTGATATTCTATCTTCTTTGCGAAGTTGATTCACCAATATTTTTAAAGATTGTTTTAGTAATGGCAATTTGTTAGTATCACTCATTGAACCCGATACATCAATAAGAAAAACCAAATTTGAATTAGGTAAATCTTTTGTTTGAATGTCTTTTCCTTGCAAGCCAATGCGAACAATTTTATTGTTGCTGTTCCAAGGACAATCATTGTAATCGGTATTTATTGAAAAAGGATGTTCATTTTGAGGTTGAGGATAATTATATTTGAAAAAATTAACCATTTCTTCAACTCTTACCGCATCTTTTGGAACTGTTTGACCATTATTTATAAATCGTCTTACATTTGTATAAGAAGCATTATCAACATCAATTGAAAATGTAGAAAGAGGTGTGCTTTTTGGACTTTCAAATTGATTTTCGATAAAGTTTTCATATTCCTCTTGATCAACTTCAATTTTGGTCGATTTTGGTTTTACAGGTGTTTTTTCTTCCTCTTCTGTATCATCATATTCAATGGTCGTTTTATTATTATATCCTTTTTTTGTAGTAACAACTATTACTCCATTAACACCTTGTTCACCATATAATGCAGCTCCTTGAGCTCCTTTAATAACATTTACATTATCAACAATATTTGGTGGAAGTTGATTTAATGCTTCAGTTGATGAAATAACATTATCAATCACAATTAATGCTTGATTATTTCCAGTTATTGATCGATTTCCTCTCAAAACAACTCTTGTTTCTCCATTTACACCATTACTTGTGGCATTTACTTGTAAACCAGAAACTTTTCCATTCAATGATTGTAAAACACTTGGATTAGATGCTTGGTTTAATTCTCTAGAGCTAATTGTTTTTTGAGAAGAAACTGTTGCATCTTTTGTTCTTTTTATTCCTAATGCACCAACAACAACTACATTATTTAATACAGTTGATTTTTCACTTTTGTCATACACAACCTCCGAAATTTCAGATTGTTGAGGTGCAGATTTTATGTTATTATCATCAGAATAAATTGCATTTCTTCCAGAACCTACAACCACAACCTCTTGTAATTGATTGGATAATTCATTTAAAACTACATTGATTGTATTTGAAGTGCCAACTGTAACGCCTTTTGTTTGGTATCCAATGTAACTAAAGACCAAAATGTCACCACTTTTAGCTTTTATTGCATACTTTCCATAAGTATCTGAAGCAACTCCATTGGTAGTTCCTTTAATAACAATTGATGCGCCTGGTAGTGGACCATTCTTGTCGGTTACAGTACCAGTGATGTTTTTTTCTTGCCCAAATGTTAGGAAACATATAAGCATAGCAATGGCCGATGAAATAAGTTTTGAACTTTTCATAATATTAAATTTTAAGGTTAGACTATGTGTGAAGTGTTATTCTAGCTACGTTTTTTCAATAGCTTCTTTTGAAATTTTGATTATTTCTGTTTGATTTTTTTGTTTTCTAATGGAACTCTCAACTGGATAAGTTTCTTGTAATAAAATGGTATTACTTATTAAAACTATGTTTAAGGTATTAGTTCGCTTCTTTATTTTTACTTTAATAGAATCGTATCCGATAAAGCTAAATAGCAATGTATCGCCAACCTTTGCTTTGATAGAAAATTTTCCATCAAAATCGGTATGAGTAACTGTTTTAGTTCCTTTTATTTGAACAACTACAAATGGAAGTACTTCGTTTTTGTCAGAAACGGTTCCTACAATTGTTTTTTCTTGGCTAAAACTAAGGAAACAACAAAGCATAGTTATGGCTAATGAAATATGTTTAAGGCTTTTCATGGTTTAGTTTTTTTAATATGTAAATATGGTTTATTCCTTTTTGGGCAACGGTTTTCCGTCTTTTGTTGTGACAATTACGATGCCTTTTTTTCCCTTTTCTCCATAAATTGAAACTGCTTTTTCTGGAG
>JAAFHW010000007.1 GCA_013298525.1 Flavobacteriia bacterium
TTATGCTCATTCTTTATTCAACAAAGGAATTATGAGTGGTGAACATAGTTGTTATGGAGCATTTCAAATCATTAATGATAAATGGTTTGAAGAAAGAAATAACAGAATTAAAAAACATAAAAAATGAAAATACAATATTTAATAGCATTTTTTATTTTCTATTTATTTTTTGGTTGCCAAAGCAAGACTAATGCTTCTAATGAAGAAATAATCTACGCAGAGAACATTTATGATTTTGAACGTTCAATTAAACTAAACATATATACTGACAGTAGTTATGTTTTTACAATTTCTGAAAAAGATCCTCGCTATGAAAAGACAGAAAAATTTAAAGGTTTGTGTTATAGAAATTTAGATACTTTATATTTCAATCCGTTTGAATTTGAGTATAATGATTCAAAAAAAGCTGTTATTAAAAATAATTTTATAGAATTTATAGACGGTAAATATCCTTTAAAAATAAAAATTAAGAAGTCAAATTTTCCCTTAAAAAAAGATATTTATTCAGATAAACTAGAGAGTTATTCAACGTTCACATTTAACAATAAATTTTATGATTGTTTTAAAGAGGATGTTAAACCATATGATTTATCTGAAAAAGATATAATTGAAATAGAAAAAATTTTAACTAAATGTTTTGTTGAGAATAAAAACAAAATCACTCGCACCGTTACAGAATATCAAAAACAACTTATTGCAGTTAGAAACTTAAATGATGAAATTGAAGTTTGGGTAAATTGCAATTGTCTTAAGAAAAATGAGGAATTTCAATATTCTATAAAAGAATATAATGATGGCGGAGATTGTCATTTTAATTTGAAAATAAATTTATCAAAACAAACCTATTCAGAATTAAACATAAATGGTGAAGCATAGCACTTTTATAAAATGAATTAAAAAATATAAAAAATGAAAAAAACTGCTCTCCTATTCCTTCTCTCATTATCCATAATTTCTTGTGGACCAAAAAGAATGAAATGTTACGGAAAACGTTGTGTGGAAACTTCGATTAAAAAAGAAAGTTCAGTACCTTCGCATCGCAATTCGTAAATCCCAAATCCTTTTTTGAAAACTAAACTTTACTTAGCCTTATTCTGTGTTGCCTTCTTTTGGGGCACAACCTTTTTGGGCATTCGAATTGGTATAGAAACCATTCCTCCTTTTCTTCTTGCAGGAATTAGAAACTTAATTTCTGGTTTTATCATTTTCTTTTATTTGTTATTACAACGAAAATTAGAACCTGTAAACCCAAGGCAATTTCTTAGAGCTTTTATCTTATCTATAATGATGATTGTTCTAGCCAACGGATTAACAACCTATTCTGAAAAGTACATTACTAGTGGTTTGGCTTCATTAATATCTACATTATCACCTTTTTTTGTACTGATTTTGAATTTAATTTTAGGCAACGAAAAACTTTCCATCAAAACGACACTTGGAATTTTATTAGGTATGTTTGGTATTTTTCTAATCTACCAAAATAGCCTTTCCGATTTATTGAATCCTGAGTATCGACAAGGTGTTTTTGCTATTTTAATTGCCGTTTTAATGTGGGCAATCGGAACCATTATTACCAAAAAAGGAAGTGAAAATTCGTTAACAATGCTCATGAATGTTAGTGTTCAAATGATTATCGCTGGAATTATTTTGACTGCAATTCAATTCATTTTAACTCCAACTATCTCTGCTGAGAATTGGAGTTTACGCAGCGTTTTAGCAATGGTTTATTTAGCCGTTTTTGGTTCGGTTGTTGGTTATGTTGCTTACAGTTATTTGATAACACAAATGTCTTCTACCAAAGTTTCTGTTTTATCTTATGTCAATGTTGTAGTTGCCTTATTTCTTGGTTGGCTTATTCTAGATGAGACCATTACTTCTCGAATTATCATTGCTGCTTCATTAATAATTGGTGGTGTATTTATTGTAAATTATAAAAAAGCAAAATAAATCTTAAATTCATTGTAACATTTGTTGGTGTTTCAAGTCTTACTTGTAATCATCACCCGAGGCAAAGCCGAACTGTTTGGAGTGCAACGGAAAAAATCAAAAAATCAAATACAATGAAATCATTATTTTTAACCTTGTCTTTACTTGTTGCAAATTCTATGTTTGCTCAAGAAACAGAAACACCAAAAGATACTATCAAGAAAAAAGTAGAAGTTCTTGACGAAGTAAAAGTTTCCACAAAAAAACAACTTATCAAAGTTGAATCCGACAAAACCACAGTTTCTGTAAAAGACAACGCTATGTTGAGCACAGGAAATGCTTATGATGCTGTTAAAAAATTACCTGGAGTAATCGCTTCACCAACCGGAGGATTGTCGTTAAACGGAAAAGGAGTTGCTATCTACATTGACGGTTCACCTAGCACACTAAGCGGTTCTGATTTAGAAAATTATTTATCATCGCTTCCTGCTAATGCTATTGAAAAAGTAGAGTTGATTTATAATCCAGGAGCAGCTTTTGATGCTAATGCAAGTGGTTCTGTTATCAATTTAGTAACAAGTAACAAACGTTTGAAAGGTATTAATGCTACATTTAATGTAAATTATAATTTCAATAAATACCAAAAACCTAGTCCGCAGATATTATTGAATGGTAAAGAGAAAAACTTGAGTTGGCAAACCATGATTGGCTATAATTATATTGATAGAGAACAACTGTCAAAAAACGGACAAACTTTTACCTCATTTGATCCTGATAAATATCTCGACCAACAAAGACTGACGCTTACAACCAATAGAAATTTCTATATGCGAATTGGAACCAATTATAAATTAAGTAAAAAATCGAATTTATTATTTAATTATAATTCTACTTACAGTAATGATAGAGATGTTTTTGATGCCAAAACTACAGGAAGTGATATTTCAGAGTACTTGAATGATGGTATTACCAAAACAAAATCAAACAATCATGAGTTAAGTTTGCAATACAAAACCAAATTAGACACCATTGGAAGAACGTTAGACATTACCGCATTCTCTAATTCATTTAACAGAAATCCGAATTCAAAATCTAATGCTTTTGACGGCGTGACTTCTAGTTACAATAACTTTTCGAGTGACTTTGGTTTGTTAAATTATTATTTGAAATATGATTTTGCCATTCCGTTTGAGAAACTAAAACTTTCTATTAATACTGGAGGAAAATTCAATACCATCAAAGTAAATAACACCGGAAGCTATAATTTGAATACGCCAATTATTGACATCATTGACTTTGATTATAAAGAAACGAATTTGGCTTTTTATGCTGAAGCTCGAAAAAAGATTAAAAAATTCAATTTTACTTTAGGACTTCGCTATGAAGATTTTAATGTAAACCGTTCTGGAATTGTTGATAATACAAGAACTGACTTCGACTTCAATAACCGAAATATTTTCCCTAATGTAAGTGCTTTGTATGAAGTTGCTCCTAGTGTAAATGTTAGCGCTTCTTATTCAAGAAAAATATCACAACCTAACTATAGTGCTTTGGATCCTAATGGCTCTAATTTTGACCAATATAATGCATCATCAGGGAATCTATTATTGAATCCTACGTTCTATGACAATTATGAATTCAAAATTTCAGCAATGGATTTTATCCAATTGGGAACCAATTATACTGTTGCCAAAGATGAGAATTTATTTATTTTGAATACTGAACCTGGTCAATTGGTTAGCACTCAAACGTTTCAACAATTTGATCGTTTTAAAACTATGAGTGTTTTTGCCAACTTCCCAATTCCGTTAGATTACTTCTTTAAAGGAAAAGAAGAGTTCAAAAACAGAATGAACAACATTGATAAAATGAATTACATCTTTTTGAACATCAATTATATCAAAAACTTAACAGAAGGATACAATTTCTCATTTGAATCAAAACCCGTTTGGAATTATGCTGCGCAAGCACAAATTATGTTGCCTTGGGATATTAAAAGTAGTATGACCTATTTCATTCTACCTGATGGCGGAACTTGGCAAATTTATAAAATCACAAAACCAATTCAACAATTTGATATTTCTTTGAACAAAGATTTCTTGAATAAGAAATTAAAATTAGGAATTCACGCATTCGATTTATTCAATCAAAATGAGGTTAATGCTTTAGTTTCCTCAACCAACTTAGAAACTAATTTTAAGGAGAAAAATGATTCAAGGGTTTTTAGAATTTCATTGACTTATAAATTTGGAAACTTAAAATTAGAAAAAGAAAACACCGATATTCAAGTTGAAAAAGTGCAAAGTGGCGGCGGATTAGTGAAGTAATTTAGAGATTAGTTGTAAAATAAAACCCGATTTTGAAATTTCAGAATCGGGTTTTTATTTTTTAGTTATGAAGCAATTTCCAATCGTTTCAATAAATTTTTATTCAAGGTATGCTCAGCGTATTCTTTATCAATTTCTAAAGACTTATCATCAGAACTTGGCAATTCGTACATAGCATCGGTTAAGATTGCTTCACATAAGGAACGTAACCCACGCGCACCTAATTTATATTCTAATGCTTTTTCTACAATGTAATCTAAAGCTTCGTTAGTGATGGTGAATTTTACATCATCCATAGCAAAAAGCTTTTCGTATTGTTTTATCAAAGCATTTTTTGGTTCGGTTAGAATAGAACGCAATGTTTCTTTATCCAAAGGATCCATATGAGTTAATACTGGCAAACGACCGATAATTTCAGGAATCAAACCAAAATCTTTGATATCTTTTGGGATGATGTATTGTAACAAATTATCCTTATCGATATTATCAACATTTCTTGAAGTTGAATATCCAACAGCGGTTCTGTTTAAACGTTTTGAAATGATTCTTTCAATTCCGTCGAAAGCTCCACCAGCGATGAATAATATATTTTGAGTATTTACCTCAACAAATTTTTGGTCTGGATGCTTTCTTCCTCCTTTTGGTGGAACATTTACAACGGTTCCTTCCAATAATTTCAATAAGGCTTGTTGAACACCTTCACCTGAAACATCACGAGTTATTGATGGATTGTCACTTTTACGAGCAATTTTATCAATTTCGTCAATGAAAACAATTCCTCTTTCTGCTTTGGTAACATCATAATCGGCAGCTTGAAGTAAACGTGTTAAAATACTTTCCACATCTTCTCCAACATAACCAGCTTCGGTCAATACTGTTGCATCAACAATAGCTAATGGAACATCTAACATTCTAGCAATAGTTTTTGCTACTAATGTTTTTCCGGTTCCTGTTTGTCCAACCATAATGATGTTTGATTTTTCAATTTCAACATCCTCGGCAACTTGTTGTTGCATTAATCGTTTGTAGTGATTGTAAACTGCAACCGACATTACTTTTTTGGTTTGCTCTTGACCAATAACATATTCGTCAAGAAATGCTCTGATTTCTTTTGGCTTACGCAAAACTAAATCGGTAGCAATTTTTGCATTGGAATTGGTTTTTAATTCTTCTAAAATAATTCCATGTGCTTGTTCAATACAGCGGTCGCAAATGTGCGCGTCAATTCCGGCAATCAATAAATTGGTTTCCGGTTTTTTTCTTCCGCAGAAGGAACATTCTAATTTTTCTTTTGCCATTTTTAACAGTTAGCAGTCGCAGTTTTCAGTCGCAGTTACATCACTGTAAACTGAGACTGAAAACTGATAACTGAATTTATCTTCTTAAAACTTCATCAATCATTCCGTATTCTTTTGCTTCATCAGCAATCATCCAATAATCTCTTTCAGAGTCTCTATGCACTTTTTCAAAAGTTTGACCTGAATGGTTTGAAATTATTTCATACAACTCGTTTTTCAATTTCAACATTTCTTTCAAGTTGATTTCCATATCTGTTGCAACTCCTGAAGCGCCACCTGAAGGTTGATGAATCATTACTCTTGAATGTGGTAATGCCGAACGTTTTCCAGCTGCACCAGCACAAAGTAAAACGGCTCCCATTGAAGCTGCCATTCCTGTACAAATTGTTGCTACATCTGGTTTGATGTATTGCATAGTGTCATAAATTCCTAGACCTGCATAAACGCTTCCGCCTGGAGAATTGATATAAATTTGAATGTCTTTAGAAGCATCAACTGATTCTAAAAACAATAATTGTGCTTGAATGATATTTGCCATATAATCATCAACTCCTGTTCCCATGAAGATGATTCTATCCATCATTAAACGAGAGAAAACGTCTAATTGTGAAATATTTAATTGGCGTTCTTCAATAATATAAGGCGTTAAACTAGCGACCATTTTATCGTAGTACAAGCTATTTACTCCATGATGCTTAGTAGCGAATTTTTTAAATTCTTTTCCGTAGTTCATTTTAAAATATAGTTTAAAAGTTTATATGTTTAAAAGTTTAAAGTTGTTGGACTAAACTTATAATTTATTTCTTTATTGCAAATGTCGTTCCTTTTATTTTAAGTGACAAACTGTCTGAAAACAAAAGCGTCAAAATCAATTGACTTTGACGCTCAAATATAATAAATTATCTTTTACAATTAGTGGTTTAGTTCACCATACATTGCTTTAATAAACTCTTCGTAATTAACTTCTTTTGTTTTAGCTTTTACTTTTTCTTTGTAAAGGTTCAACATTTTTTCGCTCATTACTTGCTCTGAAAGACGTTTTACCTCATCTTGGTTTGACATAACTCGAGCAACAATTCCTTGAACATCTTCGTCTGTAGGATTCATTTGTCCGAATTGTGCCATTTGTTTTTTGATTAAACCTGAAGTAAAATCTTTTAATTCTTCGAAAGTAATTTGAAGATTATTATCTGCCATTACTTTACCTTCAATTAATTGGTAACGCAATCCGTTTTCAGATTTTGCATATTCTTCTTCGGCTTGTTCTGCTGTTAATGGATTTTCACCAGCCGATTGAATCCATTTTTTCAAGAATGTTGAAGGTAAATCAAATTTTGTATTTACAATTAACGATTCAGTAACATCATTTAAGAACTTTTGATTCGCTTGTTGTTCGAATTGTTGTTCAGCGTCTTCTTTTATTTTAGCTTTCAATTCTTCCAATGAATTTACAACTCCAGGTCCGAATAATTTATCGAATAATTCTTGGTTTAATTCAGCTGGTTCACTTGCAACAACTTCATCAATTGTAAAAGTAACTTCAATATCTAAACCATGAACATCATCGTGAGCAATAGCCAAAACATCCATTAATTTATGGTCGTCGTTGAATAAACCTTTAGTTTTAAGAGTAACAACATCTCCTACTTTTTTACCTAAGAACAATTTTGCTGTTTTTGTATCAGCAAACAATTCCATATCTAAAGTTGTTCTGTTATTGATTCCTTTTTCTTCGTTTGTAAAAATTCCAGAAACATCATTTCCTTCTGCAACAACAGTTGCCGAAACTATTTTACCATATTGTTTTTGAATTCTTGCAACTTGAGCGTTCAACATTGTATCGTCTGCAATGATTTTGTATTGAACTACATCATTTTTAGCTGCTAAATCAACAGAGAATGTTGGTGCTAAACCTAATTCGAAATCAAATTTGAAATCTTCAGCATCCCAATTAAAACTGTCTGTTACAACAGGAAGTGGATTTCCTAAAATATCTAATTTTTCTTCTTGTAAATATCTGTTTAGATTTTCTTGTAAAACTTTGTTTACTTCTTCCAATAAAATTGCTTTTCCGTATTGTTTTTGGATTAAGCTCATTGGTACAGCACCTTTTCTGAAACCAGGAATCGCTGCATTTTTACGATAATCTGCTAATACTTTTTCTACTTTTGGAGCATAATCAGCTTTAGAAACCTCAACAGTTACTACAGCATTTAATGCATCTACATTATTTCTTGTAATATTCATTTCTTCGTGTTTTATACATACTAAAATTGGGTTGCAAAATTATAACATTTCTACAACCCAACCAATTTTATTTTATTGATTTTTAAACTATTGTTTCCCTTCTCCAGTAAGTTGATAAACCAATGATTGTGAAAGCGATAAAATGATGCTAAAGAACAAGGCTGTCCAAAATCCGTTTACATCAAAACCATCTACAAAATGATCGCACAATAGAATGATTATCGCATTGATAACCAATAAAAATAGTCCGAGAGTAAAAACGGTCACTGGCAAAGTAAACAACACTAGTACTGGTTTTACAAAAAAGTTCAACAATCCTAGCACAATTGCAACAATTAATGCTGTTGAGAATTCGTCAACCACTACTCCTTTCATAAGGTAAGATATAACCATAACAAGGATGGACGTTATTAATATTCTTAAAAGTAATTTCATATTTTTTAATTAATTTTTATTTACAATATTATTCCAAAAAACGTGCCGTTTCCTCAAAAAACAACTGCGGATTTTCTGCATGAAGCCAATGTCCTACATTTGGAATTGTTGCTAATTCAAAGTTAGGAAAATGTTTTTTTATTTCAGGTAAATCTGTATCTAGAATATACCTTGAATTACCTCCTCGTATGAAAAGTGTTGGTTTTTCAAATTGAGCTTCTTCTGGTAAAGCCGTTCCAATAACTTCAATTTTTTCATTAAAAACTTTCAAATTAAAACGAAAATCTAATTGTCCTGGGGCTGCCCAATATAAATTTTTCATTAGAAATTGACGTGTTCCAAAATCTGGAATAAAAGGATATAAAGTTTCTTCTACAGAAGCTCTATCTGGTTTTGAAGTAAAATCAACTGCATTCAATCCTGCTAATATGTCTTGGTGATGTGGTGCATAATATTTTGGACCAATATCGGCTACAATTAATTTTTCTACCATTTCCGGATAATTGGTTGCAAAAAGCATGGCTACTTTTCCTCCCATAGAATGACCTATTATAGATACTTGATTCAAATTATGATTTTGACAATATTCTAAAACATCTTGAGCCATTATATCATAACTAAAATCTTCTGAGTGAAAACTTTTACCGTGATTTCTCAAATCTAGAATATGAACTTGAAATCCTTTGGAAGCATATAAAGCTCCAAAAGATTTCCAATTGTCAGACATTCCTAAAAACCCATGAATTATCAGCAATGGTTTTCCTTCTCCTTCTATTCTTGAATGCACCATTTTACTTCAATTTTTGCAAATACATATTAACAACATTATCCAACCCTAAATATAATGCTTCAGAAATTAGAGCATGACCTATAGAAACCTCTAATAATCCTGGAATATTTTCCTTGAAAAATTTGATATTATCCAAACTTAAGTCGTGACCGGCATTGATACCTAATCCTAATTCATTTGCTAAAACTGCCGCTTTAGTATATGGTTCAATACCTTTCAAATTTCCTAAACTATATTGATGCGCAAACTCTTCTGTATAAAGTTCAATTCTTTCGGTTCCTGTTTCTTTAGCACCTTCTACCATTTCTAATATTGAATCAACAAAAATTGATGTTCTGATTCCGTTACGCTGAAATTCTTGAATTACTTCTTTTAAATAAGATTGATGTTTTACAGTATCCCAACCAGCAGAAGATGTAATAGCTCCAATTGCATCAGGCACCAAAGTAACTTGCTCGGGCTTACATTCCAAAACCAAATCGATAAAATTGTGTTGTGGATTCCCTTCAATATTGAATTCTGTATAAACAATCGGTTTTAAATCTCGAGCATCTTGATAACGAATATGACGTTCATCTGGACGAGGATGAATAGTAATTCCTTGCGCTCCAAACTTTTGAATATCTTTGGCAACTTGCAATAAATCGGGAACATTTCCTCCACGTGCATTACGTAAAGTTGCAATTTTATTAATATTTACACTTAATTTTGTCATAACTTTTTTTGAAAATTTCATTTTTGAAATTCTGATTACAAAAATACAAAGTTAAAATAAGGATTTATATCCTAAAATTTGATTATTTTGCAACAAATATTGATTAATTGCTATGACCGAAATTACAGATTATATAACTAATGATTACAAAGCCATTGATAGTCAGCAAACTATTGCTGATGTTCAAGACTTTTTTTTAGATGTTCCTTATTCTCACTTTTCCGTTTTAAATGAAGGTATTTATATTGGAAGCATTGCTGCTGATGATGTAGAGACTTTTGACATTGATAAAAAAGTAGCTGACTACAAATATACTTTGGAAGGATTCTTCGCTAGAAAAAATATGATATGGCTAGATGTTTTGGAAGTTTTTGCTAAAAACCACACCAATATTGTACCTGTTTTGGATGAAGAAAATTCTTATCTAGGATATTATGAATTAGAAGATATTGTCAAGTTTTTTCATGAAACTCCATTTCTTAAAGAGCAAGGCGGCATCATTGTAGTAAAAAAGAGTCTTATAGATTATTCTATGAGTCAAATTGCCCAAATCGTTGAAAGCAATAATGGCAAACTTTTGGGATTATTTGTTTCTGAAGCAGATGTTGAAAGTGTTCAAATAACAATAAAAATTGCTCTTGGAAGCATGAATGACATTATTCAAACCTTCAGAAGGTACAATTACGAAATAGTTTCAGAGCATCATGAAGATAATTATTTGAACAGTTTGAGAGAACGTTCCGATTATTTGGATAAATATTTAAACATCTAGAAAATGAAAGTTGCCATCTTCGGACAATATTACCAAAACGATACTCGACCAATTATTCGAGACATTTTTTTATTTTTCAATAACAATAATGTTGAATTGGTCATAGAAGAAAAATTTCTCAAAATATTATATGATGAAGAAATTCTGAAAAAAGAGTATAAAACATTCAACGATTATAAATGTTTAAACTCAAGTTTTGATTTACTTATTAGTATTGGTGGAGATGGAACTATATTAAGAGCAGCGACCTATGTTAGAGATTCAGGAATTCCTATCCTTGGAATTAATGCAGGACGATTAGGGTTTTTAGCTAAAGTTCAAAAAGAAAACATTGAGACATTTTTGCAAATTGTGTTAAAAAAAGAATACACTCTTTCTGAAAGAACGCTACTTAGCTTGGAATGTAATCCAGAAAACGAACAAATCAATGAATTGAATTTTGCCATGAATGAAGTTACTGTAAGCAGAAAAGACACTACTTCGATGATTACAATTGACACTTCATTAAATGGTGAACATTTAAATTCCTATTGGGCAGACGGATTAATTATTTCTACACCAACAGGTTCAACAGGTTATTCTTTAAGTTGTGGCGGACCAGTTTTAACTCCAGAAGTTAAAGGATTAGTAATTACTCCTATTGCACCTCATAATTTGAATGCACGTCCATTGGTAATTCCTGATGACACAGAAATTAAATTGAAAGTTTCAGGTAGAGAGGAACAATATTTAGTTTCATTAGATTCTAGAATTGCAACTCTTAATAACAACGCCGAATTAATTATTAGAAAAACTCCTTTTAAGATTAATATGGTTGAAATTCCAAACGAAACTTTCTTAAAAACATTAAGAAATAAACTTCTTTGGGGTGAAGACAAACGAAATTAATACTCTTTTTAAAATACTACTTCCTACTTTTTTCCGTTAAATAGCAGTTCATTTTAAATGAATTTTATTTTAAACTTTAACTGTGTCAATTTTAATTTATTATAAAAACTAATATCATGTTTTATTAGTGGCTATAATTGTTATATTTGCACGCTATTTTTCAATTAATGAAAAGAATATTTTTATTTATTTTTATTTTAGGATTATCAAAATTAAACGCTCAGATTCACGAAGTTGGAGTATTTCTTGGTGGTAGCAATTATATTGGTGACGTTGGAAAAGCAAATTATGTGAATCCAAATGAATTGGCTTATGGTTTGATTTATAAGTGGAATAAAAGTCCGAGACATTCTTGGAGAATATCCTATACACAATCTAAAATCACAGCAAATGATTTAGATTCAGAAGTACCAGGAAGATTTAAAAGAGGCTATGACTTTGAAAATAACATTAAAGAATTATCTTTAGGTTTGGAGTTTAATTTTTTCGATTTTAATCTTCATAATTTTGATAAATTAATAACTCCATATGTCTATTCAGGATTGAGTTATACCAATTATGATGAATTATATGTAATTAATGGTGTTTCAAAAATTGACATCAATCATGGTACATTTGCAATACCTATGATAGTTGGTGTAAAATCTAACATAATGCCTAATTTAATTTTGGGGGTTGAAGTTGGAGCAAGATATACAATGACAGATAATTTAGATGGTAGTTTCCCAAAAAACGAAAATTTGGAACCATTAAAATTTGGAAATATAAATAGTAAAGATTGGTATGTTTTTTCTGGTTTTACATTAACCTATACCTTTGGCGAAAAACCATGCTATTGTGCAGATTAAAAAAATATGAGTTTATTAGAATCAATAAATAAAGAGAATTTACCTAAACATCTTGCTATCATCATGGATGGCAATGGCCGTTGGGCAAAACAAAAAGGTTTGTTGAGAACACTAGGACATGAAAGCGGAACAAAATCTGTTAAAGTTACCGTTGAAACATGTGCAAAAATGGGCATAGAAAACTTAACCTTATATGCCTTTTCTACAGAAAATTGGAATCGACCAAAACTTGAAGTAGACACTTTAATGAAATTACTAGTTGGTTCGTTAAGAAAAGAATTAAAAACACTTCAAGAAAACAACATACGTCTTAATTCTATTGGAAATCTATCCAAAATGCCAAAGTCAATTCTAAAAGAATTAAATGAGGTAATAGAAAAAACAAAAAACAATACTCGAATGACTTTAACCTTAGCATTAAGTTATGGTTCACGAGAAGAATTATTAAATGTTGTTAAAAACATTAGTGATAAAGTTAAAAATAATATAATTTCAATAGACGCTATTGATGAATCAATTATAAATGAGCATCTTTACACGCACAATCTACCTGATGTAGATTTATTAATCAGAACGAGTGGTGAACATAGAATCAGTAATTTTCTGCTTTGGCAAATAGCTTACGCGGAATTATTTTTTACTGATGTTTTGTGGCCCGATTTTACAGAAGAACATTTATATGAAGCCATCATTAGCTATCAAAAAAGAGAACGAAGATTTGGAAAAACAAGTGAACAAATTAAACAATCCTAAAGTGTCAATCAATCATATTAAAACTTTACTAACACTTTTATTCTTAGGAGTTGTTTTTCAATCAAATGCACAAGATAGATTGCCGTTTGACCAAGGAAAAAAATACATTCTTGGAAATGTAAACGTATTAGGTAAAATCAGCTACAATCAACAAACCGTTGTTACTTTTTCTGGATTAGAAAAAGGTCAAAATATTTCAGTTCCTGGAGAAGAAATTAGTGCGGCAATAAAAAAACTTGGTAAATTAGGTTTATTTAGTGACATCGATTTTTATATTAATGAGATTAAAGGCGATAGTATCTTTTTAGATTTAGAAATCGTAGAATTGCCTAAATTAAACGAAGCTAAATTTGTTGGTGTCAAAAAGAATAAAGTTGAAGAGTTGATTAAAGAAAATTCACTTACAAAAGGTAAAATTGTAAATGAAAATTTAATTACAACTACCAAAAACTATTTAGAAAATAAATACAAAAAAGACGGATTTTTTAATACTAAAGTAAATATTAGAACCATTGTAGACACCACTTCAAATACTGTCAATATGGTAGTAAATATTGATAAAGGTGAAAAAATAAAAATCAAACAAATAGCATTTCAAGGCAATAAAGAGTTTTCTAATAAAAAACTTAAAAAGTCTATGAAAAACACCAAAGTTGTTAATCCTATTAGGGTATTTAAAGCTTCAAAATTCATAAAAACTAAATACGAAGAAGATTTATTAAAAATTGTTGATAACTACAAAGAAAAAGGATATCGTGATGCTAGAGTAGTAAGTGATTCTGTTTGGCTTGACAAGAAAAAAAATAAGCTTGCAATAAATATTAAGGTAGAGGAAGGAAGAAAATATTACTTTGGAAATATTAAATTCTTAGGTAACTCTGTATATTCAGATCAACTTTTAAGCACCATTCTTGGAATTAAAAAAGGAGACACATACAATGGTGTTCTTCTTGAAAAAAGAGTTGCTGATAAAACTAAACCAGACGGAGAAGATTTAACTAATCTTTATCAAAATAATGGTTATTTGTTTTCTAATATCAATCCTGTTGAAGTAAAAACAGCTAATGACTCTATCGATTTTGAAATTAGAGTAACTGAAGGACCAATTGCTTACTTCAATAAAATTACTGTTGTTGGTAACGATAAAACAAATGATAAAGTAATCTATCGTGAGTTAAGAACAAAACCAGGTGAAAAATATAGTAAAGACGACTTAGTTAGAACTATTAGAGAAATTGGACAGTTAGGATTTTTCGATCCTGAAGCAATCGATCCAAAATTCAAGAATGTTGATCCAACTGCAGGAACTGTTGATATTGAGTATAATTTAGTTGAAAAAGGATCAAGCCAAATTGAACTTCAAGGAGGTTATGGCGGTGGCGGATTCATTGGAACACTTGGTTTATCTTTTAACAATTTTTCAGTAAAAAATATGTTCAAAAAAGATGCTTACAAACCTCTTCCAATGGGTGATGGACAAAAAGTGTCTTTACGTTTACAAGCCAGTACTTTCTTTCAAACCTACAGTTTATCATTTTCTGAACCATGGTTTGGCGGAAAAAAACCAGTAAGTTTTTCTACATCATTGTCTCAAAGTAAACAATTTTTATATACTGGTTCTTCTGCGAGCGTAGATAAAAGTAAAAGTTTCAACATTACATCATTATCTGTAGGTATTGCTAAAAGATTAACTGTTCCAGATGATTATTTTACACTTTCAAATGCTGTAAGTTTTCAATATTATGATTTAAATAATTATAACACAGGTTTATTTACATTTGGTAATGGTTCTTCAAGAAACCTTGCTTTTAATATTGGTTTAAGTAGAAATAGTAAAGGTAACAACCCAATATACCCAACAAAAGGATCAGAATTTAGTCTTTCAACAAAATTTACGCTACCTTATTCTCTTTTCAACAACATTGATTATGCTAATTTAGGAAACCAAGCAGAATACAAAAGAAGATATTCGGCTTCATCAATACAAGATTTAAATTTTGGTGCTGATGGAGTTTTAATTAACGATGGAGATTATATTAAAGAAGCTACAGTTGTAAATCCATTAACTGGACTAACAACTACAGGTATTGTTAAAGTAAATGATTTCAGCGAAGCAGATCCAGATCAAGCTAAAATTGATCAAAAAAGATTTAATTGGTTAGAATATTATAAAGTAAAATTTAAAGCCGATTGGTTTACTAAATTATATGGTAACGATCAAAACGCACTTGTTTTAAGAACTTTAGGTGAATTTGGTTATCTTGGGGCATACAATTCTGCTAGAGGAGTTGTTCCTTTTGAAAGATTTTTTGTTGGTGGAGATGGTTTAGCCAACTTTGCTTTAGATGGTCGTGAAGTTGTACAATTAAGAGGTTATCCAAATCAATCATTATCATCTGTAAATGGTGGTTCGATCTATAACAAATTCTCATTAGAATTAAGATATCCTATTACTTTAAAAGCACAAGCTTCAATTTATGCCTTATCTTTTTTAGAAGCAGGAACATCGTTTGACAATTTTAGAGACTATAATCCGTTCTCTTTACAACGATCTGCCGGATTTGGAATTAGAGTTTTCATGCCTGCCTTCGGATTATTAGGAATTGACTTTGCACATGGCTTTGATCCAGTTCCAGGTTTAACAGAAAAAAGTGGATGGCAAACACATTTTATTATTGGTCAACAATTTTAGTATATTTGCTTAACATTTCTAAAACTTAAGTTTATGAAGAAATACATTTTACTAGCATTATTTGTAACATTAGTTGTAACAAACACTGTAAATGCGCAAACAAGAGGAATCAAAGTTGGCTACATCGATATGGAGTACATCTTAGAAAAAGTTCCTGATTATGCTGAAGCAAAAAACCAATTAGAGCAAAAAGCAGAAAAATGGAAGCAAGAAATTGAAACCAAAAAAAATGATATTGCTAAGTTAAAAGAAGCTTTAAAAACCGAAAAAGTTCTTTTAACTAAAGAACTTATAGCAGAAAGAGAAGAAGAAATTGCTTTTCAAGAAAATGAATTATTAGAATATACTCAGAAAAAATTTGGTCCAAATGGTGAACTAATTGTTCAAAAAGCAGTTTTAGTAAAACCTATTCAAGATCAAGTATTCAACGTTGTTCAAGATATTGCTGAAGCAAAAAAATACGATTATATTTTCGATAAATCATCTGATTTAACAATGCTTTTTGCTGCAAAAAAACACGACATTAGTGATCGTGTTGTAAGTGCTCTAACTCGTTCCGAGAAAAGAAAGGAAATGACTGCCAAACAATTGAAACTTGAAGAAGAGAGAGAACGCAAGCAAGAAATGATTGATGACAATCCGCTACTTTCTGAAAGACAAAAACAAGTTGAAGAAAGAAAAGCTGCTCGTCTAAAAATGGTTGAGGACAAAAAACTTCTAGCTGAAGAAAAGAGAGCTGAAGCTGATGCAAAAAGAAAACAATTGTTAGAAGAAAAGAATAATAAAAAAAGTGGCACAGTTTCTGATAAGCCTAATACAGATAACAAAGATGCAGACACAAAAACAGATGCAGTAGCTGATAAAAAAGCAGAAGTTGAAGCTCAAAAGAAAAAAACTTTAGAAGAAAGACAAAAGTTAATTGACGATAGAAAAAAAGCAGCTGAAGAAAAAAGAATTAAAATATTAGCCGATAGAGAAGCTGCAAAAAAAGCAAAAGAAGACGCAAAAAATAATAAACCTTAAAATAAATAAAAACAATAATTAATACGAAGAATGATGAAACAATTTAGAACTTTTTTAATAGCAGCAGTAGCTTTATTTGGCTTTCAAACAATGAGCGCTCAAACTAAAGTAGCACATGTTGATACTAATGAAATCATGACTAAAATGCCTGCAGTACTTGATGCTCAAAATCAATTGAAAAAATTGAGCGATACTTACACTGCTGAGTACAAAACTATGGTAGATGAGTATCAAGCTAAAATTAAAAAATATGATGCTGAAGCTGCAACTGTAACAGATGCTGTAAACCAAACACGTCAATCAGAAATGCAAGACATGGGAAGAAGAATTGGTGAATATCAAGAAACTGCTCAAAAAGATTTACAAAAGAAAGAAGCAGACTTAATGAAACCTATTACAGAAAAAGTAAAAGCTTCTATCCAAAAAGTTGGAAAAGCTAAAGGTTTTAATTATGTACTAAACGCTGGTGATTTATTATTAGCTGATGGAACAGACATCACAGTTGATGTAAAAAAAGATTTAGGATTTTAATCCAATTTAAAAATCAAAATATTTAAAAACTGCTCAATTTATTTGAGCAGTTTTTTTTTACATTTGCTTTATGACAAACAACAATCCTATTGGGCTATTTGATTCGGGAATTGGTGGAACTTCTATTTGGAAAGAAATTCATCAATTACTTCCTAATGAAGATACCATTTATCTAGCTGATAGTAAAAATGCTCCTTATGGCCAAAAATCTAAAGAGGAAATCATTCATTTAAGTTGTAAAAATACTGAGTTCCTTCTAAACGAAAACTGCAAAATCATTGTTGTAGCTTGTAATACCGCAACTACAAATGCAATAAAAGAATTACGAGCTAAATATGACATCCCTTTCATTGGAATAGAACCTGCTATAAAACCAGCAGCATTACATTCAAAAACACAAAAAATAGGAATCCTTGCCACAAAAGGAACACTAAATAGTGAGCTGTTTTACAAACATGTTGAACAGTTTCAAGACATTCAAGTCATAGAACAAATTGGATTTGGTTTGGTTGAACTAATTGAAAATGGCGAAATAAATTCTAAAGAAATGAAGGCTTTATTAAAAAAGTATCTAAATCCTATGATGGAATGTAACATAGATTATTTAGTGCTTGGGTGTAGCCACTACCCTTACTTAATCCCTCAAATTAAGAAAATTCTACCATCAAAGATTAAAATAATTGATTCTGGAGAAGCAGTTGCCAAGCAAACCAAAAAAATATTAGATGAAAAAGTAGGTTTTAGAGAAATAAATGAGAAAAGTAAGCAACTTTTTTATACCAATACCAACACAAAAGTACTTATTGAAATTCTTGGAAATAAGTTTAAGGTTTTAGAAAAAGACTTCTAAATCCCTTTGCTTTCATAATCTTAGCAAAAGTTAAGCTCAAATAGAGTATCTTTGCAAAAAATATAAGCATGAATAATTCTAATAATAAAAAACGAACTGGACCAAGCAAACCAAGTGGTGATAGAAAAAAATCTACTACAACTTCTAAACCTGCAATGGAAAAACGTTCTCAAAATAGAAAACCCGTAGTTAAAAAAGATTCTCCAAACGTACCGAAACCAATAAAATCGGATGAAATTCGTTTGAACAAATACATCTCAAATTCTGGTGCTTGCTCTAGAAGAGATGCTGATATTTATATTCAATCTGGGAATGTAAAAGTAAATGGAATTGTCGTTACAGAAATGGGACACAAAGTTAAACCTGGTGATGTTGTAAATTTTGACGGAGCCACTTTAATGCCCGAAAAGAAAGAATATTTTGTTTTAAACAAACCCAAAAACTTCACGACTTCTAATGATGAAGATGGTGACCATAGAAATGTTTTAGAGCTAATAAAAGGCGCAACAACATCCAAGATGCAACCTATTGGTAGAATGGACAAAAATACCACTGGATTATTAGTTTTTACAAATGATACCGATATCATTAGAAAATTTAGTTTGCCAAATCAAAAATCTCCAAAAATCTATCAAGTTACCTTAGATAAAAATTTAAAATTTGAAGATTTAGAAAAAATTTCAAAAGGTGTAACATTAGATGGTCATAAACTATTTGTAGATGAAATAAGTTACATCGAAAATGAGCCAAAGAATGAAATTGGAATCAAATTAAG
Source organism: Flavobacteriia bacterium (assembly GCA_013298525.1). Classification (GTDB taxonomy): domain Bacteria; phylum Bacteroidota; class Bacteroidia; order Flavobacteriales; family Flavobacteriaceae; genus Flavobacterium. The sequence continues at coordinate 18,871 of JAAFHW010000007.1, forward strand.
AACTCCAAATGTAAAAGTTGTCAGAGCTATATTTGAAAACTACAACTATACAACAATAAAAATTGATCGTGTTGCCTTTGCTGGCTTAACCAAAAAAAATCTGCCAAGAGGAAATTGGAGAGCGCTGACAGAACAAGAAATAATTAATTTAAAAAATATCTAACCAGGCAAAAGCTTGGTTTTTTTATCCCTATGACAACTCAGAAAAATTTATCTATAGCTCATGCTTGGTTTGAAGCATTTAATACTCATAATTTAGAAAAATTACTTTCCTTATATGATAATGATGCAGAACATTTTAGCCCAAAATTAAAAATTAGACATCCAGAAACAAACGGACTAGTAAGAGGACAAGATGCACTAAGAACATGGTGGCAAGATGCTTTTGAACGATTGCCAAGTTTGCAATATAAAGTAACTTCTCTAACAGCAAATTCTGACAGAGTATTTATGGAATATATAAGAAATGTAGATAACGAAGAAGCCATGTTAGTTGCAGAAGTTTTAGAAATAAAAGAAGGGTTAATAGTTGCTTCAAGGGTATATCATGGCTAAAATTATGCAAAACAGCTAATTGTCGCAATATTTCTATAAAACAAAATACTATTGTATTTATAAATTTTGTAATTTTATTCCTTTAACCAAATAAATAAATTATGGCAGTATTAAAAGTAATCGAAGTACTTGCAAGCTCAGAAAAAAGCTGGGAAGATGCAACACAAAAAGCAGTTGAACAAGCAGCAAAATCATTAAAACACATTCGTTCAGTTTATGTTCAAGAACATAGTGCTGCTGTAAAAGACGGAAAAGTAACAGAATACAGAGTAAATTTAAAACTTACTTTCGAAATTGAATAATCAATAATAATTTTAACCAAAACAAAAAATAGAAACTATGGGATTAGGAGGATTTTTTAAAAACCTATTTGGTTCGGCCAAAGAAAAAGTAAGTGAAGTTGCTGATAAAGCTGAAGATTTTGCTGAAGAAGCAATTGAAAAAGTAAAAGAAACAGCTGCACCTTTAGTAGAAAAAGCTGAAGAATATGCAGAAATTGCAAAAGAAAAAGTAGCAGAATATGTTCCAGCTGCAAGTGAAGCAATTGAGAACGCTGTTGATACTGTAAAAGAAAAAGCAGGCGAACTTGCTGATAAAGCAGAAGAAATGGCTGGAAATGCTGTTGATACTGTAAAAGAAAAAGTTAACTCGTTTACAAATGACGCAGAAGAAGCAGCACCAGTTGCTCCAGCAGAAGACGCAAATAGAGTTGAAGAAGATGCTGATTAATTTTGGAAAAAAGCTATATTTGTAAAAATTTAAATCACACTTTTTAGTGTGATTTTTTTATTATGGAAAAAACACTTCACATCAACAGTTTAGAAGAATACACAAAGCAATTTTTTGATGTATTAATTAGTTATTCGCCAAAGTTAATTTCAGCATTCATCATTCTTTTTGTTGGAATTTATGTAATTCGATTTATTAATCGATTGGTTAAGAAATTAATGGTTCAACGTGAGTTAGACCCAACGCTTTCAAAGTTTTTAGCCGATATTTTAAATTGGGTTTTACGAGTTTTGTTATTTGTAACTTTCATTTCAAAACTTGGAATAGAAACTTCATCATTTGTAGCAATTTTAGGAGCTGCAGGTTTGGCTGTAGGTCTCTCACTTCAAGGTTCTTTATCTAATTTTGCAGGTGGAATGTTGATTATTCTTTTCAAACCATTTAGAGTTGGAGATACTATCGAAGCACAAGGTGTAATTGGAACAGTAACAGAAATTCAAATATTTGTAACCAAACTTATTTCAGCTAATAATCAAACCATTTTTATTCCAAATGGAATTTTATCGAATGGAATCATTACAAACTTTTCTGTTGAAGGAATGAGACGTGTAGATTTGGTATTTTCACTTTCTTATGAAACCAACATCAAAGAAGCTAAAGAAGTTGTCTTAGAAGTAATGAAAAGCCATTCTAAAGTTTTGAAAAATCCAGAACCTATAGTTGTTGTAAAAGATTTGTCTGATAGCGCCATTCACTTAGCAATTCGTCCTTGGTCTAAAAACGAAGATTTTGGTGAAGTTTCCTCAGATATTTTGGAAAATTGTAAAGCCGCGTTTGATAAAAAGGGAATAATAATCCAACCTTTTGTAAGAGAAAATTCTAAGTAGATTTGGTTTGTAACATGAAATCTTTCAAATAATAAGGTTCAAAATAAGCCACATCTTCAAAAGAATTATTTAGAAATTTCTTATACGAAATCGCACTCATTTCCTTGGCTGAAGGATAAAAAATAGTATCAACAAAGTTAAAATTAGATTTTGATACTATCGTTTTTGCTTTTTCATTACTATCACCAACGAAATAAACAGTATCATCAATATCAGAAAAACTAGAATCGGTAAGAATTTCAGCTTGAACTTCTCTTATCATTTCTTTTTTTGAATTAAAAATAGCGCTATAAACTTCCATTCTTCGTGCATCAATCATCGGAATGATAATACCTTTTTCTATTTGCAATTGATTTGCTAAAACCGTCAATGTATCAACTGAAATCAATGGTATTTCTAATGCGTAACATAATCCTTTAGCCGCTGAAACTCCAATTCGCAATCCTGTATATGAACCAGGTCCTTGGCTTACTGCAACAGCACTTAAATCAGAAAATGTTATACCAGCTTCCTTTATAATCTCTTCAATAAATAGGTGCAATTTTTCTGCATGAGAAAAGCCTTGTTCAGCCATTTCTTTACATAAAATAGTTTCACCGTTTTTGGCTAAAGCCACAGAACAGTTTTTAGTAGCCGTTTCAATATTAAGAATGTAACCCATTTAAAAGATAATCTTTTTAAGTTCTATTTTTTTGCTTCTTCTTTCTTAGCAGTGATTTTAACTTTATCACCAGAATTTAGATTTTTAGAAACAGTAACATAAGGACCAACGATTACTTCATCACCTTTTTGAAGTCCAGAGATGATTTCAATATTAGTATCATCTTGGATTCCAGTTTTTACCACTCTTATTTTAGCTTTATCGCCTACTTTTACAAAAACACATTCTAGTTTTTTATCCGACTTAGCTTTAACTTTATTATCCTCTTCTCCATCTTCAACTTCAAACTTTTTAGTTGCCGTTGTATCCGATTTTATAACTACAGAGCTAATTGGCACACCAATAACTTTTTCTTTTCTTGTAGTAATGATATCAACAGTAGCTGTCATTCCAGGTCTAAAAGGCGAATAAGTATCTGGTTTTCCTTCTATCAAATCTAAATACGATTCTTTTAAAATTCTAACTTTAACTTTAAAATTTGTTACTTGATCGGCTGTTGTAGTTGAGCTAGCAGAGTTAGAAATACTTGTAACAATTCCTTTAAACTCTTTTTTCAAATAAGCATCAACCTGAATATTAGTTTCGTCACCTATGTTGATTTTAACGATATCATTTTCGTTGACATCAACTTCAACTTCCATATTGTTTAAATTGGCAACTCTTAAAATTTCTGTTCCTGTCATTTGTTGGGTTCCTAAAACTCTTTCACCCAATTCTACATTCAGCATAGAAATTGTACCATCAGCTGGAGCATAAATTGTAGTTCTTCCTAAGTTATCCTTTGCTTCTTTTACAGTTGCGTTAGCACTTTGAACGTTATAATAAGCCGATTGTTTACTAGCTTTTGCCACTTCAAATGAAGCAATAGCTTTATCCCAATCTGAACGAGAAATAATTCCTTTTTCGTACAATGATTTGTTTCTATCATAATTGGCTTGAGCTTCTTTGAAAGAGGCATCGGCTTGACTTAATCCAGCTTTAGTTCCAGAATAATTTGAAACAGAACGATTCAAACCAGAAGTATATAAATCAGGATTAATTTTTACTAATAAATCACCTTTTTTAACCACTTGACCTTCTTTTACAGGCAAAGCAATAATTTCTCCAGAAACTTCAGAAGATATTTTTACTTCAATTTCTGGCTGAATTTTTCCAGTTGCAGATACTGTTTCTATAATAGTTATTTCGTCAACTTTGGCAGTTTCAACTTCTGTAGAATTATCTCTATCACCAAAAACACCAGCTTTTGATAAGGCTACTAATAAAACTACTAATCCTAAAATAACTCCAGTTATTATGTAAATTTTCTTTTTTGACATGATCTTATTTATTTTCAATTATTGGAATTCCAAAATAAAACTCCACTACTTTAACTTTAAAAATGTAATCGTATTTAGTTCTTATTACTTCTGATTGCGCGTTAGCATATAATAATTGTGCTTGATTGTAATCAAAACTATTCATCATGCCCACAGCATACTTTTCTTTAGCATAATTAAAAGCTTCTTTACGAGCATCAAGCGTTATAGTTGCTGACTCGTATGCATTAAGAGCTCCTTTAGCATCTGTAATTGCTGTGTAAACATTTCGTTCTAAATCTAATGTAGCTTGTTTTTCAACTGTCTTAGAACGCTCTAAAGCAATTTTTGAACGCTCAACATTATTCTTGATTGACAAACCATTCAGTATCGGAATATTCAATTGCATTCCAAAATTATGCCCTTTATTGTTACTAAATTGATCAAAGAAGGGAAGTGCACCTGCTGTATATGGAAAGCCCGAGCTATCAAATAATACTCTATCTGCATAACTAACTCTTGAACTAAAACTATAAAATCCAGATAAACTTGGTTGAAAAGCTCCTTTGGCAATTTTTACATCTTTTTCGGCTATTTCTAGATTTGTTTTGGCTATTTTTAACTCTACACGTTCTTGTTTTGCTTTTGCAATGATAGCTTCAGGTGTTTCTAACATTGTAGCGCTAGGTTTTACTTCATAATCAGCATCAGCAATATCAAAATCTTTAAAATCATCTAATTGTAGCAACTGTGCTAAACTCAATTTTGATAAAAACAATGTGTTTTCAGCCGCAACAACTCTTTGTTTATCTGCAGCTACTGTTGCCTTTACATCTAATAAGTCACCTCTTGGAACAACACCAGATGCAACAAGTTCTTCACTTCTTTTTTGCTGCTTTTCATCATTTGCTAATTGTTCTTTTTGAACTTTAAGATTCTCTTTATTGAAAAGAATTTGAAGAAAAGCGTTAGCAACATTTAGAGAAATATCATCTTTCATTTTGGTCAGTTGATACTGAGAAGATAAAATTGAAAGATTAGCTCTACGAAGTCTGTTTTGATTTTGCAATCCATTATAGATATCAATACTTGAATTTAAACCTGCAGAGGTAAATTGTGTAGTTTGATTCTGTAGTAAACCTGTTGTAATATTTTGATTTAAACCAATATTCCAAGAGTGTGAAGCATTGGCATTAATTGTTGGTAAAAAATTTCCAATAGCATCTTTCTTAGAAATTGCAGTTGTTTGCGCATCTAAATCGGTTTGTTTTATGCTAATATTATTTTTTAAAGCATAATCAACACATTCTTGTATAGTCCATTTTTTTGATTGAGCTTGGGATGAAAATCCGAAAACTAGAGCAAAAAGGAAAATTATTTTAAAACCTACGTTTTTCATGTTTATTTTAATCAATAGTTAAAATACAATAATGCAAATTTAAGCGTTTTATAATCAAAACAATTAAATTAACATATTCTTATCTGACGTTAAATTACTTTTTTTGTTACATTCACACCCAAATAAATTTTGATTTAAAAATGAAAAACTGTTTTCTTGTATTAATTTCGCTTATTCTACTTTCTGCTTTGTTTAGTTGTTCGTCAACAAATAAGATTGCTACTATAAAACCAGAACCCTCTCAAAACACTCCAATGGCATACAAAACAACAACTTCATTCGTAAGCATGCCCATGGAAGTTTCATTAAAAGAAATTGAAAACCAATTAAACAAAGCCTTAACTGGATTGATTTATGAAGATAATAATCTTGATGATGACAAAACGGAAATGAAAATTTGGAAAACAGGCACTATAAAATTAATTGAAAAAGACGGAAAAATACAATCTGTTTTGCCTTTGAAAATTTGGTCAAAAATAAAATACGGTACGGAGTTCATGGGACTAAACGACACAAGAGAAATTGATTTAAACGGAACCATAACTTTACTCAGTACAGCCAAATTATCAAATTGGAAAATGAATACTAGCTCTGTTATTGAAGATTTTGAATGGAGTGAAAGCCCAACGATATTAGTTGCTGGAAAAAAAGTTCCGATAACTTATATAATCAATCCTACTTTGTCTATTTTCAAATCGAAAGTAGCCAAAAAAATTGATGATGCTATTGAAAAATCTTGTGATTTCAAACCTTATGTTTTAAATGTCTTAGAAACTTTGGGTACACCTTTTAAAACAAGTGAACAATATGAAACCTGGTTTAAAATGAATCCAATTGAAGTTTATGTTACTGATGCACAATTGCAAAAAAGTAAAATAAAAATGAACTTAGGATTAAAATGCACCATGCTAACAATGGTTGGACAAGAACCAAAAAATGTTTTTGATAAAGAATCTGTTACTTTCAAACCGGTTGCTACTGTTCCAGATAAAACCACTGCTACTGTTGCGGCAATTTCTACTTATGAGAGTGCTTCACGAATTATAACTAAGAATTTTCAAGGAAAAGAATTTGCTTCAGGAAGTAGAAAAATCACAGTACAAAAAGTTGATTTATGGTCGAAAGATGGTAAAATGATTATTGCACTTGACATGACTGGAAGCATCAATGGATCAATTTATCTTTCTGGAATTCCAAATTATAATTCAGTTACAAAAGAAATTTATTTTGAACAAATGGATTATGTTTTAAATACAAAAGGTCTTTTGACAAAAACAGCTAATTGGTTGTTGCAAGGCGTAATTTTGAGAAAAATTCAAGAAAACTGCCGCTATTCTATAAAAGAAAATTTGGACGAAGGCAAGAAAAGTTTATTGCCCTACTTGAGCAATTACTCACCAATGAAAGGCGTATTCGTAAACGGAACTTTGAACGATTTTGAATTTGAAAAAGTTGAATTGACCAACGAAGCTATAATTGCATTTATAACTACATCAGGTAAATTGAATATTAAAATTGATGGAATGGAATAAAAACTATTGAGTTTTCTTTTTCGTATACATTCTATAAACCACTACTCCAACGATACCAACCAACACGTACGGAATAACCATTAGGTAAACAATTCCGTCATTTACTGCTTCAGCTTTCATAGTATTTCCTTCACTCTCTAATGATGCTCTACACATAGCGCATTGTGCTTGTGAAGGAAGAGAATAGAATATAGAAAAAAGTATAATGACGAATCCTTTCAATGTAGAAACTTTTCTTTTCTCTAGTCTATTTTCTATTTTCTTTACTCTATTTTCTTTAATTTGCATAATATGGAGAAATCATTAGATAAACAACAACGCCAGTAACTGCAACATATAACCATAATGGAAATGTAATTCTAGCCAGTTTTTTATGTCTATCAAATTGTTTAGATAATGCTCTAACATAAGTAAACAAAACCAAAGGAATTATAATTACCGAAAGCGCAATATGAGTTAGTAGAATAAAAAAGTAAACGTATCTGATTATACCTTCACCACCAAACTTAGTTGATTCTGAAGTCATGTGGTAGGCAACATACATTACTAAAAAGATTACAGAACATGCAATTGCAGAAGTCATTAATTTTTCGTGTAACGAACGATTACCATTTTTTATAGCTCTTACTGCTAAAATCAATAAAATAGCCGTAATACCATTAATTGACGCGTAAATTGGCGGTAAGAAAGAAAGTGGCTCCACATTGATTCCGAAATCTTTTAACTTTACAGAAAATAGAATTGCTACAACTATTGGAATTAGTATTGAAACAATAATAATTGGTGTTCTAAATTTTTTTTCTATTGTGTTATCCATGATTATTCTTCTAATAATAATTTAATGTCTTCTTTAATTTCCTTTACTCCTTTGGCTTCAAGTCCATCATAATATAGAATTGGATTTCCTTGATTATCCTTTCTACATCTTATCTTCCCTTCTTTATCTACAAGTGCAAAAAGTCCGGAATGTTCAAAACCACCATTCACTTTTTTATTTTCTGCAGCATATAGATTGAATCCTTTGTTTGCCAAACTTAAAATATATTCTTTATCACCTGTTAGAAAATGCCAATTTGGTGAAGTGATGCCAAGTTGATTTGCATGTTCCTTTAAAACTTCGACAGTGTCATTTTCCGGATTTATAGTAATTGAGGCTACTCCAAAGTTACTCTCTTTTGAAAATTCCTTTTGAATATCCTTCATGTTTTTGTTCATAATTGGACAAATTGAAGGACACGTTGAAAAGAAAAACTCAATTACATATACTTTACCTAAATAACTTTTATCAGATATTTTAGCATTGTTTTGATCTGTTAATTCAAACTTAGGAACTGGCCCTATCTTTATTAAACCATCCTCTTTAACAATTTCATTTGAGAGACTCATTCTGTCATTTTTTACAACTGAGCCGTCTTTAATGCGATCGATTATTTTTGGTATAAAGATAATCCCAAATACTAAAATAATAAATGAAATACCTATGTAAGATTTATTTTTCATGCCTATTATATTTTTCTTGAAGCGTTATGATTTCTTTTTAAAGCTAAGCGATACTCTGCCAAAATGATTTTAACATCATCAATCATTTGGTTGTATAATTCAGAAACCAGTACTGTATTATAGCCTTCTTTATATTCTGGCTTCCCTTTTTTATCTTGACCTTTTCTACCTCTAAGATTTCTCTTTTTATCTACAATGTAAACATTTGGTGTTCCAAGATTATCGTCTAATTTACCTACTAATTGTAGTTTATCATAGAATGTTTGTATTTGCTGTGGCGAACCAAAAACAAAGTTCCATCCAGCTTGAGTTCCAAGTTTACTTATATCGTTTTTTAATGCTTTAACTTGCTCTTGAGTTCCATCTGGAAAAATCATTACCATTTGAAAATCTTTAAAATCTTTATTTCTAGTATAAATCTTTTCGTATAAATTAAAAAAGCTTCCTTTTCGTTTTTCAACATCAGTACCAATAAAGCCTAATATTGTAATTTTATTGGTAAGAGCAACAGGTTTATCATCTAAAGTTTTCCAAGTATTTATATCTGGAATATTCTTAGTAATAGTAGGAAGATTAACAAAACTATTAACACCTGAAGCAAAAAAGAGATAAGTAACTAGTGGAAGAACGAACAATACAAACAGAACAATTTTCTTTTTCATTTTTTTCATAATTTGAATATACAAAAATAAAAAAAAGGTACGCAATGCGTACCTTTTTATTGAATTAATATAATGTTAAAAATTCCACTTAATTGTAGCATTTTTAAATACCTCAAAAACATAGTTTCCTTCTGTAAGCAGAATAAAAACTAAATATATAATTAAGAAAATTACAGTCCAGACTACAGCTCTTCTTAATGCAGGAGTTTCACCTTCCATGTGCATGAAAGCCCAAACAATGTAATATGCTTTGAATATTGTTAAAATAATGAATATCCAATTTAAAAGGTTCATCCCTAAAATATTGGTCAAATGAAGTGATTCTGGCTTAATAATACCCAAAACAACCTCTACTATTGTTACTGCAGAAAGAAGGAAAAATACATTCCAAATTCTTTTTGTATTAGAAACGTGCTCGTGTGACATAATATATAATTTCTAAAAAATTAAACTAAATAGAAGAATGTAAATACGAAAACCCAAACTAAATCGACGAAGTGCCAGTAAAGTCCTACTTTTTCTACCATTTCGTATGTTCTTCTTTTCTCATAAGTTCCTAATAGAACATTAATGAAAATAATGATATTGATAATTACTCCTGAAAATACGTGGAAACCGTGGAAACCAGTAATGAAGAAGAAGAAATCAGCAAATAACTTACTTCCATATTCATTGTGTTGTAAGTTAGCTCCTTCAACTACCAATGTAGCATTTGCTAATCTTTTTTCAGATTCTGCTCTTGAAAGAATAAATTTATGTTTTGGTTTATTCAATGATTTATCTTCATTTAAACCTTGAACAGTTTTAAGAGTTTCCTCACTATTAATAACTTCAGTTCTTACTAATAAATCTGGACGAGCTTTAAAGCCTTCTAAAACTTCATTTACAGAATAAGTAGACAAAGTTCCTTCTTCCATAAACCATTTTCCTTTACCTCTTGTAAGTTGTTCTCTTTCTTCAGGTAATACAACTGCGAAATCAGCTAAAGCAACACGTTTTCCTTTACTATCGACAAACTGCAGAATGCTTCCGCCTTTTGTTTCAACAGCACCATATTCTCCATGAATGAAATTTTTCCATTCCCAAGCTTGTGAACCAACGAAGATTAAACCTCCAATGATTGTTAAAAACATGTAGAAAGCTACTTTTCCTTGTTTCATTTGGTGACCTGCATCAACAGCAAGTACCATAGTAACAGAAGAAAAGATAAGAATAAAAGTCATCAATGCCACATAATACATTGGAGCAGAAACCCCATGCATAAATGGAAAGTGTGTAAACACTTCATCGGCTAAAGGCCAAGTTTCAATGAATTTAAATCTAGAAAAACCGTAAGCAGCCAAAAAACCAGAAAAGGTTAATGCATCAGAAACGATGAAAAACCACATCATTAATTTTCCGTAACTTGCTCCCAATGGCTCATTATTTCCGCCATCCCATGATTTCCCTACAGTATTTGCAGTAGTAACTGTCGATCCCATAAAAAGTTGTTGTTAAAAAGTTCCCAAATTTACATATTTTTCTTATTTAAAGAAATATAAAAACAAAAATAAATAAATCCATAAGAAATCAAGAAAGTGCCAATACATTGCACCTAGCTCAATACCAAGAAATTGGGACGAATTGTACTTTTGTTTAAAATGATTATAAATTATAATTAATAATGAAATTAACCCTCCAGCTAAGTGTGCCATGTGAACATAAACCAAAACATATAAGAAAGAAATGGTAATAGAACCTGTTCCTCCAACTGGATATAAGTGATTTTGAAATAACTGTGCAAAACCTTCAAATTGGAAATAAATAAATCCCAATCCCAAGGCAAGAGTTGCTAACAAAAAAAGTGTAGTTGAGCTTCTATCATCTTTCTTAATTGATTTCTTTGCTAGGTGAATGGTAACACTACAAAGAAGAATAATTGCAGTACTTATGAAAAAAGCAGTTGGCATTTGAAAATCTTTAAGCCAATCTGGTCTCGATTTACTTACAACCATTGCGCTTGTTAAACCGGCAAACATCATCACCATACTTATCATCGCAAAAATCAACAAGAGTTTGTATGACCTTGCTGTGCGTTCTTTATATTCTTCAGTTGTCATCATAACTATCTTAAAAATTTATCTGTTATATATATTATTTGCAATAAAGTAATGTAAGAAACACTTACTAACATTAGTACCCTGGCTGCTTTTGGAGTTCTTTGTTTGTATAATTTAAAAGCATAAATCAGCATCCATAATCCCAAAAGAAAAACCAATACTGCTGCAATTGGACTAATAAAAAATTGCCCGGTAAACCCCAAACAAGGTAAAAGTGATGCTACTATTAGCCAAAATGTGTACAATATAATTTGTGTCGCTGTTTTAGTATCTCTTTGTCCAGTAGGCAACATAAAAAACCCTGCCTTTTCATAGTCTTCATACAAAAACCAACCTATTGCCCAAAAATGAGGAAACTGCCAAAAAAACTGAATCATGAATAGCGTTCCTGCTTCTATTCCGAAATTTCCTGTTGCCGCAACCCATCCTAACATGAAAGGAATTGCTCCTGGAATTGCTCCTACAAAAACCGATAATGGTGTAACCGTTTTTAATGGTGTGTAAGCACTTGTATATAAAAATATTGAAATCGCTCCGAACATTGCTGTTTTTGGATTGATTAAATAGAGTAAGATTAAGCCAATAATCGTTAACAAACTTGCTACAAACAGAGCAACATTTGGCGACATTCTTCCAGCAGGAACTGGACGATTCTTAGTTCTATCCATTAACGCATCCAAATCTTTTTCTATCACTTGATTAAAAGCATTTGACGCTCCAACCATGCAATATCCACCGATAATCAACATTATCAAAGTTGTCCAACTAAACGGATGACTTTCGTCAAATCCTAATAAATAGCCAGCAATTGAAGAAAATAAAACACTTATTGCTAAACCAGCCTTGGTGATTTCTTTAAAATCTCTAAAGATTGCTTTGAGCGAAAGTGTATTAGTTGTAGAATTCAATGGAATTGAAAAATTGATTTTTAATGGTGCAAAAGTAGTTTATCAAAAAGGATTTGACAAAAAACAAACCATAAAATTATTTAAAATTCTAATAATCGAAATACCAATTAAAAATATCGCATCTCAAACCAAGAGAAAACCATGTAGTACTTTGTTTTTTCAACGCATCTGTTTCTACGGTTGGACTAAAATTTCTGTAAATAATACTTCCGAAAGCTTTCAAATTTGTAGCTGGGTTTATCAAATAACCAGCTTGTAAATCGGCGATAACAATATTAGTTTTATTCCCTTGTCCTACAGTAACTCCATTATCAAAAGCTCTATTTTCATTATAGCTTAAGTAAATATTTCCACCGTAATTCTTAGTCGCGTCAAAATCAAAACCTCTTACACCCATTGTTAATTTGGCATCCGCAAAATATCTTCCTTTGTGATAACGCGCAATTGCGATTAATTCTTTAGCATTCCCACCCCATTGATGTCCAAGACTTTGGTTACTGTTTCCATAATTTGTTAATGCATCGCTATGAGAATAAACGTAAGGTCTAATATGATTGTACTCCACTTGCACCATCAGATTTTCTATATTAAACGCATTGAAATATTTTGCTCCAATTTGGTAAGCAAACTTGTTTTTCCAACTTTTATTAGCATCTTTTACTTCATTGAATGAGAATTCATCAATTAGAAATTGTCCGTAAAAGTTAATTTGATTGTTCCATTTGTATTTAGTTGTTAAACCAAGTAATGCATTTCCACTTCTTGAAGATGATGCAAACTCAACAGCACGATAAAAGATAATTGGATTTACGAAACTCATGTCAAATCCTCTATCGTTTTGTTTAGACCAAACTACCGATTCGAAAAAACCTAAATTGAATCTTTTAGTAACATTCCAACTTAAATAATGGTTTGCAACAAACTTTGTCGCATAAGTTCCATCAACTGTGGCGTCATTTCTAACATCTTTCATCCACATGTAATTGTTGGTGTATTTAATTTTCCAAAACGTCGTATTGATTTTGAAATACGGATAAGGACTTACGCCATCAGTTAAAAACAATGAACGATATCCGTCACCTAAGAAATTTCTACCGTATCCTAATTGCAAATCAAAAAACTTGCTTGGTGCAAAAGTTAAATTTGCTTCCGCCATAGGAAAATCAAAAGCATCTGATTTAAATTCTTTTGCGATTCCGATACCAGGAATGATTGCAGGATTTCCTCCTGATGGTTTTATCGAAATGGCATAATTGTTAAAATAATCAGCAAAACGACCTTGACTTTCGAAAATGGTTGTTGTAAAGTTCAATTGACTTCCTAAACCGCCGCGTATTTGGATTCCACGTGTGTTTACATAAGTATAATCTGCAACACTTGGATCACTTTTTCCCATTTGTAGATCAAAAATAGGATTTACGGTGAACCAATAATCATCACCTTGAATGGCTACTGTATTTTCGTTCCAAAGTTTTTTCCCCCACCATGAAGTTTTGTTCTTCATTAGCTTTTGATTTTCTGCTTCTATAATGTAATATTTAGAAACTTCAGCATAAGTATAAGGTTTGGATGCCGTATGATTATTACTACCTACTTGATTCATTGCTGGATCAAATTGTGCATAAAAACTATGCGACAACGGAATGCTCAAATGACTTTGAAACTGAGGATTGTTGAATTTTTTATAGACAATACTATCAAATTCTGTAAGTTCTTTATTTTTATCTTTTGGCGAGTAAATAGTAGTTGGCTTGCTAGACTCAATTTCTTTCTCTTTTTCTGCTTGAATTTCTGCAGCACTTTGAAGTGAAATTGCTATTTTGATTGTATATTTTGCATAAGTTGGCTTTCCGTTATACGTTGGCGGACTCACTTTTGGGATAGCTGCAAAAACTCGTTTACTTTCTTTTACTAAATCCTCATCTATGGCATCAACATATTGCACTTTGAACGTTCCTTTATCATCAACCTCAAACAAGACTATGATACTTCCTTTGTAATTGTTGTCTTTTAACTTAGTAGGAACTTGAAAATTATTGTAAACAAAATTTTGTACTTCTGTATTGAAACAATTTTCAAGTTCTTTAGCTTGTAATTTAGCACAGTTTGGAAAAATTGGCATTTGCTCACTTCCTTTTTGAGCGGTAACCAATAATGCATTTAAAAGTAAAAAAGCTATCGTTATTTTATTAAACATCCTATTTGAATATAATTTAGTAATCGCTGTTTGTTGTTTGTCCGTTGGCAATGGCTTTGGCAGAAGATGTTCCTATTCTCTTAACTCCAAGATTAATCATTTCTACTGCTTCATCATAGGTTCTAACGCCTCCTGCAGCTTTTATAGAGAGAGGCGAACCATTTTCTAACATCATTATTATGGTTGGTACCGTTGCGCCATTTGGCAAACCATTTTCTGTTTTGTAAAAACCTGTTGATGATTTTACATAAACCAAATGATAACATTCTTCTTTAAAATTAGACATCACAACCTTCTTAATCAAAGAAGAAATTTGGATAATTTGGTCGTTACTTAATGCTGCCACTTCAATAATCCATTTTACTATTTTGTGATGATCTAGTCCAAGTTTGGTTCCTTCGAGAACTTCTTTTTTTACAATATCGATCTCACCTCTTTTGAATGCTTCATAATTGCATACAAAATCTAAATCATCTACACCATCTTCAATAGCTTTTTTAGCTTCGGTAAGTTTATCTTCCAATGAATAAGTTCCTTCATGAAAACCAATTACAGTTCCTATCGTAACCATTGAATTAGCCTTACTAATCATTTTTCTAGCCACAGCTACCATATCAGGACGAATCATGATAAGTTTAAAGCCTTCATCTATAGCTTCTTGGATAAATCCTTGAACTATTTTGGTGTTTTCTTCAACAGAAAGTCCAGCTTGCTCGGGTGTTTTTAGATAAGTAGAATCTAAATAGTTCTTGATGTTCATTTTCTTAATTATTAGAAACGATAAAGGTACAAAAAATCTGTATCCAATTTATTGCTGCCAAAAATAGAAAATAATGAAGTAATGATGCTTAGTATTCTAAATAAACTTATTTATAAGAGTAAATTTAAATTGTTGCAATAAAACAACAAAACCACTCAATGAGTGGTTTTGTTATTAAATATCTTAGTAATTATTAGTAATCCTACTATTGCTCCTGTTGTATTGGCTATAACATCAAGAAAATCTGCGCTTCTAGTTGTGGTAAATAGTTTTTGGCAAATTTCCATTACTATTCCGTAGACGATTGCTGCAAATAGAATCTTATAATTGTATTTACTTTGTTTGAAAAACATCGACCACAATATTACAAACATCATGTAGAATGTAAAATGCGCGAGTTTGTCTTTATATGGAACTTCTATATTACTACTAACATCTTCAAAAGTTGCCAAACTTAAATATGTAACAACAAGTGTCCAAAGAATGGCTAGTAGGAAAAATATTTTTTTATTATGCACCTATCAAACTTGCGTAAGCTTCGCTATCTAATAATTCGTCCCATTGAGAAACATCAGACACTTTTACTTTCACCATCCATCCAGCTCCATAAGGATCAGAATTTACAGTTTCTGGATTGCGTTCAAGGTCTTCGTTGAATTCGATAATTTCACCAGACATTGGTAAAAATAAATCAGAAACTGTTTTTACAGCTTCAACAGTTCCAAAAACCTCATCTCTTTCAAGAGTTTGGTCTAGTGTTTCAACTTCAACATAAACGATATCACCAAGTTCGCTTTGAGCGAAATGTGTAATTCCGATAGTTGCTACATCACCATCCATAGAAATCCATTCGTGGTCTTTAGTGTATTTTAAATTAGTTGGTATGCTCATTTTGTTTGTAAGTTTAAATTCAGGTCAAATGTATTGTTTATTCTTAAATTTTTAAAATGATTTTTATCACTATTTCAATTAATTTCCAAAGTTATATCTTAAAGTGAATCCACCTCTAATATTTGTCAATGGGAATGATGTTGAAATTACTGCTTGAGAGAACGAATGATCGTAATAGAAAATCGCAGTTAGGTTTTTACTAAACGAATAATCGGCAGTTAATCTTGCAGACCAAATGTTTTGTCCTCCACCTAATTGATTGTTGTTATAATCTAAATAACGTACAATTGTTTTATTGTTTCTGTAAGAGAAATCTATTTTCAAATTGATATCACTTTTTATAACCCCAGAAGGATCATCAGCTAATTTAGTTGAAAAAATTACATCTTTAAAACGATAACCAGTTCCAATTACATATTCAATTCCTTTTACTTCTGTTAATAGATTATTATCGAAACTTAAAGATAATGCTCTGTCTTTTTTCATTTCAGCCAGAAACTTGAACGAACTTTTGGTTTCTAAATCTAAACGAATTAATGGATTAAATTGTTCTACTAAATTCACATTTCCAACAAGAGTTTTTTCATATAAATTCCCATTAAGTGGATTTACACCTTCTTGGTAATCTAAATTAGAACGGAACGAATTTATAGTATAAGATGCTTTATAATTGTGTTGTAAAGAGAAACGTTTGAATTTATCTTTAAAGAATTTATAACGCATTAATCCATTATATTTTACATTCCAGTTAGGAATTGGAATATTTCTCAAGATTCCTAAGGAAACATCTGAAGCACCAGAACCTGTGTAGGCTGCTAAGAATGCTGGCAATAAAACCGATTGACTATTTTTACCAAAACCTGCAGGATATCCTTCTGAGTCTAACGGATAAATTGCGCCTCCATAATAATTTGAAGCCAATCTGTTTGCGATTTTTAAACGATTTTCTCTAAAATCATCAAAAGCTTCTGAACCAAATTCGTCACTATTCTTAAATGCTGTTTTAATCAAAACCGTTGAAATTGCAAAATTTCCTGTGCTGTAAGGCGATCTTGAATTGTAATTTCCATCAGGAGAAACATCGTACTGTTCTGAGAAATTATTAGCATACGTTCTGTTCGCACTTAAGTCGATTTTGAAATCTGGAAATAAATCCACATTGGCGGTAAAATCTAGTGTTCTAGTTAGAATTTGAGTATAATTTAAATTGAATTCTGGATAAGATGTTAACCAACCATTTTTAGCAGCTTCAAAACGAATATCATCCTGCGAACCAAAAGCAAATCCTAACGAAGGTTTAGCTGTTCCAAAGAAACCAATACTTGGAAGGAATCCTGGTAAAGCAGTTCCTTGATTTTCGGTATAATTGATTTGAATGTTTTTCACACTAGTTAAAACACCTATTAAACCATCTACAAATGGATTACTATCTTTAGCTGGAGTAGCTGCTTGACTCGTTACTTTTTGACCTGGTTTAGGCGGACCAACTTGCGTTGTTTTGGTTTGCTTTTTGGTTTTATTCAATCCTAAATACTTGTAAAAAGTTTCCATATTGAATTGGGTATTCAATTTATGAGAACCTGCATTTTGAACTGTATTTCCTAGACTGTATTCAACTCCGTTAGAAATAACAGATGAGAATGCCAATGAAGAACGTTGCCAACTAAAATTACCTGTATAAGTATAACTAGATTTCACAAAACTCAAGAATGGAATTTTGTTTAATGGCAATTCGTAGTTTACTGTTAACTGTTGGTTGTGTTGGTTTGGTGAACCAATATTCCAATAATCTGTCCAAATGGTATAAGAATTATCTGGAACATTGTTTTCATCCATGTAATTTCTAACTATATTATTAGAAGTTGCATTAAAATTAAGTTTCAAAGATTTAGTTAGATTATAATTAAATCCATACTGATAATTGAACAAGAAATTTCTTTGATATAAAGCATCTAGACCAAGACCTTCTACATCAACTAATCTAAATTGTTGTCTATTAAATTGACGAATAATATTAGAACTGAAAGAGATATTTGCAGGTAAATAATTGAAGTTAAAATCGCTCAATAATTTCCAATAGCTACTTTTCTTGAACGTTTTCACTTTTTTGAAAGGTTCAATTGGTTTAGATTGGAATGCAAATGTATAATCAGCAGTAGTGTTTACTTGTTGATCGGTGAAATTTTCTAATTCAAAATTGTGTCTATCAACTTGATTGTAAGAATAAGAAAGTGTCAAGTTTTCTGGATCGTAGAAATGTGGTTTTTGTTTTTCGCCACGTTCTTTTTTCACACCAATAAAGTTGATACTTTTTCTCTTAGTATAATCAATAGCTCTATTTTTGATGTTACGTTTCTCTGCTTCATCAGCGGTAACATCAATTAATTGTTGCAATTCGATATCTTGATTGAAAGGATCGTATTTAGGCGTAATAAACTCTTCACCAACAGCATAATTGAATGGAAGATTTATTCCCCATTTTTTAGGTAAAAGTTTACCCAAACTCATGTTGGTAACAACATTATATTGTAAGATATCTTCACGACTTCTTTCGTTTGGTCCTTGTTCTAAAGTTCCAAAACCTATGGTGCTTAATCTACCAGTAGCAGAAACATTCGCAAAATCGGCAAGATTACCATCTAAATTAGCAACTGCTGCCATACCACCTTTGTTGTCCATTTCGGCAAGACGAAGCTCATTGAACCATACTTCTCCTTTAATACGTCTAGGATTTAAAGGATGTTGCGGTGTATTTAAATCATCTGTTTGGTTTTTTACACCAACCATTAATGTTCTCACTAAACCGAAATTAGGATTTCCTCGAATACCTAATCTTAACTTATTTACTTTACCAGAGGCTGAAGGATTCATGTCTGGATCATCTTCATTTCTATAGAAAATTTCACCTGGTGTATAAACATAATTTAAGGCTAAAATTTTCAGCTTGGTTAGTAATTCTGTAGAAATATCAATTCTATTGGATTCTGGCCAAACACCTTCAGCAGAATTATCTCCAAACTGCGTTCTTTTTAACGGAATTTCAACTTGATAAAAGTTTTCTGTAAAGTCATTACCAAAACGAATAAAAGCAACCATTTCATCATCTTCCAAGGAAGTAACATCATCAGCTGGTGCTTCAGCGTGCACAAACATTTTCAGTTTTTTAAACTGACGCATATCTACACTTACGTTTTTGAACACTGCTCTAGAATCTCCTGGCTCTAAACCATCACCATCTACTCTCAATGCTAATGATTGCTCGTTTTGTGGTATAAGAGTATTATTATTATAAAGTTCTTCTAATTGAACTCCTGGAGGTGTTACATAATGAATTGGCAATCTATCTCCGTTTTCTTGAATATTTATAGCTTGAGAATCAAAATCGGTACCATCATCAGATGTATCTGTATCTGTTGGATCTAAGGTGTTTTCAAATCTTCTCCATTCACCACGCACTAAATCTAAAGTTCCAAAACGCAACGTAATTTGACTTTCAAAACCTGTCATAAAAAGTCTCATGAATCTTATAGAACGAAAATCTGAAATACTTCCAACTGTATTTTCAGGTTGAGAAACTGGCACTTTAAACTGAATCCATCTTGCTTGAGTGGTTTCACCATTTGATAATGTTACCGTAGTTTCTCTAACATCGGTAACGTATCTAGTATTTCCTACTGCCATTCCTGGCCTAACATCAATACCATATTCATAATACGCATTGATAGTATTCATGGTATTGTCTCTGTTGATGTCTTCAACATCTGGAACCGTTGTAGAACCACGATTAGTGTCTGTTACATCAATTGGTGAATTGCCTTCTGTTCCATTATAATTTTTATAACGATCAAAAATATTTCCAGTAGTATTTAAGAAATAAGTAAAATTATCAACTGCTGGATCGGTAAAAGAAGAGAACGTTGGAAATTTAGCTGCTTCTTGAGCATCGTTCAATCCATTAAATCCAACATCTTGAGCCGTTCTATTTCCAGGATCAGAATCGAAAGCATAGATTAACGATTGTGAAGCTGGAACATCTCCCCAAAGCGGTTGCGGATTTACCACTATTTGATTATTACCAACTCCATTTTCATAGAATTTCCTTCCGTCTTTAAGAACATCTTCCGATATTTCACCAAGATTTAAATACACTTTACCAATGTTTGTACTTGGAGTTTGAGCAGTAGGATTTCCTGGATCAAAATAAGGATCTAGCATCCAAAATTGTACGTATTCAACGTTAGATTGTTCAAAATTGGTTGAATTTAAAGCACGAACTATTCCACCAAAATTATCTTCTGGATTTGGTATTGTGTTATTAGGTGCAGTTGCCGTGTTAAAATTGTAAGGACCACGCTCATTTGGAAAATACGTTAAATCTAAAGTATTTACAACTTGAGTTTGTCCTTGAGCTATAACTGTATTTGGAAACAACTCTTGACTAAAAATTCTTCGTGTGGAATTTAATGACAAATCATCTTCAGAAATTCCGGATGGTCTTTGTGTATAAAAAACTGGGTCAATAGAATACCAAGCCAATTTTGCTCTTTTAAATCCATAATCTAATCCATTTGAAGTTCCACCAAAGTCAGGATAACTTGGTAATACTCCCGTTGTTGGTTTTTCTGGTGTAGAAGACAAGTACCACGAAAAAGGCGATTTTAAATCGATGGTTGTTTGTGAACCTTCAAAATCGTCAACATAAATAGTTGCTTCACCTTCAAAACGATCTGCTTTTGGCGAATTTGGTTGTAAGTAAGCTACTTCACCTCTAAAAGAAACCACAGAAGGAACGTCCGTATCTATATTTGGAAGTTTATTTACCAATCTAGTTAAGAAAGGTACTTCAGTAGAATAACTAGTATTTATTCCGTAAATAGAATTGTTTACCGATTCTTGTCCGTAATTAGATTTTTGAGTGAAAGGTCTTTCTGTCATTTTTAAGAACGTAGCTCCTAAAATGAATTTTTCTGAAAATTTATGTTCCACATTTACACCAAAGAAACGTCTTGTTTGTTGACCAAAAACAGAGTTGTTCTCAACAGAAACTTCAATTGGAGTATTCGACGCCGATAATGCCGGATCAAGAATTTGAACTCTACCTGCTTGATAGTTTACTGTATAATCAACACCTTCAACAAGAACTCTTCCACCAGCTGTAACTACTACAGAACCTTTTGGCACGTTGAAAGCACCAATTGGAATTCCATCACCACCAGAAGATTTGAATTTACCTCTAAGTTGGAATTTATTTTTTTCACTGTCTTGCAAAGCTGCTGCTTGTGTACTTTTATATAAGGTTCTAAAAACGTATTTCGCTTGATTGGCGTTGTAAACAAAAGTTGGGTCACCATTGTAATCTTCACCCGCTCCACTTCTTAACTTTTCAAATAAGTACTTACCGAAAGGTTCTACAGAAGTAAAAATCAATCTACCATTTTGTTGATCTACAGTCAATCCTGGAATAAAATCGAAGAATCCGTCACCTCCGTTTTGTGGGTCATTGTTATAGTTCAATTGGTCAATCCCAAAAACTTTTAACAAAGGCGTTTGTTCAACTCCAGCAGGAAGTGGTGTAGTAGAATTAGCTTGTGTAATATAATTTAATGGCGATGGATCAGTATATAAGATATTGAATTTAAAATCTTCTTTTTGCAATTGATAACCGCCAGGAATTTGATAGATATTTTTCATCATCAATCCCCAAATTGGTTTTTGAACTGTTGTTAAACTACTTTTAAGCATTTTCAATATTAATGCTTGTGATGATGGTACTCCACTTGGGTCAACTTGCGTTGCTTCTACTCCATCATTACCAAATTCACCTACCTGGTATAATTGGTCTCCTATGGTATATTGGTAAGCTACAGCAAGAACTTCGTCATTTGCTAAACGCTGTTGTAAAGAGATGTATCCCAATTGTGGATGATAAGTAAACTCGTTTGGACTAAGTTTTCTTGCATTTTCTAGTTTTGAATAGTCAATTCCTTCACTTACTGGCTGCGAATTATTAAAACCTGAATTAGAAGTTACAATTTCTCTAATATTTGTATTTAAGAAACCGCCACCTAAAGTAATTAAAGCAGGATCATATTTATTGTTTGAGTTTTTTGAAGGAGTATCAGTAGGTGCTAAGAAAAAGCTATTTGCTAAGTCTGTTGGATTAATAGCTACAATTTCTGCTGGTGGAATTGGATTTAAAGTTCCAGATTCATTTAAAGCAGCTTCACCTAAATCTTGTAAAGCAATAATATTTCTTAGATTATTATTGTTTGTAGTAACTCTGTTTTGTCTGTTTGTAATCCAAACTTCAATACGTGTAATTTGAACTCTACTATCAATTTGAGGATAATTTCTTAAAGAATAATCATATTTATTTTTGAAGTATTGTGATAGGAAAAAGTGTCTATCAGCATCGTATTCTTGAGCAAAAAGTTCAAAATTTTGAATGGTTCCTCCACCTTGAGAAGTAACGGTTTTTGTTTGTGATTTTTGTTCAGAGAATACTCCGGTAACTGTAGTCTTTCCGAATTGTAATTGTGCTTTTACCCCAAATAAACTTTGTGCTCCTCTTATCAATGAACTGTTTAGAGGCATGTTTACATTACCTACTTCAATTTTTTGAATAATATCGTCTTCTGTTGGAGCGTATTCTAATTTGATAAGATTTTGAAATGCAAAAGTAGATTGGGTATCATAGTTGGCATTTACATTTAATCTTGTACCCACTTTTCCCATCAAACTCATACTGATTCTTTGGTCAAAATCGAAGGTTGTTGTAGCTCTATTTCTTGGTGAAAAGGATGGATTATCTTGTTTTGTATGTCTAAAACCTAAATCTACTTCGACTGAACCTGTTGGTTTTACATCTATGGTATTTCCTCCAAAAATGGTTTCGAAGAAACTTGAATTTACATAATATCTTGGCAATAAATTCTTTTTATCTTCTTCGGTACCTTTACCATCAACGGCTTTAGATTTGTTCTTAAAATACTCATGCATTGACTCTTTTAATACCAATTTTTCATATTCTTTTGGAGTAAGAATGATGGGATAATTGATATTAAAACCTTCAAAAGTTTTTGTAAGAACATACATATTAGTTATTGGGTCATAAGTATATGCCTCAACCACACTTTTAGGATTAGCCAGATTAATAGCTCCTGTATTATATCCTTTTATTGAATCGTTCACTTCGTCATCTTGAGCAAAAGAAAGTTGCCCAGTTAACAGCAAACTTAGAAAGCACGCTGTTTTAAAAATAAATGAAGTATATTTTTGGTAATATGTTTTCAACAATTATAAATTTTTTAATGCTTGTTTAATAATAACTTCAACGGTAGCATCGGGATTTTGACTTATCACTTTATCTACTATTTTTTCGGAAGCTTTTCTAACAAAACCTAAAACCTCCAAAGCAGATAACGCTTCATCTCGATTTGTATTGCTTTGTGACATAGAAACTTCGTCTAAATCGTAAATTTTTAACACTTTATCCTTCAAATCAAGGATAGCTCGTTGTGCTGTTTTACCTCCAATTCCTTTAATGGACTGAATAGTTGCAACATCTCCGCTAGCTAATGATTGAATAATTTGTTTTGGTTCTAATGAGGAAAGCATTGTTCTTGCAATTCCTGCTCCAATACCAGAAACTGAAAGTAACATTTTAAATATTTCACGCTCCGATTTTTCTACAAATCCATACAATGAATGGGAATCTTCCTTTACCATCAAATGCGTAAATAATTTTACAAAATCGGCATTTGGTAATAAGGAATAAGTATGCAGTGAAATATTAATATGATAACCTACACCATTGCAGTCGATTACAACTTCTGTTGGTGTTTTTTCAACTAATTTACCTTGAATATGTGCTATCATAGTTTTTATTATGCTTTCCAAATATAACAAAAAAGTTTAATTGGCATAACTAATGCCGATTTTCTGCTATTTTTTTACGTCAAAATTCTTAATTCGTTTATTTTTCTCTTGTGCATCAACAACTGCAACTGCTGCCATATTAACCATTTCCTCAACACTTGCTCCCAATTGGAATATATGAACTGGCTTATCCATTCCCATTACAATTGGTCCAATAGAATCAACTTTGTATAATTCTTTAAGAAGTTTGTAAGTAATATTTGCTGCTTCCAAATTAGGAAAAATCAAAGTATTTACTTTTTTTCCAGCCAATTTAGAAAATGGAAATTTCTTTTGAAGCATTTCAGGATTTAATGCAAAATCAGTTTGAATTTCGCCATCAACAATTAAATCTGGGTAATAGTGATGTAAATAAGCTACGGCTTCTCTAACTTTATTAGCACTTTCATAGTTTGATGAACCAAAATTTGAGAACGAAACCATAGCAATCACAGGTTCAATACCAAACATTCTAACGGTTTTTGCAGTCATTAAAGCAATTTTAGCTAAATCATCAGCAGATGGATTTGGGTTAATTGCAGTATCTGACAAGAACATCGGACCACGATTAGTCATCATCATATTGGTAGAAGCAATTAGAGATATTCCAGGTGCTTTTCCTATTAATTGCATTAATGGTTTTACAACAGAAGGATAACTTCTTGAATATCCTGAAACCATAGCATCGGCATCACCTTGATTTACCATCATTGCAGCAAAATAATTGCGTTCACGCATCCACTTTTGAGCATCGAGTTGTGATATTCCTTTTCTTCTTCTTTCTTTCCAAAAGATTTCGGCGTATTCTAATCTTCTTTTATCCTCTTCTTTTGTTTTAGGATCTAAAATTGGCACATCAGCATCAAAACCAATTTCCTCTTTCAGTTCTAAAATATCTTCTTTTCTTCCTAATAAAATTGGATGTCCGATACCTTCTTCATAAACAATTTGGGCTGCTTTTAAAACATCCAGTTGGTCAGCTTCTGCAAAAACAATTCTTTTTGGATCTGTTTTAGCTCTGTTGGTAAGCAATCTAACCATTTTATTATCAGAACCCATTCGTTCTAATAATTCACTTTCATATTTTTCCCAATCTGTAATTGGATTTAAAGCTACACCACTATCCATTGCGGCTTTTGCTACAGCCGGAGCAACCATAGTAATCAACCTTGGGTCAAATGGTTTTGGAATTATATAATCTCTACCAAAATTTAATCTAGTTTCACCATAGGCAATATTCACTTGCTCAGGAACCATTTCTTTTGCTAATGCTGCTAAAGCTCTAACTGCTGCCATTTTCATAGCTTCGTTAATCTTAGTTGCTCTAACGTCTAGCGCGCCTCTAAAAATATAAGGAAAACCTAAAACATTATTTACCTGATTAGGATGGTCTGAACGACCAGTTGCCATAATTATATCTTTTCTAGTATCTATTGCAAGATTGTAATCGATTTCGGGAGTTGGATTTGCCATTGCAAAAACAATAGGATCTTTTGCCATTCCCAATAGCATTTCTGGTGTTAGGATATTTCCTGCTGAAAGTCCTAAAAAAACATCTGCATTATTCAATGCTTCTGCTAGTGTAGTTCCTTTTTTACCGAAAGAATATCTTTTTTGTAATTCTGACAAGTCGGTTCTGTCACTTGATAAAACTCCATCTTTATCAAACATAATTATATTTTGAGGTTGGATTCCTAACAAAACATATAAGTTGGCACAAGCTAATGCAGCTGAACCAGCTCCAGAAACAACTAATTTAACCTTTTCGATATCTTTTTCTGCTAATTCTAATGCATTTAATAATGCTGCAGAAGATATAATTGCGGTTCCGTGTTGATCATCGTGCATTACAGGAATATTTAATTCCTCAACCAAACGTCTTTCTATTTCGAAAGATTCTGGTGCTTTGATATCTTCTAGATTAATTCCGCCAAAAGTTGGAGCAATATTTTTTACTGTGGCAATAAATTCTTCTATATTTTTAGTATCAACTTCAATATCAAACACATCAATATCTGCGAAGATTTTAAACAATAATGCTTTTCCTTCCATTACTGGTTTTGAAGCTTCTGGTCCAATGTCTCCTAATCCTAAAACAGCAGTTCCGTTGGAAATAACAGCAACTAAATTTCCTTTGGATGTATATTTATAAACGTTATTAACGTCTTTTGCAATCTCTAAACATGGTTCTGCAACACCAGGAGAATAAGCTAAAGACAAATCCCTTTGTGTTGCATATTTTTTAGTTGGAACAACCTTAATTTTACCTGGAGTGGGTTTAGCGTGATATAAAAGTGCTTCTCTACGTTTATTGTCTTTGTGCATTTTCTTTTCTTTTTATTCTGACCTACAAAGGTAAAAGTCTCAATGGAAAATGGAAACAATTATAGCTTTTCTTTTAAATAAATTTCAAATTAATACAAATAGAAAAAGCTGTGATTTAAAACCACAGCTTTACATTAAACAAAACTCAAACTAACTTTATTATTCTATTATGCTTTTTATATTGATATTGTCTGGCAATCGTCCAACATTTTGAAGCTTTATGGTTGCTAATTTTTGTGCTATTGTAATGCTCTCGTTTAGGTTTTTGCCTTCAATTTGAGCATATAAAAAACCTGTCCAAAAAGCATCTCCTGCACCTGTTGTATCCTTTATTTCATCTATATGAATAGCTTCTTGAAAAAACAAACCTAGGTTTAAATCAGAAACAGCTACTCCGTTTTTCCCTTTAGTTAAACAGATGGTTGTAGCTCCGAGATTGTGAAAATATTCAAATATATAGTCCTCAGTTTTTACTTCTGAAAATAATCGGTAACAATCATCCTCACTTAATTTAACTAATGGATCATTTGCTAAATATTCTTGTAAAACCTGTTTTGCCTCTTCTCTATTTGGCCAAATTCTCTCAGAAAAATTAATATCAATACTTAATTTTAATCCTAACTCTTTAGCTTTTTTTGCTCTATTTAAAATTGTTTGTCTAGCAGGATTTTTACTCAAGGCAAAACAAGTCGTATGAAAAATTTTAGCATCTGCAATAATCTCATCTGGTAATTGAGTTTCAAAAATTTCGCAATCAGCTTGTCTGTAAGGAATAAA
Organism: Flavobacteriia bacterium; assembly: GCA_013298525.1. GTDB lineage: Bacteria > Bacteroidota > Bacteroidia > Flavobacteriales > Flavobacteriaceae > Flavobacterium. The sequence goes on from JAAFHW010000007.1 coordinate 45,968, forward strand.
ATCGGGTGTTTCGGTTGATTTCGAAACAAAAATTACAGATGTTGGAGCCGATTCTGACTTTCTAATTTGTGATGTATTTACATTATTCGATTTTAACTTTCTAACAACATAATCTCCTAAACCATCTTGTCCGCATGATGCTACTAATACTGCATTCAATCCTAAACGAGAGGCATTAACTGCAACGTTTGTAGGAGAACCTCCTAAAAAACGATGATAATCTTTGGTTCTATTGATTGAAGTATTCACCTCATGACCAATAAAATCGATTAAAACTTCGCCTATACTTATGATATCTATAGATTTCAATTAAAAAAATATTTTAAAATTATTATATAATGATTGATGAACTAGAACACTAGCTGCTGCGCTCCAAGCACAAAAAGCTACACCATTTGGCTCTTGCGTTGTAGTATTGAAATTTTCATAAAATGAAAACTCACTTATTGCATTTGCATGGTTTATTCTCTCTAAAATAATTTCTGCATCAGCATTTTTATCTTTTGAAAGTAATGCTAATCCAAAAAAACCATTGACCATTGGCCAACTTCCGCCGTTGTGAAATTCATACGGATAATTTCTAAATTCATATTTGCAATTGTTCTTCAATAAATTCCAATGTTCATCATTTGGAAAAACTGGAGGCCAAAAAGCTGGAATCAAACCTAAATTAGTTTCAGATGCTAACGAATTTGAAAAATCAATAATCTTTTTTTGAAATTCTGCTGAACCAATATTTAGCAATAAAATTAATGAATTTGCAAAAGCATCAAATTGAGTTTTATATCCAGAAGGAGAAAAAGAACAAGGCATGAAATCTTGAAAATTCATTTCATCATAAGCTCTTTGATGGTATTTTTCTCCAGTTAATTTTGGTATAAAGTTTATTTCTACTTGCTCAATAATTTTGTCTATTTTATTTGAAATTACCTCTTCTTTTTGAAAATAATTATAACTTTTCAGCGCCCAAATTCGGAGTAATTGATCGTACAATACATATCCATCGGTAATGTATTCATCTGCCCAATTCCCTGATAAAGGAACATACATTAGATGCTTATTGTTAAATTCCCATGCTTCTAATAATGACAAACATTTTTCGATATGAGATTTATATTTTATAACAAACTCGGCATTATCGGTTTGCTTAGCATATTGACAAACTCCAATTACAAACCAAGTAACAGCATCTACTCTTCCAGCTAAACCACCATAGCTTACTTCTTTAAAACTACCTTCAATTAATACATTTGAAGGAATCGTTCCGTTACTATGTTGATTGTTTGCTAATGTTTCTAGAGTTTTTTTGAATGTTTTAATTAGCATTTCATCACCAGATGCCAAAGCTGCTAAACCACAAATAACTCCATCACGAGCCCAAACTCTCTGATAATTAGTTGTTTTTTCTGCGCTTGCTAAGAAACCACTTGGAGTAGCGACTTTATGCAATAACTCAATGGCTTTATTGTATGCTATATTTTTCAAATTAAGTATTTTGATTACTGTTTTTCACTTTAATAAAAAGAGTGCAAATAGCACTAATTACTAATAAAATTCCTGCAAAAGTTATAGCTTGTCTTGGGTCGTTATTTAGAAAATTCTTTAAAACATAACCAAAAGTCAACGTTTGAATAAACATTGGAATTACAATCATCATGTTTATAATTCCCATATAAACTCCATATCGCTCCTTTGGAATATTGGCAACAACCATTAAATATGGTATTCCCATCATACTTGCCCAACCAATTCCAAAACCAGTTATTGCTGGAAATAATAAATATTTATTTTCAATATGTGGAAACAATAAAAATCCGATAGCCGCAAGAATCAAACAGGTGAAATGGACATATTTTGCAGAATATTTTTTCGCAAAACCAACTAACAAAAATGCTACTAAAAAAGTAACAATATTGTACCAACCATTTACTAATCCTGTCCAACTTACAGCTTCGCCATATAATTTCATATCCTTTTCTGGAGAAGTATTCCAAACTGATAGCGCAATACTTTTAGAGGAGTTTTGCCAATAACAGAACAAGGCATACCATTGAAATAAATAAACTAAAGCTAATTGCCACATTACTTTTGGCATATCTTTTACGGCTGAAAAAATGTCAATAAATGGCGTGAGAAGGTTAATTTTTTCAGCTTTTATTTTTTGTAATTCTTCCTCAGTTGGAGGAATTTCTTTAGTTGTATGTGAACTCCACCAAACTGATGCAATTGAACAAACTGCTCCTAAAAAGAATGAAGCAAATACCCAAGTAGGCAATTTTCCTGTTGTGCCAATAAAAATTAATGGAAAAATAAATAAGGATACATTTGCTAATGTTTGTCCAAAACCAGTAAAAAAACTTTGCGCTTGAAAACCCATTGGTTGTTGTGATTCGTCGAGTTTATCAGCAATAAAAGCTCGATATGGTTCCATTGCAGTGTTGTTTCCTGCATCTAAAATCCATAATAAACCTGCGGCCATCCATAAAGAACTACTAAATGGAAATAAAAATAAAGCAATACTACAAACCAATGCACCAATAAAAAAGTAAGGCTTTCTTCTTCCTCCAAATTTTGGCAACCAGGTTTTGTCACTTAAAGCACCAATTATAGGTTGAATTAGTAAACCTGTAAGTGGTCCTGCAAGATTAAGCAAAGGCAATTCATCTGGACTTGCACCAAGAAAATCGTATATAGGATTTACGGCACTTTGTTGCAAACCAAAACTGTATTGGATTCCGAAAAATCCAACATTCATGTTTATAATTTGCCAAAAGCTTAATGAAGGTTTGTTAGACATCTTTTAATTTAGTTTTTTTAAAAACTCTTCGAAAACACCATTATTTGTAAAAATAACACCTTGCTTATCAATTACTGGTATTCCTAAATTAGAAGTACTTATTCCAGCATTTTTTAATTTGGCAAGCATTTCTTTTAGTGCTACAGCATTTTTGTCAATATCAAAAAAAACGAATTCAATATTGTTTTTTTTTAAGTAAGCCTTTGTATCAATACAATGATGACAATCATCACTTCCGTATACGATAATCGCTTTTTTTGATGTTTCTTGTGCGTGCAATTGTGAAGGAATAAAAGCCGTAAAAAAGAAAAGTAAAAGTAGTATTTTTTTCATTTTTTAATGTTTTTAAATAGTTTAGTGTTTTAAAAATAATTCCCATATCAGCTTCTGACTGATATAGGAATTATCAAAATTAAACATGAACTTTTTTATTAGAATCTATAAGCAATAGTTAATGAAGTTGTTCTTCCATTAATTGATCTAGCTCTAACAATGTTATCTGTATTTTCAGTAATACTTCCTTCTTCTACTTCTGTAATACCGATTGTATCAAAAACGTTATTTACATTTAAAGAAGCTGAAAGTCCTTTAGTTAACTCAACATTGATAAATGGATTAACATAAGCATATCCTGGCATAACAAGTTTGTTGTCATCTTGAGCATATGATTTTGTAGTTCCTATTACAGAGAACCCAAAATTATGTTGTTTGCTTGAACCAAATTTGAAAGCAGGAACAATGTTGTAAATAAAATCTGCTTGACGACGTGGTTTGTTTCCATTTAAAGCTGGTGTTACTACATCATCTGCAATTTCAGCTTTTGTGTAAGTTACACTACCATTTACTGAGAAATTTTTAACTTTATAGTTTCCTTCTAATTCTAAACCATAAGAATTATATTTTCTTTGAATTTGTCTAATTCCTCCACCAGAACCACCAAAGTCCCAGTTTTGTTCAGATACATTAGCATAGAAAGCTGTAGCATAAATTGATGAATTTTGACCTTTTCTTTTGAAACCTAATTCTGCTTGGTTAACCATATCAGCACTTAAACCAGGAACTGCAGATCCATCATTTAATACATTTGGACCAAATAATAAACGATCAGCATTAGCTCTACCACCACGACTGTATCTTGCAAAAACAGATTGATTATCAGTTAATAAATAGTTTCCACCAAATGAGTAAGATACATAATCATAATCATAGTTAATTGGTTTTCTATTAGCATTATCAACTACAGAAACACTTGCTTCTGGACCTTCAATTGTTCCGTTATTGTTAACGTCTAAATTTAGAGCTTGAGTTGCACCTGCATAAGATCCTCTTGCTTTTCCTGAATCAAAACGCAAACTCATATCTACATTAAATTTATCATTCACTTTTAATTGACCTGCAACATAAGGAGCAGTTACTTCATAATTTGCATCATAATTTCTTGTACAACAGTTACCCCAAGCTGGAACACCGTATGCATACAATCCGTTTACTGAATTAGGTCCTGCATTTAATAACGCAGCATTTTCTCCTTTAACTTCAAGTAAGTAAGAATTCCACAACCATGACATATTGATATTTTGGAATGCTTTGTAATATCCTAAAGTCAAATCAAAGTTTCCGAATTTTTTTGTCAATTTCATGTCATTTGTAAAGTTGTTGAAATTGTTTATTTCAGTATCAAATGTATGAATTCTCATTACTAATGCATTGTTAGCAAAGTTTTGACCAGCTGATGGTCCATTAGCGTATGTTAAATTTGGAACTCCGAATCCAGACGCAAATGAAGCAGCAGTTGCAACTTCTGCAGGAAATGGAGAAACAAATCTACCATTGTGATAGTTTTGTCTGAAACGTTCTTCAACTTTCCAATCATTACCTAAATCAAATTTCATTTCACCACCGAAAGAAGTTGCCACAGGACGCATTCCGTCTGCTAAATTACTTCTTCTTCTTTCTCCATCAGCACCAACAGTTAGGTTATCTAAAAAGTAAGGGCTATGAGGAGTATCATGTAAAATATCAAAATTTGATAATGAACTCCAATTTGGATTTGCATTAGTACCTGAAACTTTTACTGGCATTGGTAAGTAACCAATTGATCTATCATTTAAATATTTGAAATAAAGACGTACATATCCTTTTTCAAATTCTTTAGTCATATTAGCTTTGAATTGACCTCCTAAATTTGCAGTATAACCAGCATTTCTTGGTCCTTCTCCTTGACGGAAAAATCCACCTACGTGAAAACGTAATGTTTCTGATATTGGTGAACCATATTCAAAATCTGTTCTGTTGTTTCCGTAATCTACACCAATAGATTGCATTAAAGAACCACCTTCTTTTTTACCATCTTTACTGATAAAGTTGATGATACCTGCAGGTGAATTACTTGCCAAAGTAGATGCTGAACCTCCACGGATAGCTTCAACTTTACTGATAGTTTGGTCATTTCTTACAAAAATATCTGCATTACCAAAAGCAACATCACCAAATTGCATTACTGGCATCCCATCTTCATGCAATTGTAAAAATTTTGCTCCACCAGATGCGATTGGAATACCACGAACAGTTATGTTAGCATTACCTTCACCACCTGTTGATTCTGATTTTATACCAGGAAGCATTCTAAATAATTCTGCTGTTGCTCTTGGAGCTCCTTGCTCAATTTGTGCCACTGACACAGAACTGATAGAAACACTTGATTGCAGCTTAGAACGCGGATTGATTACACCAGTTACAACAACTTCTTCAAGCGAAGTAGCTTCTTGCTCAAGTTGAACATTAGCAGTAGTAGCTCCGCTAATTACAACTTCTTTTTTAGAAGTTTTCATACCAATGTAAGAAACAGTAACAGTTGTAGCTCCATCAGAAAGTCCTGATATAGCATAATTACCATCAGCATCAGTAGTTGTAGCCTTTTTTGCAACAGATACATTAGCGCCAGAAACGACATTTCCTTTGTCATCTGTTACTTTTCCGCTCAAGCTACTTTGTGAGAAAGCACTATTAAACAACAATAATGCTGTTAAGAATAGTAAGTTCTTCAAAAATAAAGTACTTTTTTTCATTTTTAATAATTGTTTGATTAGTAAATTTAGTTAATAATAATTCCGAAATTATATTTTTTGTTATTAATATATTAGAGAATTATTATCGAAAACGTTTTCGAAAACTCCGAAAACGTTTTCGATTTTTATTTTAGATTTTTTTTATCATATTTGTTAAATGAAAGAGACAACTTTAAAACAAATAGCTGAAACTTTAGGGATTTCTATAACTACGGTATCAAAAGCTTTAAAAAACTATCCTGATGTAAGTGCAAAGACTAAAAAAAAGGTTTTGGAGCTTGCGCAAACCTTACAATATACACCAAATAGTTTTGCGGTAAATCTTAGAACTAGAGAATCTAGAACCATAGGTTTAATTATTCCTGAAGTTGTTCATCACTTTTTTTCTAATGTTATTAATGGAATTATAGCTGAAGCTGAGAAGAATGGTTATTTAGTTATTATCCTCCAATCTAATGAATCTTTAGAATTAGAAAAGAAACAAGTAGATTTATTAATTAACAAAAGAGTTGATGGGATAATAATGTCCCTTTCAAATGAATCTAATGATGATGAACATATAAAAGATATTATAAGACGTGAAATTCCTTTTGTAATGTTTGATAAAATTTCCAAGCTTATCAATTGTTCTAAAGTAATTATTAATGACCAAAAAGCTGCATTTGAAGCTGTAGAACACTTAATAAGTAAAGGTTGTAAAAAAATTGCTCATATTCGCGGACCAGTAAATCCACAAAATTCAATTGACCGATTTCTTGGATATAAAAAAGCTATTGAGAAAAATAACTTAAATTTTGATTCAAAATTAGTTTACACTTGTAAAAACGTAACTTTTGACGAGGGAAAAGAATTTGCTGCTCAAATTATTAAAGATCATCCTGATGTTGATGGTATTTTTGTGATAACAGATTTGGTAGCTGTAGGAGTTATAGCTTATTTCAATGAAAATAATATAAATGTTCCTAATCAGATAAAAGTAATTGGATTTAGTAACTGGTTTATGTCGCAAGTTATCACACCTAAACTAAGCACTATAGATCAACCAAGTTATGAGATGGGTGTAAATTCATTTAATTTATTGTTGGAAGAAATTAATCAGAGAAAAGAATTACTAGAATTCAAACCTAAGACCATAGAATTACAAACTTCAATTATAGAAAGAAAATCTACTTCAGGAAATTGATATTTCTCTTAAAACCTTCAAATTTTGTTCTTTTAACTGCTGAGTTTTTAAAAACCTTGTTGAAGGTGTCATTTGTAATTTCATCCCAATCTCTTTTAGAAAAAGATAAAAGTTCAGGATTTGAATTAAATAATGGTTCGTTATGAGGTTTTGAAAAACGATTCCATGGGCAAACATCTTGACAAACATCACAACCAAAGGCCCAATCGTCAAACTTACCTTTCATTTCAATTGGCAAATTGTCTTTTAATTCAATTGTGAAATAAGAAATACATTTACTTCCGTCAACTACATAAGGAGCAACAATGGCATCGGTTGGACAAGCGTCAATACATGCTGTACATGAACCACAATGATCAGTTGTTGGATAATCATACTCTAATTCTAAATCTATAATTAGTTCGGCAATAAAATAAAAGGAACCTACTTTTTGAGTAATTAGGTTACTGTTTTTTCCAATCCAACCTAGACCACTTTTTGCTGCCCAAGCCTTGTCTAAAACTGGAGCAGAATCTACAAATGCTCGTCCAGAAACTTCCCCAATTTGTGATTGAATGGTATTTAATAGTTCCTTTAGTTTTTCTTTGATTACAAAATGATAATCTTGTCCGTAAGCATATTTAGAAATTTTATAACTATCTCTATTTTGCTCTTCAGAAGGAAAATAATTTAATAGTAATGAAATAACACTTTTGGAATCATCAACTAGAAGTTTTGGATTTAGTCTTTTGTCAAAATGATTTTCCATATATGACATTTGACCGTGATGGTTTTTATTCAACCAACTTTCTAATCTTGGAGCTTCTTCTTCTAAGAATTCTGCTTTAGAAATACCACAAGAAAGAAAGCCGAGTCTTTTGGATTCGGCTTTAATTAATTGTGAATATTTTTCTTTATTATTTATCAAATTAAAATAATCCTCCTTGAATATTTGTTTTGATTTTACCTAAATGTTTATAGGCTTTTTCTGTAACTTCTCTTCCTCTTGGAGTTCTAATAATGAAACCTTCTTGAATTAAAAAAGGTTCATAAACTTCTTCTATGGTTTCGCCACTTTCTGAGACAGCTGTTGCAAGAGTAGAAAGACCAACTGGACCTCCTTTAAATTTATCAATAATTGTAGTAAGGATTTTATTGTCCATTTCATCTAAGCCGTGTGCATCTACATGTAATGCTTGTAGAGAATATCGTGCAATTTCTATATCAATCTTACCATTGCCTTTAATTTGAGCAAAGTCACGAACACGTCTTAAAAGAGCATTAGCTATTCTAGGTGTACCTCGACTTCTTCCTGCAATCTCAATTGCCGCTTCCATAGTAATAGGCATTTTTAAAATGGCAGAACTTCGTTGGACTATAGTAGTTAATAGTTCTGTATTATAATATTGTAATCTACTTTGAATTCCAAAACGAGCACGCATTGGCGCAGTTAACAAACCTGATCTAGTAGTTGCTCCAACTAATGTAAATGGATTTAAATTAATCTGAACAGTTCTAGCATTTGGTCCAGACTCAATCATAATATCAATCTTGAAATCTTCCATAGCAGAATACAAGTATTCTTCAACTACAGGACTTAGACGATGTATTTCATCAATAAACAAAACGTCTCTATCTTCAAGATTTGTCAATAATCCGGCTAAATCGCCAGGTTTATCTAAAACTGGACCTGAAGTAATTTTAATTCCAACACCTAGTTCATTAGCTAAAATATTAGCTAAAGTCGTTTTACCTAATCCGGGTGGACCATGAAACAAAGTATGGTCTAAAGCTTCATTCCTTTGATTTGCTGCTTCAACAAAGACTTTTAAATTATCTAAAACTTGTTCTTGTCCAGTAAAGTCATCAAAAGATAGAGGCCTTAATTTCTTTTCAAGGTCTAGCTCTTCCGGATTATAATTAAAGTTAGTTGGGTCTAAATTTTCATTCATACTACAAATATATAACAAAGTTATATCTAAATAAAAAAGCCTCTCATAAGAAAGGCTTTTTTATATTTTATTTTAAAAATCTTAGTGATGTAAAACTTCTTCACCTGGTTTCATAGGAACATTTTGTGGAACAAAATCTTCATCATGACCTGGCTTACTATAATCGTATGGCCATCTATGAACTTCTGGAATTTCTCCATGCCAGTTACCATGAATATGCTCTATTGGAGCTGTCCATTCTAAAGTATTTGATCTCCAAGGATTCTGAACTGTTCTTTTTCCGTAGAAAATACTAGAAAAGAAATTATAAATAAATACTAATTGGAATGCACCACCTACTAAAGCAAATACAGTAATGATGACGTTTACGTCTTGTAAATCATCAAACAATGGGAAGTTAGTATTTGTATAATAACGTCTTGGAAGACCTGCCATACCGATGAAGTGCATTGGGAAGAAAACTCCATAGGCACATATTGCAGTTACCCAAAAGTGAACATATCCTAAATTCTTGTTTAACATTCTACCGAACATTTTTGGATACCAGTGATAGATTCCAGCAAACATTCCGTAAAGAGCAGAAATACCCATTACTAAGTGAAAGTGAGCAACAACAAAATAAGTATCATGAACATTAATATCTAGAGTACTATCACCTAAAATAATTCCTGTTAATCCACCAGTAATGAATGTAGAAACTAAACCAATAGAAAACAACATAGCTGGATTAAGTTGCAAATTACCTTTCCATAAAGTTGTAATATAGTTGAATGCTTTCACTGCAGATGGAATAGCAATCAATAATGTTGTAAAAGTAAATACTGACCCTAAGAAAGGATTCATACCAGATATAAACATGTGATGTCCCCAAACAATTGTTGATAAAAATGCAATTGCAAGAATAGACATTATCATTGCTCTGTAACCAAAGATAGGTTTACGAGCATTTGTTGCGATAACTTCAGAAGTAATCCCTAAAGCCGGTAACAAGATGATATATACCTCTGGGTGACCTAGGAACCAGAATAAATGTTCAAATAATACAGGTGAACCACCTTGATAATTTAATACTTCACCTGCTAAATATATATCCGACAAGAAGAAAGAAGTACCAAAACTTCTATCCATAATCAATAACAAAGCAGCTGACAATAACACTGGGAAAGAAATAACACCAATAACAGCTGTAATAAAGAAAGCCCAAATTGTAAGAGGCATTCTTGTCATTGTCATTCCTTTAGTTCTAAGGTTAATAACAGTTACTATATAATTTAAAGAACCCATCAATGATGCCGCAATAAATACTGCCATTGAAACCAACCATAATGTCATACCTAGACCAGAACCAGCAATTGCTTGTGGCAAAGCACTTAATGGAGGATAAATTGTCCAACCGGCAGAAGCAGGTCCAGATTCTACAAATAATGATATCACCATTATAACACTTGATAGAAAGAATAACCAATAAGAAACCATATTAAGGAATCCTGAAGCCATATCTCTAGCACCAAGTTGCAAAGGAATTAATAGATTACTAAAAGTACCACTAAGAGCAGCAGTCAATACAAAGAAAACCATTATAGTTCCGTGTATCGTAATTAATGATAAATATGCTTCATTAGTCATAACTCCTTCTGGAGCCATTCTTTCACCTAAGAAAAAACTAAAAACTTTGAAAGATTGTTCTGGCCAAGCCAATTGCAATCTAAAAAGCAAGGACATACCAACACCAATAATTCCCATAAATATACCAGTCAAAAGATATTGCTTAGCAATCATCTTATGGTCTATACTAAAGATATATTTAGTAATAAAAGTATCTTTATGGTGGTGTTCATGATGATCGTCGTGGTGATCGTGTGCGTGATTATCGTGTGCGTGACTCATATTATAAAATATATTATATTTTTATTATTTAGTTGGGGCTTCAGCTACCAAGGTAGTATCTTTTTTTACAGAAGTAGTATCAATTTTAGCTGGATTAGATTCAGCAAGTTTAGCAGCAGCTTCCTCAGCAACAGCTGTTTTAACAGACTGAACTAATTTAGTTTTCTCTTTCAACCATTTTTTATAATCTGCTTCACTTTCTACAACTACTTTCATTTGCATATTGTAGTGAGAAGATCCGCAAATCTTGTTACATAAAAGCAAGAAATCAAATTGATAAGGATCTAAACCAGGCTTACCTTCAGCAACCAATTTTTTACTTTTCGCTTCTCTAATTTGATTAATATTAGCCACTTTTTCTGTCATTTCTTTCGTCTCTCTCATTTCTGAAGTAGTCATAGAAGGAGTGAAAGCAAACTGAGTTACCATTC
>JAAFHW010000070.1 GCA_013298525.1 Flavobacteriia bacterium
AGAACAAACATTCAGACAAAAAGTAATCAATAGTATCGGTAAAAATTACCAAGAAGTAAAAGTGGCACTTGCCAATAGAAATCAAGAATAAAATCATCAATTAATCACTTAACAAATTAGAAATCATGAGAAATTTTACAATTTACTTAGCACTATCACTATGCCTTTTTGCAAGCAAAATGGTAGCACAAGAAACCTTTGAAAGCAAAGCAAAAGCTATTGCTGACAAAATCGAAAACATTACAAAAGAAGAAAAAGCAACTCTTAAATCAGAGGTCGAAGCAGTCAACGTTCAATTAGAAAATGGTTCTATTACCAAAGAACAAGCCGATGCAAAAAAGAAAGATTTAGCACAAGCTAGAGCAACAATTATTGAAAACCGCGTTGCTGTTGCTCAAGAAGAATTAAAAGATTTAGTTCAACAGAAAGTAAATGGGAAAATAGCAGATTCTAAGACTACTGATTCATCAACTGTAAGAATAGGTAAAAGATTGGTTCTAACTTATGAAAACGATTCTGTTAAAAGAAAGAAACATTATGAATATAGAGAACGAAGAACAACCTCACAATTTGTTTTTGCTCTAGGTTTAAATAATGTAGTTACCGATGGTTCTGTAGAGAATTCAGATTTTAAATTTGCAGGTTCTCGTTTTTACGAATGGGGTTTCTCTTATAATTCAAGATTATTTAAAAATGACAACTTATTACATTTGAAATATGGAGCATCAGTAATGTACAACGATTTGAGACCAACAGAAAATAGAGTTTTTGCTGTAAATGGTAATCAAACAACATTGCAAACCAGCACAATTGATTTAAAAAGTTCTCGATTTAGAAATGTGTATTTAGTAGCGCCATTGCATTTAGAATTTGATTTTACTAAGAAAAAAGAAAAAGATGGGAAAACTTATTTTAGAACTCATGAAAGGCTTCGTTTTGGAATTGGAGGTTATGCAGGAGTTAGAATTAAATCAAAACAAAAAACAGAATATAAAATCGAAGATATTGACTATGATGAAAAGGCAAAAGGTGATTTCAATGCCTCAAATTTCATCTACGGATTGAGTACATATATAGGTTACGGAGAAACAAGTTTATATTTGAAATACGATTTGAATCCAATATTTCAGGATAATGTTGTAAAACAAAATAATGTTTCTTTAGGAGTACGTTTCGATTTTAATTAAAAATTTGTTGGGTTAGTTATATTTGTAGAGGCGCGATTTATCGCGTCTCTTTTATTTAAAAAAATATGTATTTTTACACAATACAATTTTTATGATTCCCAAAAAATCTAAAAATCTAAAAATCTAAAATTGATAACCAAAGAAACCATAGATAAAGTTTACGAAGCTGCTCGAGTAGAGGAAGTTATCGGTGATTTTGTACAATTAAAACGCGCCGGAAGTAACTTTAAAGGATTGAGTCCGTTTTCTGATGAGCGTTCGCCTTCGTTCATGGTTTCGCCTGCTAAAGGAATTTGGAAAGATTTTTCGTCAGGAAAAGGAGGAAATGCCATCGCTTTTCTGATGGAGCATTCTCAATTTACTTATCCAGAAGCTATTCGATTTTTAGCAAAAAAGTATAATATTGAAGTAGAGGAAACAGAACTTTCTGAGGAAGATAAAGTCGTTGCAAACGAAAAAGAAAGTTTGTTTCTAGTTTCAGAATTTGCTTCAAAATATTTTCAAGATATGTTGCTCAATTCCGAAGAAGGAAAAGCAATTGCGCTTTCTTATTTCAAGGAACGTGGATTTACTAATGATACTATTAAAAAGTTCAGCTTAGGATATTCTCCCAATCAATGGGATGCGCTTACAAAAGAAGCTCTTGGAAAAGGCTACAAATTAGAATTTCTAGAGAAAACCGGATTAACAATTGTTGGAGAAGACAAGCAATTTGATCGATTCAAAGGTCGTGTGATGTTTCCAATTCAGTCCATGAGTGGAAGAGTTTTGGGTTTTGGTGGTCGAATTTTAACTAACGATAAAAAAGCAGCAAAATATCTCAATTCACCAGAAAGTGATTTGTACCACAAGAGTAAAGTTTTGTACGGAATATTTCACGCCAAACAAGCCATTGCCAAACAAGATAATTGCTATTTAGTAGAAGGTTATACCGATGTAATTCAAATGCACCAAGCCGGAATTGAAAACGTAGTTTCTTCATCAGGAACAGCTTTAACTCCAGATCAAATCCGTTTAATAAACCGATTGACAAAAAATGTTACTGTTCTTTTTGATGGCGATGCTGCAGGTTTACGTGCATCCATTCGTGGAATTGATTTGATTTTGGAGGAAGGAATGAACGTTAGAGTTTGTACTTTTCCAGATGGTGAAGATCCAGATAGTTTTGCCAAAAAAACGCCTTTGCAAGATTTGATTCAGTATTTTGAAGATAATGCTATGGATTTTATCCAATTCAAAGCATCACTTTTAATGAAAGATGCCAAGAATGATCCTATCAAGAAAGCTGATTTAATTCGCGATATGGTGGCTAGTATTTCCAAAATTCCAGATAGAATTAAAAGAGAAGTTTACATTAAAGAAACCTCCAGAATCATGGATATTTCTGAAGATGTGCTTTTTAATACTTTAGCACAATTAGTCAAAAAAGACATTTCCGATTTAGGCAAAAAACTAAAAGAAGAACAAACCGCTTTTGAAGTTGTAAAAAATGAGAACCCTGTTGTTGCAGCCAATATTGACATTCAATATGAATTGGAACAAAAAATCATAGAGATTCTTTTAATCTACGGAAATGTAGAAGATGAATTTGAAGATGTTTTGCTTAAAGCAAATGAGAAAGGTGAAATGGTTGAGGTGAAAGAAATGAACAGATATAAAGTGTATCAACGCATTTTTCTAAGTTTACAAGAAGATGAAACCGAACTTGCTAATCCGTTATTCAAGAATATTTATGATGATTTAATTGCTTATTTTAATCAGAATGAAACCTTTGAATTGGAGAAATATTTATCACAATTACCGCCAGAATTATCGCAAGAAGTAACGTCAATTCTTATGAATGACGAGCGAGAATCATTGCACAATTGGGAAGCTAAAAACATTTTTGTAAAAGCAAAAGACAAAACCATAAGCCAATACGTTTCCGAAACTATCCTAACCTTAAGATGGTTTCTAGTAAATAAAATCATAGACGAATTAAAATCATCTGTAACCCAAGAAACCGAAGTTGATAATTCAGAAACACTATCTATGGTAGTTGACTATTTAGGATTAACCAATATGTTCTCCAAAAAATTAGGAAGAGTAATTTCTAGACATAACTAATTTTAAAACAACTATTTTTTATTTAGTTGTTCTCTTAAAAATTTAATTTCATCTTGTAGCGAAATGATAAATTTATCATTTGTGTCTTGATATAAATTATTAACACTACCAATAGACCTATCTTTTAAATCTTGATTGTAAACATCACCATTATTTATTTCAAATAAATCTGAAAATGGTAATTCTAAAATTTCTCTAATTTTAAGTAATCTTTCAAGGGATAAAGTTGTTTCGCTTCTTTCTAATTTATTGTATGCTGAGGAACTCATATTTAATTCATGAGCCATATTTTCGTGTGACAAACCTCTAAGTTTTCTCACTTCGCGAATCTTTTTTAAAATTTTCTCAACGTTTTCAGTGATTTGTTTGTCTGTATTTTCCATAAAACGAAATAATTTACTTACAAAAGTAAATATTTATGCCTAAAAACGAAATATTAATTAACATATTTTTTACAACTTCGTTAAATATTTAGAAATTTTTAACAATTGTCAGACTATAAAATTCTTTAATTAACTAAATCACTTTACTATGAAGAAAACCACAACATTATTTTTACTATTCATTTTAACTTCAGTAAATGCTCAGTTTTTTGAAGGATTTGAAGATGGAGTTCCTGGAAAATTGGAGCAAATTTATTCAAAAGGAACAACTACTTGGATTGATTTTGGACTTTCAGCAATAAATGTTGACAAAGCTCTTTCAGATAATAATAGCGCAGTCTTTTTTAATGGTATGTCAACCAAAGAAGTAGTAACATATTTGCAAACACCAATTTTAGATTTGAGTAATCCTGAATTGAGTTTAGATTTTTTGTACCTGCAAAAGTTGAGAACAGATGGTTATTCAAATGAACTAACTATTGAGTTATCAGTTGATGCTGGTTCTACTTGGAAAGAAATTGCAGTTTATAATCAAACAGATAATGAGGTAAAAGAAATTCATATTGATTTAGGATTGTACAAACCAACTACTTCAAGTATTTTAAGATTCAAATCTACTCAGTATAATCCATTAGATGGTACTCCAATTGTTATCGATAATATTAGTATAAAAGACAATATAAAAAAATCTAATAATCTAATAAGTAACATTTTATCTGATGAAATAAAAATTTATCCAAATCCATCAAGTGGAATTTTTACAATAGATTCTAACAAGTCAGTCACACTTTCAATTACTGATTGTAATGGTCGAATTATTCTTAATGATAAAGAAATAGTAAATGATTCAAATATTGATTTAACACAATTTTCAAAAGGAATTTATTTTGCTAGAATTTATAGTGTCGATTCTCAAGTGATAAAAAAAATAATCATCCAATAAATAATTAAAATATGAGAAAAATATACTTAATAATTGCATCCGTTTTTGTGTTAGTAGTAATAACAGGATTTGTTAATTATTCAAAACCAGTTTATACCAATATACCTACAAATGCTTTCGGTACTGGTAATGTAATAAATGCTACAAGATTTAGTAATTGGATTGGTGGAGTAACACCAGTTGTAGATGTTTTTGTTAAACCAGCCGATGGACCAAATTTTGTTGGGGATAATTTACCTGTAACAACTTCAAATTTTGATAGACAGGACTTTCTTCGATGGTCGCAACAAATGTTTTATTGGTTACTATCGCCAGTTCCAGCGGATGGTTCTTATGGCAGTTGTGGTGGTTTAGTAATGAATTCTCCTGCCTTTTTTGATGTTAGTGGTAATTCATATATTAGACACAAATGTAATAATACATCAAGAGAAAATATGAGCTTTGATGTTAAAAGTACTCAAAACGGAAAACATAATTTACCTTTATTTTTTGAACGCGATACCGAAAAAGTTTATGATATTGATAAAACACCAAAATCAAGAAATGGATTTCAATTAGTTCAAGATGATAAAGGAAATGAAATTGAGGTAAGTAAAATTATTGTGATTGAAGGAAAACCATTTTTTTATAACCGCAAAGGTAAAATTATTGAAAAAGTAAGATTGATATTTGATAAAAAGTTAAATGAAAAAACAACCATGCAACAGTTTCTGTTTGGAAGCAAAATTTACAATGTTGCATCACCATTACCTTTTACTCCGATTATAATTTTTCCTACTGTTGCACAAGCCAGCATAGACGGTACAACCTCAAATGTTTTAATGGCTCGAAATGGTTCATTGGTATATTACAATATAATGGTTAATGATGTATATGCAGTATTTTCCCAAATGATTGATAAAGGTGCATTACCTGTTGAAAGTAAGTTTCCAACCACATTAACTGAATTAAATGACATTAAAAATTATGCGTCAGCTAAAGGAATTCCTATTATTGATACTGGAAATAGAGTTTTGGCAATGGAATTAAAAACCTCTTGGGTAGAAGTTACAAACTTAACAAATTCAAGTGACTATGTTACAACAACAGCTACTATTCCAAACTATACACAAACATCCCCAGGTGCATGGACAAGAAGCGGTACAAGGAGTACAACTTTAGCTTTAGTAGGTATTCATGTTGTTGGCAGCGTTCTTGGTCATCCAGAAATGATATGGAGTACATTTGAACACATCAACAACACTCCTAATTCAAGTTATACATTTAAAAACAACACTGGCAGTACAACATTAGTGGCAACTGATGACACTTCTACCGATTTTCTATTTTCAAGACCAAAAACAGCAACTTATACTCCTACATTTAATGTACCTCGCATTACAGGATTTTGGGATTTAACAGGTGCTAATGGCTTTACAATATCTAATAGTGATACTAGAAGAAATATACCATTTGGTTGGGGCGGACAAATACCAGTTGGAGGAAACCCTCCTAATAATCCTGTTGATATAATGAATATTGAGAATTCCAACGCACAATTGGTTGCTATAAATACTGATGGCAAAAATCGATTAGTCGGAACTGACGTTAGAAAGAAATATTTTCAAGTAGGTTCTACTTGGAGTTCTAATTTTGTAGATAATCAGCAGGCAGGTACAATAAGACTATCGAATTCAACTATGGAAACCTACACTCAAGCTACTACAGGAAACATTAATGCTCCTACAGGTGCAGGTTTAAATTGTTTTAGTTGTCATGAAGCAGGCTTTGTGGAAGAAGGAGGTATTTTTGAAATTCCTGCGCCTGCACAAAGTTTCCTAAGTCATGTTTTTGGTAAAAAAATAGCTCCTTAATAATCATTAAAAATCGTACATTTGTTATTAATTATAAAAAATAAGACTATGAAAAATAAAATCATATTATCAATTACATTATTTTCATGTGTAATCTTTGCCTCTTTTGGTCAGTTTTCTACAGGCAATAGGACTTTGCCAGGTGCGGGTACAATTCAAATCGATACAAGTCCAACTATTGTGACAATGACCTTGACTTTACCAAGCGACAGATGGATGGGTATTGGTTTTGCCGCTACTACAATGGCAACGGTTACAGATATGTTTATATGGAATGACACGCCTAATAGAGATTACACTCCTAATACTGTTGGTAATTTAGGTCATAATTTGCCAAGTCCTGATGCTAGCCAAAGTTGGACAATTGTGTCAGATAATGTTGTTTCTGGTACTCGAACAGTCGTAGCAACAAGAGCGTTAGTTTCTGCTGGTGATTATACTTTTACAAATAATCCATCTGGGATTCAAATTATTTATGCGCTTGGTGATACTACTACATTAGCTTATCATGGTGCAAATCCACACTCTACAATCGCTATGAGTAGATTTATGTTAGGTACTGAAGATTTTTCATTAAAAGCATCAAGTATTTATCCAAATCCTTCAACTGGTACTTTTATTATAAAAACTAAAACTACTCTTGAAAAGATAACTATTTACAGTCAAAGTGGTGGTTTAGTAAAAACCATACAATTAGACGGTAAAAAAGAAGAAAATGAAATAAATGTTAGTGATTTAGCTGCTGGTACCTACCTTTTTGAGTTACAAAATGGAGAGGATAAAGCTTGGAAAAGAGTTGTTATAGAATAAGTTTTAAAAAATATTATACAACAAAAAAGCTCAAATTTCTTATTGAAATTTGAGCTTTGTATCTAATATTTAATATCTAAAATCTAATATAAAATTAAACGATATCCAAAGTCTTCGCTTTATTAACTAAATCTACTAAATTAGTAACATTTAGCTTTTGTAAAAGTCTTAGTTTGTATGTTGAAATTGTTTTTTCGTTTAGTCCTAAAACCTTAGAGATTTCATTGTTTTTCTTTCCGTCACACAAGTAACGCAGCACTTCAATTTCTCTGTTAGATAATTTTCTGTAAAGACGTTCGCTTTTATTTTGTTTAGCAATCAAAGCTAAATTTCTTTTAATACTATCACTAAGCATTACAATTCCTTGGTGAACTCTAATAATTGTAGTTCCTAGAGTTTCTAATTTGGAAGATTTGTGCACAAATCCAGCAACTCCGGCTTTTATAGCGTTGGGAGCATAAATTTGCTCGTTTAAGCTCGTAAAAACTAAAACTTTAGTATTAGGAAAATTCTTAATTATTGCTTTTAATTCGTAGATACTTTTCAATCCGTCAAGTTCTAGATCTATTACTAAAACATTGATTTCTTTATTCCTCAAAGCATCCGGAACCATAAAGAAATTTCCAACATTTGAGACCACACTAATTTCTGGATGATCTTTAAAATATGATTTTACGCCATAATGAACCACTGGGTAATTATCGGCAAGACAAACATTTATCATAATTTTAATTTTTTAATAAAAGATTTAAAATCTTATTGTAAAGTTACAAAAAAAATGCAAACAATTGTGAATCAATGTTAAAATATTATTTCAAGGCATTTGGAACCTCACAAACTGGTATTGGGTTCATCTTGTGCTGGTTTAAGAAATTTAATCGTTTATAAATATCAAAGGCTTCTTTTTCTCGACCAGTGAAGTCTTCCGATTTACTTCCTTTTTCGTCCTCAAGCATTGCCCATTCCAATTCGTCATAACTTGCGCCAAGTTGGTCTTCATCAGTTCGATTATCACCAAATAAACCATCTGTTGGAGCTGCATTTTGTATAGATTTTGGTATTTCTAAATAGCTTCCAAGTGCATAAACATCACTTTTCATCAAATCGGCTATCGGACTCAAGTCAACGCCACCATCGCCATATTTTGTATAAAATCCAACACCAAAATCTTCTACTTTATTTCCTGTTCCAGCAACCAATAAGCCATGGATTCCAGCAAAATAATATAAAGTTGTCATTCTTAATCTTGCTCTAGTATTGGCTAAAGATAAATGATATTTTGTATCACTTTCGCCAACAGGCATTTCTGTTTTAAAACTATCATAAATTGGAGTTAAATTTGCTTCAGCACGACTCACATTTGGAAAACGTTTCATCAATTGTTCAATATGTTCACGTCCTCTACTTACTTGATTTTGAGCTTGATGAATTGGCATTTCAATACATAATGTTGTTAAACCAGTTTGCGCGCATAGCGTAGAAGTTACCGCAGAATCAACTCCACCAGAAATTCCAACAACAAAACCATTTACTTTTGCGTTATTAGCATAAGTTTTTAACCAACTAACAATGTGTTCGTTTACTTTTTCTACCTGAATTGTACTTTTTTTAGGCATAGTTTAGAGATGAATTAAGAATTCGTAATGTATATTTGCAAAAATATTAAAATAAAACATGAAAAAATATTTTTATCTAGCAACAATTGGACTTTTACTTTTTTCTTGTGATAACAAAAGTAAGGTAGAAAAAGCAGTTGAAGAAATTCCAGTCGAAATGAAAGTAGTTCGTTTCGAAAAGGCTTTCTTTGATGCAAAACCTGAAAATTTGGCTGATGTAAAAGCTGAATATCCAGATTTTTTCCCTGAAGGCACGCCAGATGCGGTTTGGATTGATAAAATGCAACATCCACAATGGAGAGAGTTGTATCAAGAAGTTGAGAAAAAATATAAAAATTTTGGTGCGCAGCAATCTGAAATCGAAGATTTATTTAAACATATCAAATATTATTTTCCAACAATCAAAACGCCAACAATCTACACGGTAATTTCTGAAATGGATAATAATAGTAAAGCGATTTATGCAAATGATAAATTAGTAATTGCTTTAGAATTATACTTAGGGAAAGACCATAAGTTTTATGGTGAGTTTCCAGCTTACCTAAGACAAAATTTCGAACAAAGACAGATGCTTCCAGACATTGTCTCTAGTTTTGCTTTTGGTGTTTTGCCTAATCCAAAAGATAAAGATTTGCTTTCAATGATGATAAGCTCTGGAAAAGAACTTTATTTAAAAGATATTTTACTTCCAGAATATTCAGATGCCGAAAGAATTGGCTATTCTGAAGACCAAATAAAATGGAGTAAAGAAAATGAAAGTTATATTTGGGAATATTTTGTAAACGATAAGTTGTTATACAGCACAGATTCTAAATTGGCTAATCGTTTTATAAATGTAGCTCCGTTTTCTAAATTTTATTTAGAAATTGATAACGAATCACCGGGTAGAATTGGACAATGGGTTGGATGGCAAATTGTTCGTTCTTTTATGGAAAACAATCCAAAAGTAACCGTCCAAGATTTAATAAAAATGAACGAAAAAGATATTTTCGAATTATCAAAATACAAACCAAAAAAGAATGAGTAATAAAATCACATCAGAAATAAAATTTATAGTAGAACTTGATGAAAATCGTGTTCCAGATAAGTTAACATGGACAGCACAAGATGGTGGCGTAGAGCTTGAAGAAGCTAAAGCTATGCTTTTGTCTATTTGGGATAGCAACGCCAAAGAAACTCTGCGAATTGATTTATGGACAAAAGACATGCCAGTTGACGAAATGAAAATCTTTTTCCATCAAACGCTAGTAGCAATGGCTGATACTTTTGAAAGAGCTACACAAGATGAAAAAATGGCATCAACCATGAGAGATTTCACTGATTATTTTGCCGAGAAATTAGAATTAAAAGGATAAAAAAATGGTTCGCGATTGCGAACCATTTTTTTTTAACTAAAACTCATTCATTTCTTTAAAAACGTCTTGATTTACACCATCAATAAATTGTAAAAGTTCCTCTTTTCCGGTTCCTTCTGTTGATGAGGTAACAAAATGTTGTGGCATTTCTTCCCAATTGTTTGCTATCAATTCTTTACGATAAGCAGCAATATGAGCAGCGACTTTTCCTTTGCTAATTTTGTCTGCTTTAGTAAAAATAATACAAAACGGAACTTCTGTTTCGCCTAAATATTCTATAAATTCTAAATCAATTTTTTGTGCTTCAAGTCGAATGTCTATTAATACAAAAGCGCAAACCAATTGTTCTCTTTGTTCAAAATAATCGGTAATAAATTCCTGAAAAACTTCTTTTGTTTTTTTAGAAACTCTTGCATAACCATATCCAGGTAAATCAACCAAAAACCAATTAGAATTAATTTTAAAGTGATTTATCAACTGCGTTTTTCCTGGTTTTCCTGATGTTTTTGCCAAATTTTTATGATTGGTCAACATATTAATTAATGATGACTTCCCAACATTAGATCGGCCAATAAAAGCATATTCAGGCAAACGTTCTAAAGGACATTTACTCACATCTGAATTACTAATTATAAATTCGGCGGTATTAATTTTCATGATATTTTTTTTGATTCACTCAGAATCATTTAATCTTACAAATGCTCTTTTGTCAACCAAATTTCAAGCAATCTATTGAACTCATCTGGATGTTCCATCATAGCAGCATGTCCACATTTATCAATCCAATATAAATCAGAATTTGGCATCAATTTATGGAATTCCTCAGCTACTTCTGGAGGAGTTACAGCATCATTTTTGCCCCAAATTAAACAGGTTTTCACATGCATTTTTGGTAAATCTTTCGCCATATTGTGTCGAATAGCACTTTTGGCAATAGTAAGTGTTTTTATTACTTTAATCCTATCATTTACAACGCCAAAAACTTCGTCAACCATTTCTTTTGTTGCTACTCTTGGATCATAAAAAACAGCTTCTGCTTTCTTTTTAATGTATTCATAATCACCTCTTTTTGGATAACTATCACCCATAGCGCTTTCGTAAAGCCCAGAACTTCCTGTTATTACAAGTCCGGCAACTTTTTCTGGATACATTTTTGTATGATACAATGCAATATGTCCGCCAAGAGAATTTCCTAAAAGAATTACACGATCAAAACCTTTGTAAGTGATGAAGTCTTTCACATATTTTGCAAAAGCTTTAACGTTGGTTTTTAAAATATTTTGTGTGTAAAGTGGTAATTCGGGAATAACGATTTTATATCCTTTTTGTGAAAAATGTTTGGCAACTCCTTCAAAGTTACTCAATCCACCCATTAAGCCATGCAAAATAACGATTGGAGTTCCTTCTCCAACTTCAATGTAATTGTATTTTTTGTCTTTTACTGCGTTTAAATCCATATTCTTTGGCTCATTTTTTCAATTGTTACAAATATAAGTTTTTAAATATTAATTCAAAACTAATCCTCTTTTATTTGGAAGAATTTGTCAATTTCTTAATGCTCTTTCTCTTCATGAATTTTTACAATTATCAACATTTCAATAAATCATTTTAAGTCCTTTTCAAATATTATAAAACTGACTTTTTATTAAATATTTCGCAACTAAATCTGTTTGACTGTCAATTTATTGCGTTAAATCAACGATTCTAAATGTTTTGTTAATTATTATTCAAAGTTGGTTTGGTTTTAAAGTAATTAACAAAAATCTAAAAGTGGTAAAACTTATTAACAAAGTGGAGTTATGTGGTAAAATGTGGAGAATTATTTTATATTTTTGCTCATTATCATTAAAAACTAATTAGTTGAACTCATTAATCGGAACATACGAATGTAAAGTTGACGTCAAAGGAAGGCTGCTTTTGCCTGCACCTTTGAAGAAACAACTTGCTGCTTCGCTTCAAGACGGATTTGTCTTGAAACGTTCTGTTTTTCAGCCATGTTTGGAACTTTATCCAATGGCAGAGTGGAATTTAATGATGCAAAAAGTGAACAAACTCAACCGATTTGTAAAGAAAAATAACGACTTCATTCGTCGTTTTCAAGCCGGAGTAAAAGTGGTTGAAATCGATGCTTTAGGACGTCTTCTAGTTCCTAAAGATTTAACCAATTTTGCTCAAATTACTAAAGATATTGTGTTGTCTTCAACTGTAAATATTGTTGAGATTTGGGATAAAGATTTATACGAAAAAGCTATAGATGATTCTGTTGGAGATTTTGCTGATTTGGCAGAAGATGTAATGGGAAATGTAAATGACGACGACAATGGAATATCATAATCCTGTATTATTAAAAGAAACAGTTGACGGTTTAAATTGTATTCCAGATGGTGTTTATGTAGATGTCACTTTTGGTGGTGGCGGACATTCAAGAGAAATTTTGAGTCGCCTTGGTCCAAACGGAAAATTGTTTGCGTTTGATCAAGATGAAGATGCTTGGGAAAACGCATTACCAGATGAAAGATTCACATTGATTCAAGAAAATTTTAGATACATCAAACGTTTTTTAAGATTTCACGGAATCAAGCAAGTAGATGGAATTTTAGCTGATTTGGGAGTTTCATCGCATCAATTTGATGTTCCAGAAAGAGGTTTTTCAACTCGATTTGATGCCGACTTGGATATGAGAATGAGTAAGAAAAACGATTTGGATGCTTACAAGGTAATTAATGAGTACGATGATGTCAGCTTGAAAAGAGTTTTTCTTGATTATGGTGAGTTAAAAATTGCTCCAGCTTTAGCAAGAACAATTATTGAGGCAAGAGAAATAAAATCAATTGATACAACAGATGAATTGAAATTGATTTTGCAACGTTTTTTGCCAGAACAATTTAAAAATAAAATTTTGGCTCAAATCTATCAAGCAATTAGAATTGAGGTGAATCAAGAAATGGATGTTTTGAAAGAATTTTTAGAACAATCTCTTGATGTTTTAAAACCCGAAGGAAGATTAAGTGTGATTTCATATCATTCTCTTGAAGATAGATTGGTAAAAAGATTCATGAAAAACGGAATGTTTGAAGGTGAACCAGAACGCGATTTCTTCGGAAATTTTTCAGTGCCTTTCAAGTTAATTGGAAAACTAATTGTTCCAACAGAAGAAGAAATAAAAATTAACAATCGTGCAAGAAGCGCAAAGTTAAGAATAGCAGAAAAGAAATAGTATTCAGATGTCAGAATTCAGACTGCAAAGTAACTGAAAACTGAAAACTGAAAACAGACAACTGAGAAAATGAAAATTGGAATTTACAATATATTAAAAGCAAGATTTCTTGTCAATGAAGACGCTACTAAAAATTGGCGCTTCATTGTGTTTTTAATTGTTTTAGCCATAATCATGATTGCTAACACGCATCGATTTGAACAAAAAATATTCAAAATCGCTGATTTAACAAATGAGGTAAAAGAATTGCGTTCCGAATTTGTTGATAGACGTTCGGAATTAATGAAATTAAAAATGGAATCTACGGTTTCAAAAAAGATGGAAGCTAGAAATATATTTCCGTCTCAGGTTCCACCACAAAAAATAAAAGTTAAACAACCAGAAGAAAAAAGTTTCTTTAAAAAAATATGGCAGTAGAAGATAAAAATATCTCTTACAGAATTTATCTGATGGCGTTCATCATCTTTTTGATGGCGTTAGCGATAACCATAAAACTTACTAATATACAGTGGGTAGAAGGCGACTATTACAGAAAATTAGCCAAAGATAGAACGGTTAGAACTTTCTTAATTCCAGCGAATAAAGGAAATATTTATTCTTCAGATGGTAGTTTGCTAGCAACATCAATTCCTAATTATACCATTCGTTTTGATGCTGTTGCTCCAAAATCAGGGGATTTTGAAAGTAAAGCCGATTCACTTGCAATGAGTTTGTCAAAATTATTAGGAAAACCAACTTCTCATTATCAATCATTATTGAGAAAAGCACGTGCCAATAAAAGCAGATATACTTTAATTGCAGAAGATTTAAGTTATACGGAATATTCAAAAATAAAAAAATTTCCACTTTTCAACAAAGGTGCTTACAAAGGTGGAATTATCGTGGAGCAAAAAACAGTTCGTGAACATCCAATCGGTAAAATCGCAGAAAGAACAATCGGTTACGATAGAATCGATGAAAATGGTATTCAAAAAAGAGTTGGAATAGAAGGAGCTTTCGGTAAATATCTTAACGGAAAAGACGGAAAAGTTTTAAAGCAAAAAATAGCCAAAGGACAATGGAAACCTATTCGTGACCAAAATGAAGTAGATCCACAAGATGGTTATGATGTAATTTCAACTATTGATGTTTACATTCAAGATATTGCACACCACGCTTTGTTAAAACAGTTAGAAGAATATGGCGCTGAACACGGTTGCGTTGTCGTAATGGAAACTAAAACAGGTCAAGTTAAAGCGATTTCTAACCTAGGAAGAGACGAAAAATCAGGCAATTAT
>JAAFHW010000071.1 GCA_013298525.1 Flavobacteriia bacterium
AAGCTTTAAAGTTCGATGCTCCTAAAGTATTTGAAGAATATTTCACAAATAAAGCGGCTGAAGAAGCTAAAGAAGCTGCAGAAAGAGCTGCTGCCAATGCTTTACTTTTAAAAGAATTTGATGAAAAAGGAAAAACTACAGCAAGCGGAATAAAATATATTGTTATTAAAGAAGGAACTGGCGCTAATCCAACAGCTACAAGTAATGTAAAAGTTCATTACACTGGAACTTTCTTAGACGGAAAAGTTTTTGACAGTAGCGTTCAAAGAGGTCAACCAATTGATTTTGGATTGAACCAAGTTATTCCTGGTTGGACAGAAGGTGTTCAATTGATGAAAGAAGGTGCTAAATACAAATTTTTTATCCCTTATAAATTAGCTTATGGTGAAAGAGGTGCTGGTGGAGTTATTCCTCCAAAAACTGATTTGATTTTTGAAGTAGAATTACTAAAAATCAATAACTAACATAATACAAAAACCCTCATTTATTGAGGGTTTTTTATTGCTTTTACTTTTTAAATTTCCAATCAAACTCGTCGTTATCTTTTATAATGGCTCCTAATTCGATTCTTATAACTACATCAAATTCCGATTGTAATGTAAGCCAATTGCTTTCATTAAAATGATTTTCTGTAGAATCGAAATCTTCTTTCTCCCAAGATTTGAAGGGCAAATCGGCAATGAGACTTTTTACATTACATCCTATTACTTTTTTGTCTAACAAGGTTGCCTTTTCATTGGAAGTGATGATATAACCCAAACGAAAATCTTCATCTTCATAGAACGTTAAACGAAGTTTATGTTGGTTGTACAAAAAGATTATGTTGTTATCATCGTCTTCAAACTTCTTATCTGGAGCGCCATAAAGTGCCGTTACATCTTGTTGCTTCATTCCGAAAAGCAAACTATCGATTCCGTTTTTTGGGTTTAGTTTCATCTCATTTGTATTTAACTGCAAAGGTCGCAAAGTTTTTTTAAGAAGTTAAAGAAGTTTTGGTATTTTTACATTTTAGACCAAAATCAAATGCGAAATTTTAAACTTTTCTTTTTACTTTCTTTATTAATAAATCTTGTTTTAGGCTTAATCTTGTTCAAAGAAAAATATTACAAATATTTTGACAATTACGAAGAGAAATCAAATAATGTTTATTTTTTAAATAGAGACGAACTATTTAAAGTGTTTCCCAAAAGTAAAAACTCAATAATTTTTATAGGAAATAGTTTAACACAAAACTTTGAATTGGCAGAACTTTTTCAAAATCTATCAATTAAAAATCGAGGAATTATAAGTGATTATACTTCTACCTTATACAATCGTCTTGAACCAATAATTGAAGAAAAACCAGAAAAAATATTTATTGAAATTGGAATTAATGACTTAGGAATTAATTTACCAAACGATACATTAATAAAAAACTATACTAAGATTATTGAAAAATTACAATCGGAAACACCAAACTCTAAAATCTATATTCAAAGTTTATTTCCAGTAAAAAATGAGAGTCAATATTTAAAGTCAATAACTAATCCAGAAGTAAATAAAAACGTAGTTCTTGTAAATAAAGAATTAAAGAGTATTTGCGAAAAGAAAAAATTGACTTACATCGACATTTATTCTTCATTTGAATTAGAAGGACAAATGAATCCAAAATATTCAATAGATGGAGTTCATTTAAATGGTGCTGGATATTTACTTTGGCGAGATAAACTGAAAAGTTTTGTTGAGAATTGAGAAGTTTTGGTATTTTTACGGAAGTTGTTGTGAGAGTTTTTTACTTTATAGCGACTATACATTAGTTGGCAAACATTATAAAAAAACCGAATGAGTTGTGTTTTAAGAATAGATGGAACAAAATTTAAAGTTGATGATTTTTTGAAATCTACCGACTTGAAACCATATAAAATATTTCGAATTGGCGAAAAAATACAAATTGGAAAAAGAAAATTTGAAGATACTAATGGTTG
Organism: Flavobacteriia bacterium; assembly: GCA_013298525.1. GTDB lineage: Bacteria > Bacteroidota > Bacteroidia > Flavobacteriales > Flavobacteriaceae > Flavobacterium. Next base: position 1,965 of record JAAFHW010000071.1, read on the forward strand.
TTACTTTGATTTAAGTCAAGCAGAATTTAACAACTTTGAACAGCAAAGAAAAGACGCCATAGAATTTTTAAAAAATCATTATAACAAACTAAAAAAAGTATTTGAATTTGGACTAACTGAGAATGAAAACCCAACAATTGATTTTGGAATTACTACTAGAATGAATGATGTAGCTATTCAATGTGACTATTTAGAACCTGAATTATTAAAACTTGCTGGAAATTTGAATTTTGGAATTGAGATTAGTCAATACCATCCATCGATTGAAGACTATGAATCTGAATAAAATAACGTTTGCCAACAGCCGTTTCAAGAAATGGAGAGGCACGAGATTTATCAGAAATTGGAAGGGTTTTTAATTTAAAGTTTTATCTATATTTGTGATGGCTTGGTCTTGGCTTATAGCAACTTCTTGAAGCCAAGACACGTTGGCCATCCATTTTGAAAAATAAACCTTATTAAGATGAATAAGATTATTATTATTGTATTTGTTATTCTATTTTATAGTTGTAACGAAAATCGAAAAGTAGAAATAGAGAATACTCAAAAAAATCAAAAAAAGGAAAAGAAGTTAATCTCAAATGTGATAGGAACTTGGATTTGCCATAATAATAAAGGTTTTAAAATATTAGAAATTGAAAGCAATTCGAATGTAAGTTATTCGGAATTTGTGGACAGAAAAGCACTTATTGACTCTATTAAAAAAGAAAGGTATTGGTTGTACAATTCAAAAGCGAAATTAGACTTTGTGGATAGCACTAGAATTTCAATTTTAACAGACAAATATAGATTTGATTACAAAATAAATAAAGATACTTTAATTGAATTTGATAAAATGGGTAATCAAGACAAACTAATAAAAGTTAAATAAGAAAACTACTGCTATCAGCGATTTTAAAAAATTAGGTGTTTTATTTGAAAGTACAAAAAAATGAAAAGAGTTATACCAATTTTTATTTTGCTTTTAGTTCTAAATTCTTATGGTCAAACAAATAAAGAAAATGAATCACTTGGTAGAAAAAATGCAGAAGAAGAATTAAAAATTGCACTACGTAATAATAAAGAACATAATGTTGTTGACAATAAAAGCTTACTAATAAAAGATAGTTTAACTGCTATAAAAGTTGCTGAACCAATTTTATTCAGCATTTATGGAAAGGAGCAAATTGAAAAACAAAAGCCATATGAAATCTACTTAATAAATAACTATTGGATTATTTCAGGTGTTTTGCCTGAGGATTTTGTTGGCGGAACTTTTTTAATCATAATTGACGGAAGAAATGGTAAAGTGATAAGAATAACTCACGGAAAATAAGAAAGCACTAACTAACTTAGCAAAGATTTCTATTTTATAAATGCTTCGCAAATGTCTCCTGACTTTGCATATTAACTTCCAATCCTACAAAAACTAATACTCAAACATCCCAAACTCGCTTTCGATAGTTAGTTTTTTAGTTTCGCTTGCTTCTACTCTACCTACAATTTGAGCCTCAACACCAAAAGAATTTGAAATAGCTATAATATCGTTGGCAATTTCTTGAGGAACGTAAATTTCCATACGATGACCACAATTGAACACTTGGTACATTTCCTTCCAATCGGTTTTAGATTGCTCTTGAATCAACTGAAATAATGGTGGCACTGGAAATAAATTATCTTTGATAACATGAATGTTATCTACAAAATGCAATACTTTAGTTTGTGCTCCTCCAGAACAATGCACCATTCCGTGAATGTCACTTGAAGTATATTTATCTAAAATAGCTTTGATAATTGGTGCGTACGTACGCGTTGGTGAAAGCACTAATTTTCCGGCATCAATTGGTGAATTTTCAACAGCATCAGTCAATTTTATATTACCAGAATACACCAAATCTTTTGGAACAGAACTATCAAAACTTTCTGGAAATTTGTCTGCTAAATAGTTTGCAAAAACATCATGTCGCGCCGAAGTTAATCCGTTGCTTCCCATTCCGCCATTGTAACTTTTTTCATAATTGGCTTGTCCAAAACTTGCCATCCCAACAATTACATCGCCAGGTTTTATATTGGCATTATCAATGACTTTGCTGCGTTTCATTCGAGCCGTAACCGTAGAATCAACGATTATTGTTCTTACTAAATCACCAACATCAGCAGTTTCTCCACCAGTAGAATGAATAGTTACACCAAACGATTTTAACTCTTGAATCAATTCTTCAGTTCCGTTGATAATTGCCGAAATCACCTCAGCTGGAATCAAGTTTTTATTTCTTCCAATAGTTGATGAAAGTAAAATATTGTCGGTTGCTCCTACACAAAGTAAATCGTCAATGTTCATGATTAATGCATCTTGAGCAATGCCTTTCCATACCGAAATATCGCCAGTTTCTTTCCAATACATATAAGCCAAAGACGATTTTGTTCCGGCACCATCGGCGTGCATTATTAAACAATAGTCTTCGTCGTTGGTTAAATAATCGGGAACAATTTTGCAGAATGCTTTTGGGAATAATCCTTTATCAATGTTTTTGATGGCATTGTGCACATCTTCTTTAGATGCAGAAACTCCGCGCATGGCGTAGCGTTGGCTATTATCAGAACTCATTGTGTAGTTGTTGCGTTGTTGGGCAAAGATAATTCAAAGATTGTAGAAAGCCGATTTCGGAAGAGAATTTTTATATTTAATTTTCAACAATTAAAATTTCAACTCTACGATTTTCATCTTCTTCCAAAGCATTTTTCTCTGGAATTGGATGAATAGGTCTCGAGACACCATATCCTTTGAAAGTCATTCGCTTTCTATCAATTTTATTTCGAATCAAATAATTGTAAACCGCTTTAGCACGAGCCGAAGAAATTGGATCTTCTTGTGTTGCAGACTTACAACAAATATGTCCTTGAATTTCAATCACCAACTTAGGATTATCAACCATAATACAAAGTAATTCATATAAAACCGGTTCCGATTTGGGCACCACTTTAGCCGAATTATTATAGAAATAAATATTATCTAATTTAATCAAATCGCCTTTTTTGGCTGATTTTACTTTATCTTTAAGAAGTTCCTTTGGAATTTCGGGCTTTTTATCTGCAACTATGATTTCTTTTTTCTCTTGAAAAATTATGGTAACTCTCCTATTCTCTCCTTGATTTTTTGATTGTTCAAAATCTTCACCAAAACCACGAATTTCTAAATCTTTTTTGACTTCAATATCACTTTCTTTCAAAAAATTATAGACTTCATTTACTCTTTTTAAAGCCAGCGTATCATTATAGGAATTTGTTCCTTTCCAATCGCAAAAACCATAAAGTTTGGTCACTTGATAGTTTTTTCCTTCTGCAATCCAAGAGTTAATTTTTCTCACAGCTTCGTCATTCAAATTGTATTTATCAAAATCAAAATACACGTTGAGTTTCTCTTGTGCTTGCGCAAAAAAGGTAAAGAAAATAATAAGAAGTAGATATTTTCTCATAAGATTATTTGTCTAAAATCATTATCTCAACTCTTCTGTTTCTAGCGGCTTCAAATTCACTTTTCTCTGGAATGGCAAACTTAGGTTTTGATACTCCAAATCCTTTTACTTTCACTCTTTTATCGTCAATTCCTTCCGACATTAAGATTCGTTTTACTTGGCGCGCTCTGTCAAGAGAAAGATTTCTTGCGTCTTTATTTACACAACAAATATGTCCTTGGATTTCAATTTTTAGCTTTGGATATTTTTTTAAAACATAAATTAATTCATCGATAGATTTCTTAGACGAAGGAATTATAGCAAACGTATTGACATGAAAATTAATATCTTCCAAACGTATTAAGGTTCCTTTGGTAGAAAGTTCAATCTTGTCTTCTAAAGTCGCGCCTTCAGGAAAATTCATTGTTTCTTCCTCTATTGGAATAATTTCCTCTTCAACCACAACTTTGGGCTTAATTCCTAATATTTCGTTTTCTCGAGCTAAGTCTTTTTCAAGAATATAATGAATTATTGCTTTTCTGTTTTCAGCTTTATTTGGAGAAGTTGCTCCTTTTTCGCCAAGAGAAATACTCTTAAAATCTTCTCTAATTTTTATCTTTCCATTGACTTTAGAATAAATAGAGTTGACACGTTTTTGAGAAAGCGTATCATTAAATCCTGACGAACCAACCTCATCTGTAGAACCAGTAATTGATAAAATTTTTGAGGTTTTATTTTCTAGTATCCATTTATCTAGTTTTGCTTGTTCGGTTTTATTCAGTTCAAATTTGTTGTTGTCAAAATAAACCACGAATTGTTCTTGAGCATTAGCCAAAAACAAAACTCCAAAAAACAAAACTGTAAAAAATAATTTCTTCATTTTCATATAACGAATTTACGTAAAATTAATTTTATGAATGCAAAAGTTATTCCACAAAAAAAACCTGCTTAAAATTTAAGCAGGTTTCTATATAATCTATTCTGTAAAAAGAATTATCTAGTAAACAATAACTCTCTGTATTTAGTCAACGTCCAAACTTCGTCATCAACTAAAAGTTCTAATTTATCGCAGTGTTCTCTGATAACTTCGAAATAAGGTTTTACTTTATCGCAATACATTTCGGCCATTTTTTGAGCATCAGTTAAAGCATTTGCTTTTTTACGAGCTTCAGTCATCGCTTCAACATTAGAGTTAATTCCTTCAATGTGTGAAGAAATTTCTTTAATCAAAGAGATTTGCTCTTTTGCGATTTTCTCAAAATCTTTTCCGAAGATTTCTTTCAATCCACGAACGTTTTCAATCAACGTATTTTGGTAACGAATAGCTGTTGGAATCACGTGATTTCTTGCGATATCGCCTAAAACTCTTCCTTCAATTTGAATTTTTTTAGTGTATTCTTCCAATTCGATTTCGTAACGTGCTTCTACCTCAACGTGGTTCATTACGTTTAAGTCTTTGAATAAATCCAATGCTTTTTTAGAAACTTTAGCTTTCAAAGCAGTTGGAGTTGTTTTATGATTACTCAAGCCACGTTTTTTAGCTTCTTTTTCCCAAGCATCACTATATCCATCACCTTCAAAAAGGATGTTTTTAGTTTCTTTGATGTATTCTCTCAATACATTGAAAATAGCTTCGTCTTTCTTTAAATCTTTAGTTTCAATTAAAGCATCTACTTCTTTTTTGAAATCTTTCAATTGTTTTGCAACAATAGAATTCAAAGTTGTCATTGCATTAGCACAGTTTGCAGAAGAACCAACGGCTCTAAATTCAAATTTATTTCCTGTGAAAGCGAATGGCGATGTTCTATTTCTATCCGTATTATCCAACATTACGTCTGGAATTTTACCTACAACGTTTAATTTTAAATCGGTTTTTTCTTCTGGAGATAATTTTCCTTTAGAAACACCTTCTAATTCAGCTAAAACTTTTGTCAATTGTTCTCCAATAAACACAGAAATGATTGCTGGTGGCGCTTCATTTGCACCTAATCTATGGTCATTACTTGCAGTTGCAATAGCAGCACGAAGTAATTCTTCATATTCATTTACCGCTTTGATTGTATTGATAAAAAACGATAAGAATTGTAAATTACTCATTGGTGTTTTACTTGGAGAAAGTAAATTCACTCCAGTATCAGTTGCCAACGACCAGTTATTATGTTTTCCTGAACCATTTACACCTTTGAAAGGTTTTTCGTGGAAAAGCACTTTAAAATCATGACGCTCACCTACTTTAGACATTACATCCATTAATAAAGAGTTATGGTCAACCGCTAAATTAGTTTCTTCAAAAATTGGAGCCAACTCAAATTGATTTGGAGCTACTTCATTGTGACGCGTTTTTACTGGAATTCCCAATAACATACATTCTTCTTCCAATTCTCTCATGTAATTTAAAGCACGTGAAGGAATAGAACCAAAATAATGGTCGTCTAATTGTTGTCCTTTTGCAGAAGTATGTCCAAGTAACGTTCTTCCTGTCATAACTAAATCAGGACGAGAATTTGCCAAAGAAGCATCTACCAAGAAATATTCTTGCTCCCAACCTAAAGTTGCTGTTACTTTTTTAACGTTTTTATCAAAATATTTACAAACATCAGTTGCAGCTTCATCAACAGCGTTTAATGCGCGTAAAAGTGGTGTTTTATAATCTAAAGCTTCACCTGTATAAGAGATGAAAACTGTTGGAATACATAAAGTAGTTCCAAAAATAAATGCTGGAGAAGTTGGATCCCATGCAGTATATCCACGAGCTTCGAAAGTGTTTCTAATTCCTCCATTTGGGAAAGAAGAAGCATCTGGCTCTTGTTGTACTAATTGACCTCCACCAAATTTTTCAACAGGATCGGAACCATCATAAGAAGTTTCGAAGAAAGCATCGTGTTTTTCGGCAGTTGTTCCAGTTAATGGTTGAAACCAGTGCGTATAATGAGTAACACCTTTAGACAAAGCCCATTCTTTCATACCCATTGCAATATAATCGGCTAATTTTCTGTCAATTTTAGTTCCGTGTTGGACAGCATCTTTTACACCTTTATAAGCATCTGAAGTCAAAAATTGCTTCATTGCTTTGTCATTAAAAACATTTGAACCAAAAAGAGCTGATTTTCTTCCAGCTTCTTCAAATTTTACTGGCTTTCTAGCCGATGCATCTTTTAATGCTTGAAAACGTAAAGTTGACATAAAATTGATTTTTAAAAGTTATACCCTTATATTTTGATGCAAATATAATAATATTTTCATTCAAAAATAATTATACCCTATTTTTTTAGGGGTAAAATTAATAAATTCCAATTTTTTAAATTCCAAACTCCAATCTTACTATATTTAATTTTGGAATTTGGAATTTGGAATTTGAAATTTTATAATGTTATCTTTGTAAAAAACAATTATATGTTAGTTTGGATAGTTTTTATCGCTTCAATTTTATTTTTCTTAGCATTAGATTTAGGTGTTTTCAATAAAACGCCTCATATTATATCTTCAAAAGAAGCTGGGAAATGGACTGGTATTTTTGTAACTATCTCTTTTCTTTTTTCAGGAGTAGTTTATTGGATTTACCAAAATGGTTACATTGATAATCCGACAAAACTTACACCCAATTTAGCTGTAATGAAGTACATTACAGGTTATTTAATTGAGCTTTCTTTAAGTGTTGATAACATATTTGTAATTGCAGTAATCTTTGCATCGTTTAAAATTCCGCAAAAATATCAGCACCGCGTTTTGTTTTGGGGAATTCTTGGCGCCATCATTTTTAGAGGTTTGATGATTTATTTTGGTGTTTTACTTATCAATAAATTCAGTTGGATGACTTATGTTTTTGGCGCTTTCTTAATTTTTACTGCAGCCAAAATGTTATTCAAAGGAGAAGATGACGAATTCAATCCGAAGAAATCATTTATTTTTAGAAACATGCGAAAAATAATTCCGGTGACAATGCACATAGAAGGACAGAAATTCTTCATCAAGAAAAGAAACATCACTTTTGCAACACCATTATTTGTAGCTCTTATCGTAATTGAATTAATGGATGTATTATTTGCTATGGATAGCGTACCTGCTATTTTAGCCATTACTTCCGATCCGTTTTTAGTATTTAGTTCTAATATTTTTGCCATTCTTGGATTGCGTTCAATGTATTTTTTCCTAGCCAATATGTTAGAAAAATTCAGCTACTTAGAATACAGTTTGATTGCAATTTTGACTTTTGTTGGAATTAAAATGTTGATTATTCACCATTACAAATTTCCAGAATGGGTTTCTTTAGGATTCATAGCTCTTGCATTATTAGGAGGGATTTTGGTTTCTTTGTCAAAAGCTAAAGACGAAGAAAAAGAAGCCTAAAAAAAGAGGCTGTAATTGCTCACAACCTCTATCCAAACAAACAAACTATAGACTAACCAAATCTATTTTACTTTAATACTTTAACTTTAGAGTCATCAATATTATATGCTTTTATAACTGCATTGTAATCGTTTAAGTCAACTGTATTAGAAGCGCTTTTTCCAAAAAAACCAGGAACAATTACTATTCTAAATACTTGATTTATTCTGAAGTTATTTGAAACTGTTCCTAAATCATTTCCGTGCATGAACAATTCAATATCATTTTGTGTGAAATTAAAATCGTAACCAAAATCTAATGTTCCGTCATTAAAGAAATACGTTTCTGGTTGCATTTTCCAAACATCAGGCCCAGAAGTACTTGTCAATCTATACATTAAAATCATATCAGAACTGTAAGTAGTGTGTGGCAAAACAATGAAATTGTAAAAATTATTTGAAGGCGTAAAAGAACGTGTAACTTCAAAAACTTCACTGATAGTATCATTATCAACTGGCGTATCTCTTACCTCGTTAACGGTACAACTGTTTAGACTTATCATCCCGATAAATGCTAATAATAAAGTAATTTTTCTCATGATTTCTATTTTTTATGATTAATGATATTTAACCTTATTCAATTGTTGTGCCAAAAATTCTTTTTATAAAAAATTGTACCTTTGGAGCATGAAAAACGAATATAAATTATACATGATAATGTTAGGTTGCCGCCCAGAAGGACGCTACACTGAACAACATGATATTTTTTTTGGAATTGGAACATCATTGAAAGAATTAATTCCAAACATGAAGGCATTTTGGCCTGAAGCAAAAGGTAGAATTCACATAGACGCTTGGAGAGAAGTTACAAATGTGGATAATTTTCAAATTGAAATTCTTCCAAAAGGAAAAGCAATCGCTTCTTCTGATAATTTATTTTTTATCAATCTTGGTGGTTATAAAGAAAATGAATTTGAAGAATATCATTATAAAGTGTTAGCCGTTGGTGAAACATTAGCAGAAGCTTCAAAAAAAGCAAAAGCAACTACTTTTTTCAAACATTGTACTTTTAAAGGAGCGACTTCTCACATTGATGATAAATTCGGAATTGATGTAGATGATGCCTTTAATGTAAAAGAAATATTAGCTCCCATTTTTAAAGATAATTTTGATATTTCAATCTCTAAAAAAGAAGAAAAATTATCAGAAGATGTTTTGCATATTGGCTATTTAAAAATTGATAAAATTGTTTAATTATGAGCAGAAATACAGATAAAAACATCAAAGCGCATAACGACAAACTCCATAAAGCGCAAGACAAAGCCAAAGCAAAAAAGGCAGCACGAGAAGAAAAACTAAAAGCAATGGTTCGAAAATTTAACGAGCAAAAAGAATAATTTTCTATGACGAATTGTTATTGTGGAAGTTCAAAAACTTTTGAAAATTGTTGTAAAATTTATATCAAAGGAATTCAAAAACCTGAAACTGCTGAAGCATTAATGCGTTCAAGATATTCTGCTTTTGCAACTGGTGAAGCCGATTATTTAGTTGCAACAACGCATTCAAGTACAAGAAAATTTCATAAAAAATCTCATATTTTAGCTTGGAGCAAAAGCAACCAATGGATAAAACTCGAGGTAATAGCAAGTACAGAAACTACTGTGACTTTTAAAGCTTACTATCTGGATTACCAATTGAAAGCTCAAATTCATCATGAACATTCAACATTTACTTTTGAAAATGGAACTTGGTTTTATGTTGATGGAACCTATCAATAAAAAAACCGAAGATAAAAGCTTCGGTTTATTTTTTATTCCTCTGTTGGTTCTTTCGGACTACCTTCTTCTGGAGCATCCTCTACGTCTTTTGGTCCAAATAAATACATTGCACCTCCAATTACTACTAAGCCAATTTTAATTGCCCAAGCTACATTATCACCCCAATTATATATCCACATTAACAATCTTGGCACTCTGTCCAAATAATTCATAACTATTGCTGCAATACCAAGCAATGCTAGAAAACCTCCGAAATTTTTCATTGTTTATAGTTTTTTTTGGTTAATAGGCTTACAATATATTAATTTTTAAAATATTTACCACTTTTTTTCTAATTAAACAATGATTTTGGTTATAAATCAATCGTTCTTTAAGTCATAACTTTGTATAAATATAAAAGAGATTACTATGAACAAAAATGAAATTATTAAAAGCATCATCAACGAGCAAAACGTTGTTATAAGTACTATAGAAAATTCTGTTTCAAGATATAAAAACGCTTCCGATATTGACGAAAATGATAGTATCGATCCTGAAGATTTTTCACATCAAGATGAAGCTAAAGAAATGCAATTACGCTATGAGCAAATTCTAGTTCAAGCCAAAAACAATTTAGACTTTTTAGAAACCTATAAAAATAAAGAAACAACTAAAATTGAATTGGGAAGCTTAATAGAAACTGAAGATTTGTACATTTTTATTGGAATCTCACTTCAACAATTTATGCTAAATGGCAAAAATGTAATTGCAATTTCAGAAGAAGCACCTATTTATAACTCAATTAAAGAAAAAACAATTGGAGAAAAAATAACAATTGGAACAATTGAAAATACCATTATATCAATTTCTTAATTTAATTGGAATCCAAATTTCTTCCTCAGAATTTGGGTCGTTATTTTTATATTTTTCACCTAAAACCTCAAACTGTGGATGATTGCCTAATTCATAATTAGAACTAGGCAACCATTCTGTATAAATTGAGTTGAAAAATGCAGCAACATTGCTTTGATCACCTTTATAATTAAAAACAGCATACAAACCTTCTTGAATTTCCAAGGATTCCATTCCATCAGGAATATTTTCAAATGATGAAACAGCTACTGTTGCCCATTTTGTAAAAGAAGTATTGGGTTGAAAATCGAAATTTTCAGGATTGATTTGAATATTATATAATTCTGAACCGATTGTATTTTGAATTTCTTTTCGCCGAGGCATAAAACTGCTCCATAATTCAAAAACACGATAATCGGCGTAGGTAAACGAAAGGTTTTTACCTATGAATTTTGTGGTTGGGAAGGTTTTTATGGTAGGAGTCATTACTCAGTAAATTTTTTAATTCTCCAATTTATTGGATTTTAAAAGATGATATTTCGGATAAAAAGGTTTATTCTTTAATTATTTTTCTAATAGTCGTTCCTTGAGATGTTTTTATCTTTAGGAAATATAACCCACTTGAAAAACCAGACAAATCGGCTTTATTATTAATTAATTCACCTAAAACATTATAAATTTCAACAGATTGAACATCAACTTGACCATTTATAACAATTTGACCATTGGTTGGATTAGGGTAAACTTTAATTTCATTCTCCCAATTAAAATATGAAGTCATTAATGTTGAAAACGGATAACAATCAGAAACATTTATACAACCATTGGTAGTTAATTGAACTGCATAATTCCCATCTTGAGTTGGCGTAAATACTTGACTTGTAGCACCATTTATTGGAGCATTGTTGTTATCACAATCTAACCATTGATAGGTTGTTCCTGCAAGAGTTCTATCGGCCGTTAATGTTGAAGCAGTTACAGTAACATTGGTTGTAAATGCATTTTGGCTATCGGTAATTACTACTGGAATTGTAAATGTATCTACTTGATCAGGATTGCAAAATAGATTTGTAACTGTTAATGTTACTTGATTAGTACCAGGACAAGAAAAATTATGAACAGGATTTTCTTGTGAACTTGTAGGTGAACCATCACCAAAATTCCAACTTAAAGTATCATAATTAATACTACTATTAAAAAAAGATATTGAAGCATTATTGGTTGTTGGATTAAAATCGGCTGTTATTGGTGCAGGAACAAAAAGTGCAGTAGGCTGTAAACAACGTTGGATATCAAAATAAGTAACTGAATTTGGAACCCATTGATTTGCTACTATTGTTCCTGTTGCTTGAAGGACAGCTATTTTATAAGCTGGATCAAACCATTCGTAGGAAACAGTAGTTTGTTCTACAACTTGCGGACCAGCTTGAGTTGTAATTGTGATTTGTTGAACTAAAGTAGATTTGATTTTTAAAACATTATTATAGGTTCCAAAAGGTGTTGTTAATGTACCCCAACCTTCAACTAAATTAGTACGAGTACCATTAATTCCTAATTGAATTGGAATTCCAAAACTATTCAAATTAACATTCAATGCAATTGGATTGCTATAGGAATCGTTATAATTCATAGGAAACTGATATAAAACATCAGGACTTTGATAAGATGCAACAAATGGAATTGTAGTTCCATTTAATGTAATTTGAGCTCCAATCATTTTATTAGCTAATTGACCAGTTGTTTTATTCAAATGATCAATCACATTTGTAAAACCTAAACCTTGAAATTGTAATCCATTAGTAAGTTTGGTAGCCAAATTAAAATTATTATTAAATTGAGAATTACAATTAAAAATAAATCCATTTAATAAACACCATATATTTTTATATCCAGCAGTATTGGGATTTTGCCAAATAAGTGGTTCTTGACTAACAGGAATTAACGCTGAATAATCCCAATTACTATTTGTACCCGTTTGTACATAATCTAAGGTTAATCCTGCTGGAGTAGCTGTACTGACCATTAATTGATCACCGGCATTAGCAAAATTTGTAGATGTATAGGTAGTTTGACTAAATCCTATTTGATTAAAAATAAATAAAAATAAAATAAAAGTACTTTTTTTCATGTTGTTTGTTTTGCACAAAATTAATTTATTATCTAGTTTTTAACAAATTATATGAAAAAAATTAATAATT
>JAAFHW010000072.1 GCA_013298525.1 Flavobacteriia bacterium
TTATTAAATCACAGAAGTGGCATGAAAAAGTACAATTATTTTTGTGATGATAAAGCCAATTGGGGAAGAAACAAAACACTCACAAACAAAGATTTACTTGAAGTAATTATCAATAAAAATATTCCGTTAGAAACTAAAACTGATACGCATTTTAGTTATAACAACACCAATTATGCACTTTTGGCATTAATTATTGAAAAGGTTACAGGAATGAAATACAGTCAGGCGATGAAGAAAATCATTTTTGAACCATTAGGTATGAAAAATACTTTTGTTTTTGACGAAACTACTCCAAAAGAAAAAGGAACACCTTCCTATAAATATAATTACGTAAAATATCCATTCGATTTTCTTGATGCTGTTTATGGTGATAAAAATATTTATTCAACTCCTAGAGATTTATTGAAATTTGATTTGGCTAGAAATGCGCCAGGTTTTTTGAGCAAAAATCTTTTAGAACAAGTTTACAAAGGATACAGCTATGAAAGTAAAGGCTCTAAAAATTATGGTTTGGGAATTCGATTGCGTGAATGGGATACTGGACAAAAATTATTTTATCATAATGGATGGTGGCATGGAAATACTGCAAGCTACATCACTTTAAGAAAAGAAAATGCTGTAATTATTGCATTGTCTAATAAATTTACTCGTAAAACCTTTCAAATGAAACGATTGTCTGCATTGTTTGGTGATTATCCATTTACATTGAAAGATACTGTCGCCAAAGACGAATAAAGTGTTTGTTTATTGATTTTTTCGGTAGTACCTTTGTGGTCTAATTTTTGTATTGAAACACAATAATTATTGGGGACGACTGGTTTTGACAGCAAGTGGAATTATTCAGTAAGCACGTCGAGCATTGTACTTTTAGCTCGTAAATCCAAAGGTTCAAACTTATAAACGGCGAAAATAACTACGCTTTAGCTGCATAATCCGAATTTTAGTACGATTTTGCCACGTTCCTACAAGGTAGGAAAGCTGGATTCACCTCAAAAGCCTTGGTTTATGGCGGTTGGTTAAGGTGAACCGTAAAAGTAAACCTAGGAAAGGTAACGCTTTAAATCCTTTCTGACACTCATAAAGCTAAGCAAAAAGTGGCGGTTCTTGGCCTTGCTTTTTGACGAAAATCTAATTAAGGACTAAACGTGTAGAAAGCTTTTTGATTGCTTGTTTGGACCCGAGTTCGATTCTCGGCGTCTCCACAAATAAAAAGGGATAACTCATTGTACTGAGTTATCCTTTTTTTTGTAGAAAACATTCTACCCTAATAAATCCAAAATTATTATCAACTTCGTATATGCATATAAACTACAATAATGACGACATTTCAAGCAAATAACGAAACAATTCTTATCAATGATAAATTTGGATTAATCACTGATAACCAAGTAATTATAACAAAAGGTTCTAAGAAAAGTAAAGTCCCTTTTAATTCTATCAACAGAGTTAACTTAATAAAAAGTAGAGTCTTTTATTTGAATATTTTATTGTTGTTGTTGAGCATTTCTGTTTTTATTTATTCTTTTTTTGTGTTCAAATCAGAAAGATTATTCTTTTTTTATGGATTAATTTTTATTGGTATTGTACTATTCCTATATTCAGTTGTTCATAAATTTTATACCTACAAACTAATCATAAAAGAAAAAGACCAAACATTGATTGAGGTAAAAACTACGCAATTGAACAGAAAGAGCATTAAAGAATTTTATAATGCTATAGTTAGGAAAGTTCCAAAAAAATAGAGTTTTACTCAGTAAAACCAACTTCACCTTCCCAATTCATAAATCCACCTTCTAAGTTAAATGTTTTTTCAAAACCCATTTGCTTCATAATACTACATGCTTGAGCACTTCTTCCTCCAGCTTTACAATAAACATAGTAGTTTTTTGATTTATCAAGTTCTTCTAATCGATAGATGAATCCTTGTCCTTTATAAATATCGTTTAAAATTGCTCCTGGAATAATTCCTTCACTCCATTCGTCTTCGGTTCTAACGTCTAAAATTACTGCATTCGTATCTGCTTCTAATTGTGAAGCCCATTCTTGTTGAGATAAGTTCATTTCTATTATTTTTTTTCCAAATTTATAAATTTCATTTTACATGGTCATAAAAGTATTAACAAAAAAATAACACAACATTTGTATATACAAATAAAAATAATTTTACATTTGTACCTACAAATTTGGTAGTTACAATTATGAAAATCGAAGAAATAATAAAATCGAATGTTGCTATAGATGATGCTAAAAAAATTGTCCTGAACATTATGGTTACCCAAAATGTTGTTACTGAAAAGTTTAATGAGGTATTAAAACCTTATGATTTATCAGGCGAGCAGTATAATGTATTGCGCATTTTGAGAGGTCAAAAAGGAAATCCTGCCAATATGTGCGTGATTCAAGAACGAATGATTGCAAAAAACAGTAACACTACCCGATTGATTGACAAATTATTATTAAAAAATCTAGTTACAAGAGAAGTTTGTCCTGAAAACAGAAGAAAAATAGAAGTTTTAATTACTGAAAAAGGATTGAAACTATTAGAAGAATTAGATCCTAAAGTTTTAGAAAACGAAAAATTATTTGCCGCAAATCTAAACCAAAAAGAATTAGTTGAATTAAACATCTTATTAGAAAAATATAGAAACCTTAAATAAAAATTACTATGACTCAATTTATAAAAGACGCAAATTGGCGTTATGCTACAAAAAAATTTGATGCAACAAAGAAAATCTCTAATGAAGATTTAGCAAGTTTAAAAGAAGCAATTCGTTTATCTGCATCTTCTTATGGTTTACAGCCTTACAAAGTATTAATTGTTGAAAATCCAGATTTAAGAGCTCAATTGCAGCCAGTTTCTTGGGGACAATCTCAAATTGTTGATGCTTCTCATTTATTAGTTTTTGCAAACATTATCAACTTTGGAGAAAAAGAAATTGATGCAACCATTAATAACATGGCAACGACAAGAAATCTACCTTTAGAAGCACTTCAAGGATATGGAGATTTTATGAAATCTAAATTGGTTTCACTTCCAGAAGATGTGAAAAATACTTGGACATCAAAACAAACTTATTTGGCTCTAGGAAATTTATTGAACGCTGCTGCCGAACTAAAGATAGATGTAACACCTATGGAAGGCTTTGAACCAGAGAAATACAATGAAATTTTAGGTCTTGAAAAATTAGGTTTGAACGCATCACTAGTAGCAACAATTGGATATCGTCATGAAGAAGATGCTACACAACATTACGCAAAAGTGCGTAAATCTGAAGAAGAATTATTTGTAACAATATAATTAATAATTAAAATCAATAACTCAAATTTAAAAGAAAATGAAAAATTTTAAAACAATCGCAATCGCATTATTCGTAGCAGTTTCAACAATAGCTACAGCACAATCTAAGAAAGTAGACGCTTCTAAAAGTACCATCAACTGGGTTGGGAAAAAAGTAACTGGTCAACATAGCGGAACAGTAAACATTCAAAGTGGAAACTTAATTTTTAAAGGTAAAAAATTAACTGGTGGAACTTTTGTAGTAGACATGACTTCATTAACTGCTACAGATATTCAAGGTGAATACCAAGGAAAATTAAACGGTCATTTAAAAGCTGACGATTTTTTTGGAACGGATAAATATCCAACTTCAAAATTAGTTTTCAAAAAAATTGCTTCTAAAGGAAATGGTGTATATACTGTAACTGCAGATTTGACAATTAAAGATGTAACTGCACCAGTAAAATTTGACATCACTGTAAAAGGAAATACTGCAACAACTTCATTCAAAGTAGATAGAACAAAATTCGGAATAAAATATGGTTCTGGAAGTTTCTTTGACAATTTAGGAGATAAAACTATCAACGATGATTTCGAATTAACTGTGTCTTTACAGTTCTAAGAAAAAGGGAAAAATTGCTATCCTAAGAAAACCTCAGAGAGAAATCTTTGAGGTTTTTTTTATGCATTTTAGAAACTAACTTATGATTATATTTGCCCAATGAAAAAAATCCTTCTCATAGATAATTACGACAGTTTTACATTTAATTTAGTTCATTATTTAGAAGAACTAAACTGTGATGTAACCGTACTTAGAAATGACGAATTTGAGATTGAAGAACTAAAATATTTTGATGACATAATTCTATCTCCTGGACCCGGAATACCATCAGAATCAGGATTGTTAAATAAAGTTATATCAACTTACGCTTCAAGTAAAAAAATACTTGGGATATGTCTAGGTCAACAAGCCGTTGGCGAAGTTTTTGGTGGCTCACTTCTTAATTTAGACAATGTTCATCATGGTGTTTCTTCATTTATTAATGTAATTGTTACTGATGAAATCTTATTTAAAAACTTACCACAACAACTCGAAGTAGGCCGTTATCACTCATGGGTTATCAATCCAGTTGATTTTCCCGGAGACTTAGAGATAACTTCTGTCGCAAAAAATGGCGAGATTATGTCAATCCGACACAAACACTTCAATGTAAAAGGTGTTCAATTTCATCCTGAAAGCATCTTAACACCACACGGAAAAACCATTTTGAAAAATTGGTTATCAAATTAATTAATATAAATTTTTACTTTATATAAATCGATATATAATTCTGAATTATAATTATTTAAAGAATTACTATAGATTTTTACTATAACTACAAAAAATCAAAATAATTGATATTTGTTAGAAAAAACTTTCAAATTTCAATTCTTATTAACTAAAACAACTAGTTATCAACAGAATATGAAATGAAGAAGATAATTAATTAAATTTGAGATAGATCATTTAGTTTTTAATCAATTTTAATTCAAATAGTTATGGGACTTTTTAACAATAATGAGAAGAGAATCATTAAAGAGCTTTGCAAAAAAAGTGAAGATATTAGCAAAGACATCACAAATGAAATTGATGAACTACTAGTTGAACTAAAAACTGAGTATGATGAAAATAGTAAAGTAGTCAATGAATTTCATGATTTTGTAAATGAACTCAAAACTAAACTAGCACCAGAAGATGCAAACAAACTTTTAGAATTCTCTTCAAGATTAACTAAAGTAAAACGATGTGCAAAGAAAGGAGTTGAATCTATGAGAGAATTAGCTCGTGACCAAAGAAAAGCCACAAGAGAAACCATTAGAGAATATCAAGAATATTTGTATGTTTAATTAGCGAGTAAAGACCAACTTATTCCCTTTACTTAAATTAGCATCAAATGCATATCCTTCGTAGTTAAACCCTTTTAAATCATCAATAGTTTCTGCATTAGTATCAATAATGTAACGAACCATCATACCTCTCGCCTTCTTTGCAAAGAAACTTATCATTTTTAGTTTTCCGTCTTTGTAATCTTTAAATTCTGGCGTAATTACTGGAACTTTTAATATCTTTACATCAACGGCATCAAAGTATTCATTACTTGCCAGATTGACAAACAATTCCTCTTTTTGAAGTTCAGCATTTAATTGTTTTGCAATTAAAGGTTTCCAAAACTCGTACAGGTTTTTATTTTTTCCTACTGGTAGTTTAGTTCCCATTTCGAGACGATAAGGCTGCATTAAATCGAGTGGTTTTAACAAACCATACAATCCTGACAAAATTCTAAGTTTGTCTTGTAAAACGTTTATTTTATCTTCTGAAAGCGAATAAGCGTCTAATCCAATGTAAACATCACCACTAAAAGCAAAAACTGCTGGCCGAGCATTTTCAACAGTCATTTCGGCAAGATTTCGTTCTTGATTTCTTTGCCAATTTAAATCCGCCAACTTATCTGAAATATCCATCAATTCAATCAATTGTTTTGGCTTTTGCTTTTTCAAAACTTTGTCAATAGCTAACGATTGCTTTACAAAACTATATTTTGAATACAATTTTGTTGGCAACTGACTTTCAAAATCTAATGATTTGGCTGGTGATATTACGATTTTCATGACTTATTTTTATTATTTACTTCGTCTGTTCGCCTTCAAAATGGCTCGAGTCAAAAATACAAATTCCAATTTGAAATTAAATACGTTAAAATGATTAGTTTCGATTTAACTATCAACAGAATTTATTATTTTTACTTTTTTACCAGATTATATGCTATCTCTCAATAAAATCCACCATATCGCCATTATTTGCTCTAATTATGAAATTTCTAAACATTTCTACACTGAAATTTTAGGTTTAAAAATTATTCAAGAAATTTACAGAAAAGAACGCGAATCCTATAAACTAGATTTAGCATTAAATGATAATTATTGCATCGAATTATTCTCATTCCCAAATCCTCCAAAGCGTGTTTCAAGACCTGAAGCCTCTGGCTTACGACATTTAGCATTTGAAGTTAATGACATTGAGATTACTAGAAAGTATATTTTAGAAAACAATCTTTTTGCTGAAGAAATTCGCATGGATGAATACACCAACAAACGTTTTTTCTTTACTAATGATCCAGATGATTTACCGATAGAGTTTTATGAAGTTTGACTAAAATCTTATCAACAATTCGCATTTCGTAATTCGTTTTTCTAATTTATATTTTACCTTTGACCTTTCAAAAAAATAGAATCATGGTTTATAAATTTAGAGTAATTCTCGATGCAGAAGAAGATATTTTCAGAGATATTGCTATACTTGAAAACGACACTTTAGAAGATTTGCACAATGCAATCGTAAATGCTTTTGGATTTGACGGTTTAGAAGTCGCATCTTTCTACACTTGTGACGACACTTGGAATCAAGAAGATGAAATCCCAATGTTTGACTCTGGCGATGTTCCTGGTGAGAACAAAATTATGAGTGATTATCAGCTGAATGATATTTTAGATACTGAAAACACTAAAATCATTTATGTTTATGATTTCATCAATATGTGGACATTCTTAGTTGAACTTGCCGCAGTTGAAGATTCAGTTGAAGTTGGAATGGTTTATCCTAACCTTTTATTTTCTCATGGTGAAATGCCTGCAGAAGCTATGGAAAAACATTTTCAAGCTGATTTTGAAGAAGAAGAAAGCTACAACGAATTTGAAGACGATTTAGATGAAGATGATTTAGACGCTTTTGGAAGTGACGACAGCTTTGAAGATTATGGATTTGAGGAGAATTGGAATTAAATTTGAGAAAATAGAAAAAAGAGAATAGAAAATAGACTTCAAAAATTATAAAAATAAATGATCAACCTTTTTAATACCCACATAGAATCTTTATCCATCCACAGAGTTGGAAATAAAAGCCGTAACGAAGCCATTTTTTTATCAGAAAACCAATACGGATTAAACGATGAAATTGTTCCTTTATTGAAGGAATATTTCTTTAAATCCTTTCGAGAAAAAGAAGAAAACTACTTTCAATTTGCACATGAAGTAGATTTAGAATACAACGATATGTTTAATCTTGCAACTGAGATTTTTACAAATCCAAGTTCGGTGCATGAAGTTTCTAAAAAAATCACCAATCACCTTTTTGAACAATCCAATCATCCGCACATCAAAAACGGAGAAGTTTATGTGACTTATTTAACCAATGTTTCCATCGATAATAACGTTGTAGATGCTATTGGTGTTTTTAAAAGTGAGTTGCGCACCGATTTCCTTCAATTTGAAGAAAAAGATAGTAATTTAGAAATGGTTCTTCAAGAAGGAATTAACTTAAATAAACTGGATAAAGGTTGTTTGATTTTTAATCACAAAAAAGAAGAAGGATATAAAATTTTGACAGTTGATAGCAATCGTTATGATGCACGCTACTGGCTAGAACATTTCCTTGCTGTGGATGCATTTCAAGATGAAAATTTCATGACTAAAAAGTACTTAAAATTCTGTCAAGAGTTTGCAAAAGAAGTGGTTTTTCCTGCCGAAGATAAAAAACAAGAAGTTATGTTTATGAATCGTGCGGTAAATCATTTTGCTAAAAACGATAATTTTGAAGAAACAGCTTTCTTAAATGAAGTAATGGATAATCCTGATTTGATTCCAGAATTCAAAAATTACAAAGCCGATAGAGGCGAAAAATACAGTATTGAAGATGTAACTTCATTTCCAATAGCCAATGCAGCTGTTTCTGACGCCAGAAAATCGATTAAAAACGTTATTAATCTTGATACTAACATTCAGATCAAATTAGACTTTATCAATCCAGAAAGTGCCGAAAAATTTGTAGAAAAAGGTTGGGATGAAGAAAAACAAATGTATTACTACTTAGTTTACTTTAATAAAGAACAGAAAAGCTAGCTTTAGTTTAATAAAAACGCAAATCCTCAATTATAAAATTGGGGATTTTTTTATACTAAAATGTTAAACATTCAGTTTTTAAGTTTTAAATCGTTATATTTAATAATAACCTAGAAAAATGCGCTATTATCTTTATTTAGTGATATTGCTATTTAGTTGTCAAATTTTGTCAGCTCAAAATACCATTCCCACTAAATCGGATAGTGTTTACAAAAAAATTGATGATTTTTCTAAAGAAAGAAAATTCTTCAAACTGATGCACAAGTTGATGTTTAGACCCAAAAAAACAGAAGCTGCAAAAAAACAAAAGAAAAAAGGTGCCTCTCCTATTCAGAAATCTTTTGAAAAATACAATTGTAGAATCATCCGAAATATAACTATCGAAACCACAGATCCTTTTGGATATTCTGCCGAAAATGAAAAAGAAGTTCCAGAAAAAAAATTAGAACGTTTTGGAAACTCTTTACACATCAAAAGTAAAAAATGGACCATTAGAAATTTATTGCTTTTTAAAAAAAATCAAGAATTAGATTCCTTACTTGTAAAAGAATCTGAACGTTTAATAAGAAGCCAACGTTTTGTTAGAAGTGTTGTTATCAAACCAATCGCAATAGAAAATTGTCAAGATTCTATAGATATTTCTGTAAGAGTTTTAGATACTTGGAGTTTGATTCCAACAGGTGCTTTTTCAAATTCTAAAGCCAATCTAGAACTTACTGAGCGTAATTTTTTTGGTTTAGGACATGAAGTCAGCTTAGATTATATTCGAAGTTTTACAAATAATACATTTGCTTACGATTCAAGATATACGATTCGAAATTTCAAAAATTCATTTGTAAGTGCATCGGTTTCATCAAGAACCGATTTGGTAGATAACACATATAAAGCCGTTAAAATTGAAAGACCTTTTTATTCTACTTTAGCACATTGGGCAGGTGGTTTTTATTATGATTATAAAAATTATTCCGAATTCTTAACCAATGCTAGTTTGGTTACTTCCTATCAAAATTATAAGATAAAAACTTATGAGTTTTGGGCAGCACATTCAAGTAAAATATTTGCAGGAAATTCCGATTTCTCGAGAGCTACTAATCTAATTACTGCTTTAGGTTTTACAAACACCACTTACTTGAAACAACCTGAGCTTAGCTTCGATCCTATTCGTTTCTCCAACTCATCAAAACGCTATTTAGCTACCATCGGAATTTCTAGTCAGCAGTTTTATCAAGACAAATACTTGTTTCGTTTTGGTGTAATTGAAGATATTCCTTACGGAAAAGTATTCTCCTTCACTGGCGGTTTTGAAAATAAAAATAACTTAAACAGAGCCTATTTTGGTGGAAGATTTTCCTATGGTGACTATCTTGATTTCGGTTACATAAGTGCCAACATAGAATATGGTTCCTTCTTTAATAACGGAAAAACGGAACAAACCACCATCAAAATTGAAACCAATTACTTTACCAACTTATTTTCGATTGGGAGTTGGAAATTCAGACAATTTGTTAGACCAGTTTTAATTTTAGGAAATAATCGATTGAATACTCCAAAAGACCGATTGAACTTAATTGATGTCAACGGAATTCCTGGTTTTAATAGCTCACCACTTGTGGGAACGAAAAAATTTCTAACTACATTCCAAACGCAATCTTACAATACAAGAAATTGGTATGGTTTCAATTTGAGTCCGTTTATGAATTTCACTGTCGGATTTCTAGACAACGGAAATCATAAATTTTTCAGTAATAAAATGTATTCTCAAATTGGACTTGGTGTCTTAATCAATAACAATTATCTAGTTTTCAATAGCTTTCAATTCTCTTTTTCCTATTATCCTTCACTTCCTATTGATGGAAGCAATATCATTAAAACCAATACTTTCCAAAATACCGATATCAACTTGAATAACTTCCAAATTGGGCAACCTTATGTTTTGCCTTATGAATAAACACCATTAATATCTTGTTAAAGTTCGTCAAATTATTGAATATTATTTATAGTTTCACAACATCAATAGTATTTCAATGAATCTAAAAAGCTACATATTTACAATTTTATCATTGCTTATTTTTGAGAATTCAAATGGTCAAATTAAGATATCTTCCCTCGAATTTGACAAAGATAAAAAAGGGCCTAACACCATTTATTATAATTTTTATAATGGAATTCAAATGATTGAAATCGACTATAATAATTATGAAAAAGCTCGAATTGATCATCAAGATATGATAAAACCAATAAGCAGTATCAGACCAAGAAATTATGGACACAATACTATTATTTTAAGAAATAAAAATGGTGAACTTTTACACCAATACAACTTGAGAGGAAAAACTTTTAAATCAACCGATTTCCTTCCTTCTGAAAAATGCATTACTGTATCACACGCCTCAAGATTAGATGCAAACTATATTGCCAAAACCAATTATCCTTTCTATGGGAAATACAGTTTTTATGTTACTGAAAACAACAAAGCTGGTATAATTGATACTTTAGGAACTCCAATTTTGGATGTTGCTTATGATGCCATTCTTAGCTATGGTGATAACTACAATCTTAATACTTATGTAATGTTTGATACTAGAAACGATAGAGAAGATGAAACTTGTTTCTACACGATAAAACGCAACGGAAAATGGGGATTTAAAAGTGATAAACTAGCAATAGAACCAAAATATGAAGAGTTGATTCCTCTAAAAAAAGATGTTTTTAAGATTAAAAAAACTGATAAATATGGTTTGATAAATTATAAAGAAGAAAGTCTAATTGAACCCATTTACACTGACTTAATTTACAAAAATGATTTTTATCTTTATACCAAGGATGCTATTGAAAATATAGACAGATATACAACACTTTACGGAATTATTGATTCAAATTTTAAAATAAAAACACAACCCATTTATAGCAATCTTGAAGACATTATTGAAAATTACTATCCTTCTGGAAAATATTGGACCTGTAAAACTGATGGCTGTGGTGCCATAGACAAAAACGGAAATGAAATTTCGAAGTTTAAATATGGTTCGATGCCTCAAAATCCATACAACAAATATTATCGAACTACTGGCTATAGAGATGGCAACAAACACTACATTTTGAATTTAGATTTTGAAGAAATTGGAAAAAATTACGATTTAATTTATGATTGGAAAAATCAACTCTTCACTGTAAAAAAAGGCACTAAATATGGCTTGATAGATTTAAATAATAAAGTAGTATTACCCTGCGAGTATGACTCTTTTTGGGAAGAATCCAGAAACGAATTGGGCACACTTATAAAAAACAAAAAATATGGAGTCATTACAAGTAAAGGAATTGTAGTAATTCCTTGTAAATATGATGATTTATACTTTACAGTTGACAATACCATTGTAGCCACTCTTATTGATGCCAATGATAAAACCAATAGAAACAGAAAAGTAGGTTTATTGGATAGCAATGGTAAACTTATGACCTCTTTTATATATGATGAAATCGAAACGATTGATTACGGATTTTATCGTGTTAGAATCGATACAAAATATGGCGTTCTCAACAAAGATGGAAAAGAAATTACTCCTGTAAAATATGATGAAATTTACCGCTATAGAAATGGTTTTTGTATTGCCAAACTCGATTTTGGATACGGCTATATAGATACTTATGGAAAAGAAATAACCCACTTCTATTATGAAAAACCAAGCGATTTCAACTACAACGCTGAGAGAAAACTAACAGCAAAAGCCTATTTAAGAGGAAAAGAAGTGATCATTGACGAAAATGGTAAGGTTGTAAAGTAGCAATCTCAATAAGTTGATTTCTTTTATTATATTTGAGAATATAAATTTGAATATGAAAAACATAAAATATCTATCAATACTATTCCTCATCGTTTGTTTTTCAAACTATAGTTATTCGCAAAAACCTACGAAACAAAAAAATGTTGGTGGAAGAACAAAAACTTCAAATCCAAATATACCTTACATCTACGAAAATGGTTTTAGTGATTATGAAGTTGTAAAACAAGCAACTTTAAATAGTAAAGATTCATCAGCAGTGTATACTTTGAAATTTAATGCAGTGGCTTCTGCAATGTACACACAAAAAATCATGTTCGATAAATTTGGAAAATGGACTTCGGAAGTACCTTCTGGAAATAACAATGGCTTTATTCTAATTTGGGAAAATATCAAACTTTTTAATGATAAAGAAGAGCTATTTACAATAATGGCAAGTGGTACAGAAAGTTGGGAAGAGATGTTTGCCTCGGTAATGGTATTTGATTCAAAAAATAATGATTGCCTATCAGAAAAAAGTGAATTTAAAAAAGAAATAATTGACTATTTTTCAAATGCAATTATACATCTTAATAAAGATAAAACTTTTTATGAAAAGTATAGATCAATGAAAAATTAAAATTTATGAAAAACATATTACTTTTATTTTTTTGTTCCACATATGTAATGCTTGGTCAAGACTTTGCAAAAAATGATTCTATAAATTTATTTTATTCTTTAAAATTCAAAGTTTTAGAAAAGCCTTATAAAGAAATAACACCAATAGAATTAAAAAAAATTGATTCTATTATTTATAAAACAGATTTACTTAAAATAAAAAAAATAGCATCTAAAGGTTTTTATAATGTTGATTTTTATAAGATTATTTTTAAAACTGAATTTGAAGATTTTCAAGAAGAATACATTATTGGCTATCAAAAGGAAGGAAAAAATTTCTTCAAATTAAAAGGATTTTTAAATAATGACTTTTACTATTTATATAAATTTGAATCAAGAATTAATTCTAAATCTCCAATAAATTTAGAATCTAAAAAAAATAAACGTTTATTTTTAGAAAACCATTTTATTGAAGAACTTGATTTAGAATGTCTAATAAAGCATTTGAAAGACAAAGAAAATTGGAAAATTCCTTGTTTAAACCCTTCACAAAAAATTATTTTGGATGATTATGGAGAAGAGCATTATAAATAACTTTTTTTTACAATTATTCACCTAAATAGTGATAAACTTTTATGAACTATATAGAAAATTGATGTTATAATTATACGAAAAATACCTCTTTTCCTTCCCAAAAAAGAATTCCCTACCTTTGCAAAAAATTAGACGCAATGAATACTTTTGAGCAATTTAATCTTCCTAAATCTTTACAAAAAGCAATTGACGAAATGGGGTTGACCACTCCTACTCCAATTCAGGAAAAATCGTTTTCTGTTATTATGTCGGGACGCGATGTAATGGGAATTGCACAAACTGGTACGGGTAAAACCTTAGCTTATTTATTACCTCTTTTAAAACAATGGAAGTTTGTAAATACCGATTCGGCTCGTGTAGTGATTTTGGTTCCTACGCGTGAATTGGTGGTTCAAATTGTTGAAGTTATTGAAAGCTTAACCAAATACATGTCGGTGCGAACGCTTGGTATTTATGGTGGCGTTAACATCAACACACAGAAAAAAGCCGTTTACGAAGGAATCGATATTCTTGTAGGAACTCCAGGAAGAACTATGGATTTGGGTCTAGACAACGTAATCCGTTTTGATTCATTGCAAAAATTAGTCATTGATGAATTTGATGAAATCTTAAATTTAGGTTTTAGAACCCAAGTGACTTCATTATTGACGATGATGAAAAACAAACGTCAAAACATCTTGTTTTCAGCAACCATGACTGATGAAGTAGATGCCATGCTTGACGAATATTTTGAATTACCAGAAGAAGTTTCTCTAGCAGCTTCAGGAACTCCATTAGAAAAAATCGAACAATTGGGTTACTATGCACCTAATTTTTTAACAAAACTAAATCTATTAAATCATCTTTTAGATACTGACGAAAGTACATCAAGAGTTTTGATTTTTGCCAATAATAAAAAGACTGTTGACTTAATCGCTAATAGTATTGAAGAAAGTCATCCTGAGCAATTTGGTGTAATTCACTCTAATAAATCACAAAATTATCGTTTGAATACCATGGCTTCGTTTCAAGCTGGCGAATTAAGAGGAATTATTACTACAGATGTAATGGCTCGTGGTTTAGATATTTCTGATGTTACTCATGTTATCAATTTTGAATTTACTGAAATTCCAGAGCAATACATTCACAGAATTGGTAGAACGGGTCGTGCTGATAAATCGGGAATCGCAATCAGTTTTATAAGTCCGAGTGAAGAAGAAATTCAAATTCAAG
>JAAFHW010000073.1 GCA_013298525.1 Flavobacteriia bacterium
TTGATTTAAGAATATCAAAATGACAATGGATACAATAGAAATGATGATTGTTCCACGAGTCAAATGTTGATTAAAATTTTGGAGATTTCCCGAAATATTATCTGGATGAAAAAGTTTTGTAAAACCACTGGTCCAAAAATCAGGTTGGTTGTATCCGAGTGCGATTGGAATTTGTTTTGAAATTAACATAATCCCAATGGCAGCAAGCATTCCTTTAATTACTGCTGATGGAAAATAGTTGGAAATTAATCCAAGTTTTAAAATTCCTAATACAATTTGAAACAAACCAGCGACAATAACTGCAAGTAGAAAAGTTTGAAAATCACCAAGTGAAACTATCGAAGCTGCAACCAGAGTAGTCAATCCTGCTGCTGGACCTGAAACACCAAGTTGCGAACCACTGATTATAGAAACCAAAACTCCACCAATAATTCCTGACAAAAGTCCTGAATATAGTGGCGCACCAGAAGCTAAAGCGATTCCCAAACACAAAGGCAATGCCACAAGAAAAACAGAAAGTCCGGCAGGTAAATCGTGTTTGAACCAAATCAGTTCATAGTATTTTAGTTTTCTGTTCATTGCAATTTTTTATCAAGCAAATGTATTTAGATTTCAATCAAATGAACATGATAACTATCATAATTTAATGCAATGGACCAATAGAAAAAGTGGCAAAACAAGTTCCAAAACCAATTAAAAATATAATTACAGAACCAATTAATAATTTTACTGCAAATTTTCTTTTATTTTCTATAAATAGTAAAAAGAGCCCAATTAAAAAGGCGATAGCACTTGCAAAAATTAGCATTATACTTATATCAAATAAAGCATCTTTCATATTATTTTACCATTTAAAAAGTACAGCACATGAACCAAAACCAATAATAAATCCAATTACTGAATACTGTAAAATTTGAATACCATCTTTTTTATCTTGTTCTTTTTTTGATAAAACTAAAATAAATCCGACTAACAAACCCATTAAGCTTACAAAAAACAAAAATCCTGCTAACATTGAAATAATTCCCATAGTATTAATGCAATCCGCCTAACTTTAAATTAGAAAAACACGCTGAAACTCCTATAACAAGAATGATTATTATTATCAGTAATGAAAACAAAATCATTTTGATAGCCGTTGAATTGGAATCTTTGTTTTGAAATAACTTTACAATTCCTGCAAAAAAAGTAATCACACAAACAAAAATGATGACCAAGGCTAATTTGAAAATATGTTCCATACTATCGATTTAATTTTTCTCTAATTTCCTCAATTTTATTATCTCTGTAAAACAAATTCATGGTTTCGAATGGTACTAATTTATAGCGTTTATCCACAATATGAACGCATGATTTTTTTACTGCTCTGACATCAAAATCACTAGCGTCCATAAAGTTCATAATGATGATTCTAAACAAATTATCGTAATGCAAACTGTCTGATTTTACTCTCGGCAAACAACACATTAATTCTCCAAAAGTATCTTCGGCACAATCCACCGAAATTCCGGTACTGAACATCGTGATTAAATGGTTCTTCAAATCTTCATCGTTTTCATAAACGATAGTATTTTTAGTAGTATTCAATAAATCTTCTGGATTCAATAAATGCGTCATCGGAATAACTTCGCCATCCATTTTTAAAGCATAAGCCATACACAAAGCATCAGGATTACAAGGCACAGGAATCAAATCTTGCGGTGTAAAAATTGGATATTGCTCATAGATTTTTCTTCTTACTTCTGTCAACGTAATTCTTCCTGTCGCGTCATCATAATTGTCATTTCGACCAGCAACTTGCGTTGGTTGAAACGTTACACCACGAACACATTTTTGTTTTACAGCATATTCAAGAATTTTACCAATTTCATCATCGTTTTCGCCTTTTTGTAACGTAATTACTAAGGTTGTAGAAAGATTAAAATGGTTCAAATTTTCAATAGCTTGCTTACGCACTTCGGTTAAATCTTCGCCACGTAATTTTTCTAAAACTTCGGGTTTGAAACTATCAAATTGCAAATAAATCTCGAAATCAGGCATGTAACTTGCGAGTTTTTCTACAAATGAAATATCTTTTGCAATTCGAATTCCGTTAGTATTTAGCATCAAATGTTTGATAGGTTTGCTTTTGGCAATATCCATAATTTCAAAAAACTGCGGATGCACTGTTGGTTCACCACCCGAAATTTGAACCACATCAGGTTCGCCTTCATTGGCAACGATTACGTCAAACATTTTTTCAATTTCTTCCAACGTTCGATGACGTCCATAATTTGGTGCAGACGAAGCGTAACACGTTGGACATGCCAAATTACATCTATCGGTAACTTCTACAATCGACAAACACGAATGTTGTTCGTGATCGGTACACAAACCACAATCATACGGACAACCATAATGCACTTTGGTATTGAATTTTAAAGGCACTTCCGATTGCTTGTTGTAGTTTCTAATTTGTTTGTAATATTCCACATCATCAGCAATCATGGAACGTGAATCGCCATGGGTTTTACAATGTTTCAGCATCCAAACTTTCTCGTCTTGAAATACAATTTTGGCATCGACCAATTCTAAACAAGTTGGACAAAGTGATTTGGTGTAATCGTAGTATATGTAAGGTCTATTTGGCATAGTATTTTTTTTTAACCATTAAGAAATTAAGTTTCATTAAGTCTTAATTTTCTTAAATTTCTTAATGGTTTAATTTTTTTTTGGTGTTAATAATCGGTATATAAATTTATAGTAATATACAAATATAAAAATCGCGCTCCATTGAATGCTACTCAAATGTAAGAATAAAGGTTGATACGGTTTTATAAATTCAACGGAAAATCGGTACAAAAAGTATAAAACCATAAAGAGTTTGAATCGGTCGCCGTTGATTAAATTTACATTTTTTATTTTTCTGAAAAGGAGCAAAAGCAAAATCATATACGTCATTTCATACAAAGCCACAGGATGACGCAATTTACCATCACCAAGATTCATTCCGGTGAAGAATGTGGTTTCAATTCCGTAGGTTGGCTCTGCAATTCCCATTGAGAAACAACCAATTCTTCCAATGAAAAGTGCTACGATTATTGGAATTACATAAATATCACCAGAAGCGGTTTTGACACCAATAAATTTCTTGAAAAGTTCTACGCCAAACAAGCCGCCGAGAAATCCTCCAGCAACGGTTTTGTTTTGATAAAAAGTTAGTAAGGTTTGATTCGCAATTTCGGAAGGATTTTCGAGCATCGCCAAAACTCTCGAACCAATTAAGGCACCAACCATCGCGCCCAACATAATCCAAAGGCGATTGATGTCGGAAATAGTATCAGTGATTCCTTTTTTGTGATAATAGTATAAGCGAACACCAATAAAGAACGCTAAGGTTTCAAATATAAAATGATAATATACTTTTTCGCCAAAGAAATCAAACTGAAAAGGAAAAGTCATAAAGGTTTGTAAATTTTAGCTAATGTAGGATTTATTTAGCTTCCAACAAGACCATTGTTATCAAAGGTGTATTCTTTCTTATAATCTAATTTTAATTCGCTCCACGAAACGCCTTTGATGCCTTTTAGAATGATTTTATCTCCTTTTTTGGTATACGAAAACTGATAATCGGAAGTATCTTCTTGTACAAGATTTTTTTGCACGTTTACCATACCAAATTGGTCTAACACAACTGTTCTTTTAGCATTAAATGCCATTTGATAGCCACAACCATTATCACAAACAAAAACAACATGATTTTTCACCCATTTAATTTTAATTTTAAAATTATTGTTGTTTTGTTCTTGAGCAAATACAGTTCCCATAAACATAAAAAGCAAAGCTGTAAGAAGTACTTTTTTCATAATAATTTGATTTTAAAGTTATTGTTTAAGTAATAGTTGTAGTAATAAACGTAAAATTACTAAATTTATTTGTGAGTTGTTTGTAGCTTATTAAAAAAAGTAGTCATGTTGGATGAAATTTAGTCGTTCCAACTAATTTCGAAAAAATCATAGAATGATAAAATTGATTTGTAATTTTGAAATCTATAAAGTTTTCACAATGACCAAATATTTAAGTTTTGCATTCCTCTTTTTGCTAGTTTCTTGTTCTGGACAAACGAAATTGGGTGAACCTGAAGTTAATCCTACAGAGATTCAAAGTAATTTTATGAATTGGTGGAAGTATCACTATGAAAACATCATGCTTTCAAGAGATTTTACGCCAATTGATGAAACTGGAACCGTAATTGAGAAAAGTACTTTCTTGAAAACTTTAATGGATGGCAACACGATTCCTATACGTTTGAAAACTGCGGACACGATTTTCCAATACCAATTGTTCAAACTTTTACCAAATGCTGATTCTAATATTAAAGCGACTATTGCTCAAGTGTCGTTTGATGAAAACGATAATTTTAATCAAGAAGGCAAACCTTTTCCGAAGTTTACTTTCACCGATTTAGAAGGAAATACTATTTCTAACGAATCTATGAAAGGCAAGATTATGGTCGTGAAATGTTGGTTTATTCATTGTGCGGTTTGTGTGAAAGAAATTCCTTCGTTGAACGAAATGGTGAATCAATACAAAGACCGAAAAGACATTGTTTTTGTAAGCTTAGCCGAAGATACTCCAGAGCAATTGAAAGTGTTTTTAGCCAAAAAACCATTATCTTATTCTGTTGTTCCCAACATGAAAAAATACATGAACGAAGTGTTGCAATTGAATGCTTTTCCAACGCATTTTATAGTGAATAAAGACGGTAATATTGTTAAAGTTTTAGCCAACGATCATGCTTTGAAAGTTGCTTTGGAAAAGGAGAGTAGGAAGTAGGTAAATGAAGAGGTTTGGAGATTTTGTGAAGCTAGAATAGTTTATTTTTTTAATTCAATTTTAAGTCTTTCTATTATTTCTTTTTCAAATTTTCTTTTCAATAGTATATTTTCAAATAAACCAAGGTCTTGATTAACTAATTTCCATTCTGATTTTTTATTTATAGAAATTGAAACAAGAGCAAAACTTGTTTGTTTTTCATCGAAAGATCTTGTCCATGTTTGCATCTTTTTGTCTCCTAAATCAAAGTAAATGTCATGCCAAAAGTCAGTTGTATCTTTATCTTTTGTGTCTAAGTTTTTAAGTTTTAATTTTTCCAAAGCATTAATAACTTTTTCCTCAGAATATTTGAGAGTATATGTCTCAGCATAAGGATAACTTCCAGCAGCGTAAAAATGAAATGTAGAAAAGAATGAAATTACATGATATAATAGGAATAGAATTATCGTGAAAATAATAAAAAATTTAAATTTCGATTTATTCATTTTTTTTTACTTATAAAAGTGATGGCAACTTGTAATAGCATTTTTTATTTCTTCAACGTATCAATTTTATCTTTTATAGAATCCTTTTGAATAGAATCCTTGATTTTGTTGGTAGTAATTGAATCGTTTTCAATTGCATCTTCAGGTTTTTCTTCTGCGCGTTTACCCATGAAGCAACTTGAAAATGAAAACAAAAAACTTAATGAAAGTAAGGCAACAATTTTTACAGGTTTCACCTTAATTTGATTAAATCGATTTTTTAAATTGTTATATTTAGTATTGTTTTCGTTTTCAACTTGATTGAATTTATAATAGCCACAAATGCTTTCATTAGTTGAGTTTTCAACGAAATATTTTTGGATTTCAGAAGCTTTCATCTTTGTAAAATCAATTACGGTTTTATTACAAGAAGTACAAAATCTACCTTTTTTATCAGTTGACATAGAACTCCAATTTTCATTGCAAGGATTTTGTATTCTTATTTTATTTTCCATACTATTCAAGTTGATGTTGCTTGTAATTTTGCAAAAACTATTCCAAAAAAATGTGTTTTTAATGATTTGATTTTTATTTTGAGCACAGATTGCAAATACTAGCTATCGTGTTTTTTAATCATATTGATGAATATATTTTACTTCTTTATCTGTCTCATCATAAAATACAAAAACACCACAATCATCATTAAATATATTATACATTTCGAATTGACAAATAAATTTAAATTTCTCACCTTTTGAGTTAATAGGAGTTTCATCGTCTTGCCACCATTGTGGTTTGTCAAACTTCTCAATAAATTCAAATACATTTCTATTTTCCGATTTTGCTTTCAAATAAATTTTTTTATTTTCAATAAAATACTTTTCATATTTCTCATCGATTTTCAAAGCATTTTTAGAAAAGGTAGGTTTGTAAACTCCATTTTCTTGTATTTTAAAAGTAAAATTTCCCATGCTTTCATTTTTTGGAAAATTTTCATCATTTTCTTTTCCATCATAATTAAAGCTAACAAAAATGATGTGGATTTTATCTTTAATTCCTTTATCTGATAAATCGATTGTTGCAAGTGGAAAAAAATTTTCAAAATCTGAAAATTCATTTGTCAAGACATCTTTTTTCTCAGGAAATTTTACATCACTTTCAAAACAAGCAAAATTTAGAAATAGAAATGGGAAAAGTAATAATTTTTTCATACACTTATTTTAATTTTTTATTGTGGGCACGGATTGCAGATCTGCGCTATCTTGGTTATGTTTTTTTTGTATCCCAAATGGTCTCACGAAGAAAACTATAATAAATTAAATATTTTTTTAATTCTTCACTTGGTTGAAAATATATAATGCAACTTGTTGGTATTGCTTGATAGATTTCGGATTTAATATTTTTACAATTTAAATCTCTTAATATTTTTAAACTTGAATCAAACAACGTATTTGAATTTGCAATATTTATGCAATAAGTTGAGTCGTTTTCCTGACCATATCTTGTGTAAACTCCTACTGCAAATGAGATTTTTTGCTTTATAGTATTAATTTTTTTTAAGTTTATATATCCAATAAAAAGACTATCACTATTTTCATTTGTAAAATTTTCATCATAATTCCAATTGAAAAACGTGTTCATTTTTTCAGTTAAAGCAATGGACTTTAAAGTTCTATTTATGGTATCCAACTTTAAATCTGAGAATTCACTTTTAAAGGTTTTGTAGTTATATGTCAGTAACGATTTTTCACTTACATAATAAGTGTCAACTACATCAATTACTAATGGGTCTTTGTATCTTCCCATATAATCTGAAAGTGTTCCTAATAAAAAATAGTCTTTTTCAAGTTCGTATTTTTTATTGTTTTGCGAATTGCAAAAATGAGCAACTAATACTAAAATTATACAAATACCATTCTTTATCATATTTAGAATTCTGTTAGTTTTTTGAATTTTTCCATTCTTGTTGGAAATTCGAGCTATCGGATATTTTGTTGTTTAGCTAAAAGTATGGAGGCTTTGCATAGCAAGTAGATTATTCTTGAAAATATTTTTTTGTATTCTCTATCAGAATTTCAATAAGTTCTTTTTGATAGTATTTGTATTTATCTTCAATAGACAATAAAATTATTTTAGAAACATATTTTTTTCCGGTATTTTCATTGATTAATTTACGATGCTTATTTTCCATAACAAATACAATATCAGCCCAGATTAGCATTTCCTCATTTATTGGATTTGTACCTTCCTTTTGACATAACTTTACATTTGTACCACAAGATTTAAAATTAAAGTTAGGATATATATTGCTAAAATAATCTTCTCCAGTTTTTGATCTTTGCTTATTTGCGGAACAAACAAATAAAAAATTATAGTTCATATAAGATATTTTTATCATAGAATGTGCTATCTAGAACGTTTTCTCTATTTAATCTTATATAAATCAAAAAACTTTGAAGTAACTTTTATAAATCTGCTTTTTAAGAAACTAATATACTCTTCTTTACAAAAATTCGCATCAACAAAATTTAATTCTGATCTATCTGAAAATGTATATTCTTCAATTTTTCTTAGTTCAATTATTGCTTCTTTGCTTTGTATTTTATCTTCCTTAATTTGTTTGTCGTAATATTCATAATATGTTAAATCTCCTTTTTTTCTGTTCAAGCTACTTTCAAGTAAGCATAAATTAGCAAACGAACTAATTGGTAGACCATCACCAGCTATTAGTTTTAATCTGTTAAATGGTACTAAATGTTCTATATCAAATTTTTTATCAGATAGTTCTTCATATGCTGTTAAAGTATGTGTGTATAAAAATTTATAGAAAAGAATAGAATATTCTTTTACACTAACTCTAGTTTTTTCTTTTTTTAATAAATCATTTTCTAACCATTCTTCAAAAATATTTTACCATTGTCTTTTTGAAATTGGTTTTTCATATAAATCTGAACTAATAATACTAAATGCCCGACTATCACCAGAACCTTTCCACGATTCCTTTAAAATATCATACAAATAATGAAACTTTAAATTTTCTTTCAATTTTTTTGATACTGTTTTCCAATCTGATTTTTCAGACAAAGTGTCATCAAATTTTGAATGAAAAACTTTTCCAATCATAGAAACAATTTGCATTTCGGTATGTACTGTTTGAACTCTTTTTTTGAATTCTGGTTTATTTGAATTCATTTTCAAACCAATTTGACCTTTTAGACTATCATTGACAAATTCGATAGCAAAGAATATACTTTTTTCAAATTGATTTAAATTAAATTTTAATAAATGTTTAGGAAGTGTATTCATTTCGCTAAATGGCAAACCTAAACAAATATTAATAACATTAAAACCAATTGAATCTTCTTGCTCTGCAGCAGAGGTATCGGAAAATAAGAGTTTAAATTTTTCGGTGATTAGTTTTCCAATCCCAAATAGGTACTCAAAATAAGAGAATTCAGTTGAATAAAATCTTTTGGAAGGATCATAGTTTTCAACTTCATAACCTTCTTCTATCAATAGCTCGTATTTTCTTTTTATCTTGTCTATTATTTCTGTATTATCTATCTTAAAAAGAGTATAATGTTGCCATGCGGCTGCGTAAATCTGATATTTGCTAAGTTGTGTCCCTTTTGAGTTAAGTCTTTCAAATATAGTAGGTAGATTTTCTTCTAAACCGTTGTATATAAGGATAGGTATATTAAAAGTTGAAATATTTGAATCATCTTTTATTCTTTGTAGGAACGGCACGAATTCTTGCGTTAATTGCCTAATTCCTTCTAGATCTTTTCCTAAATCTAATTTCTCATTTAAATATGTTGATAACTCAAATGAACTAAATCCTTTTGACTCCTCAAATCCTTTTAAACCAGTTATCCAGCTTACTATTGAATCACTTATTTCTTCATTATCTTTGATATCACCTGTAATTTTATTTATTGCAGTCACAATATCAACACCAATATTAGAATTGTCAAAAAAAAGTTCATTTGTTGGAGCTTCAGAATACTGTTTCAAAGTAGTTGACCTTTGTAGTCCATCTATTAGTGTATAAAAAGATATATCACTACTATTTTTTGAATTGTAAAGTAATAATGCGCCGACAGGAAATCCATTTTTTATTGAATCAATAAACTCTTTCTTCTGTTTGGAATTCCATACAAGTGTTCTTTGAAATTTTGGAATAAGAATTTTATTTTTATTTGAGTTAATTGTTATTGCATTTACAAGTTCAACAACATTCCAACTTTCTGTTTTTGTATGGTTTTTTATCATATAGTTTTTCTTAAAATGTTGCCTAACTCATAAATAGATACAACACCATTATCACATCAAACACAAATATACCAAATTCCTACAAACACCAACTGCGTATTTTTACCTGTTTATCAACAAAATGTTAGGTAAAATTGCTTAGAAAAAAACTGAATACTGAACACTGAAAACTGAACACTTTTCACTACTTTTGCACCGAAATTAAAACATAATAAAAAATGCTTACTGTATCTAATTTATCAGTTCAATTTGGTAAAAGAATCTTATTTGACGAAGTAAACACCACGTTTGTTCAAGGAAATTGCTATGGCGTAATTGGTGCCAATGGTGCTGGAA
Organism: Flavobacteriia bacterium; assembly: GCA_013298525.1. Lineage (GTDB taxonomy): Bacteria > Bacteroidota > Bacteroidia > Flavobacteriales > Flavobacteriaceae > Flavobacterium. The sequence goes on from JAAFHW010000073.1 coordinate 9,888, forward strand.
AATCTACGTTCCTTAAAATTCTTGCTGGCGATATTGATCCTACTTCTGGTCGTGTAATTCTAGAACCAGGAAAACGTATGTCGGTTTTGAATCAAAATCACAACATGTTTGATGAACATACGGTTTTAGAAACAGTAATGATGGGTAACAAAGTGCTATTTGCAGTGAAATCTGAAATGGATGCTTTGTATGCCGATTATGATGATAAAAATGCCGATAGAATAGGTGAGTTGCAAGTGCAATTTGAAGAAATGAACGGTTGGAATGCCGAATCGGATGCTGGTTCGATGCTTTCTAACTTAGGAATCGGTTCGGATTTGCATTATACTTTAATGGCTGATTTGGAAGGAAAACTTAAAGTTCGTGTGTTATTAGCACAAGCGCTTTTCGGAAATCCTGACGTTTTGGTAATGGATGAGCCAACGAACGACTTGGATTTTGAAACCATCACTTGGTTAGAAAATTTCCTTGCCAATTATGAAAATACAGTAATTGTGGTTTCGCACGACAGACACTTTTTGGATTCGGTTTGTACTCATATTTCGGATATTGATTTCTCAAAAATTAATCACTATTCTGGAAACTATACGTTTTGGTACGAATCTAGTCAGTTAGCTGCGAAACAAAAAGCACAACAAAATAAGAAAGCCGAAGAGAAGAAAGCCGAGTTGGAAGAGTTTATCCGTCGTTTTAGTGCGAATGTGGCGAAATCGAAACAAGCAACTTCTCGTAAGAAGATGATTGATAAATTAAATCTTGATGAAATCAAACCATCAAGTAGAAGATATCCTGCGATTATTTTTGATGTTGAAAGAGAAGCTGGAGATCAAATTTTACATGTTCAAAACCTTGCAGCATCAGTTGATGGTGAAGTGTTGTTTAAAAATGTAGATTTGAACATGGCGAAAGGCGATAAAGTGGTTGTTTTCTCTAAAGATTCGCGTGCTACAACGGCTTTTTATGAAATCTTAAATGGAAATCAAAAAGCCGACGAAGGAACGTATGATTGGGGAATTACGACAACACAATCGTATTTACCAAATGACAACCATTCTTTTTTTGAAGACGGAAGTTTGAATTTAGTAGATTGGTTGCGTCAATTTGTGAAAACAGAAGAAGAGCGTGATGAAGTATACGTTCGTGGTTTCTTAGGAAAAATGATTTTCTCAGGAGAAGAAGCTTTGAAAAAATGTACGGTACTTTCTGGAGGTGAAAAAGTTCGTTGTATGTTGTCTCGAATGATGATGATTCGTGCTAACGTTTTAATGCTAGACGAACCAACAAACCACTTAGATTTGGAATCGATTACAGCATTCAATAATTCGCTTAAAAACTTCAAAGGTTCGGTTTTGTTTACAACGCATGACCACGAATTTGCTCAAACAGTTGCCAACAGAGTTCTAGAAATTACACCAAACGGAGTTATCGATAGATACATGACATTTGACGAATATCTTGACGATGATAAAGTGCAAGAGTTGAGAAAGAAAATGTATAACTAAGTACGAAGTACGAGGTTTGAAGTACGAAATGCTAAGTGCTAAATAAAAAAGAAGTCTAAAACATAAATTTTAGACTTCTTTTTTTTTAATCGTATTTTTTATGTTTCCAACGTTTGTGTGTCCACAAGTAAAATTCTGGAGCTTCATAGATTTGTTGTTCTACTTTTCTCATAAAATTTTCTGATAGTTTATAATCTGGAATGGATTTTACATCATCAGAAAGTACTTCGAAAGAAGCTTCATAATAACCACGTTTTACTTTCTTTACTTTTAAGAAAATTACATTCATATCATATCGTTTCGCAAGCATTTCAGCTCCAACGTGAATAGGAGTTTGGATTCCCATAAAGTTATCCCAATACATATTATCGGATCTTCTTGGAGTTTGATCACTTGCAAAACCAAAAATGCCTAATACTCCATTTTTAGCATTTTGTTCAATAGTAGTTTTAGTTTCTTTGGTTGTTATAAGATAGGCTTTAAATTTGGCGCGAATATTTTTCACTAATTTATCAAAATACGGATTTGCAATTTTTTTATAAATGCCGTATCCTTTGAAAGTAATGTGATTGTTCATTGATAAAACCCATTCGTAACTTGCATAATGTGCGCACATTAGAGCTATACTTTTCCCTTTTTTTTCTAAATCCAGATAAACATCAAGATTTGTATAGCTAAAACGTTTATTAATTTCTTTTTCGGAAATCGACATTGTTTTTATCATCTCAAGAAACATATCACACAAATGATGGTAGGATTTTTTCTCAATAATTAATCGCTCTTGTTCTGACAAATGAGGAAGTGCAAGGGCAATGTTTTCTCGAACTGTTTTTTTTCTATAACCAATTACACGATAGATTAAAAAATAAACAAAATCAGAAAACAAATATAATATCGGAAATGGCAGAATTGAAATTAGCCATAGAATAGGGTAGACAAGAAGGTAAATTAAAAACTGCATTCGTTTATTTTTATGCAAATATACAGTTTCTGATAATTTAACAACTTTGGTTTAACAAAACCTAAAGAACAATTCCTATTTTTACGCAAAATAGTTTGATATGGAGTACAATTTGTTTTTGATTGGATTGATTGCGATCAATGTTATAATTAGTTTTAAAGGATTTAATGACTTATCTTTTTTTAGAAAGTATCAATTTCACGTGGGAAGTATTCGTTCTGGAGAGCAGATTAGAATGATTTCGTCTGGATTTCTTCATGTAGATATTGGTCATTTGGCATTTAATATGTTATCGCTTTACTTTTTTGCACCATATGTTTACGGAATTCTTAATAATTTTTCTTTTATATTAATCTATTTTGCGAGTCTTATTTTTGGTAGTCTTCTGACAATGATTTTTCATAAAGATGAATATAGTTACAGTGCTGTTGGAGCTTCTGGAGCAGTTATGGGAATTATTTATTCGGCAATATTGTTGGAACCTAGAATATTGATTTACGGATTTATCCCTGGGTATTTATTTGGTATTATTTATCTTCTTTACTCGATTTATGGAATGAAAGCAAAAAGCGATAATATTGGACACACAGCACATTTTGGTGGAGCTATTGGTGGCTACTTTTTTACATTAATGAAAAAGCCTTCTTTGTTTGTGGATAATACATTTATGGTTGTAGCTTTAGCAATTCCAATTATTATTTTATTTGTAATGGCTAAACGAGGCAAGCTATAATTGGCATGGCTTTTGGGTATTTAATTTTATAAAATATAGTATTATGAAAAAATCAATTTTAATTTTAATGACATTTATTGCTACGATGACACAAGCACAAGAACAAAAGCAAATCCCACAAGTATCCGTTTCAGGAGAAGGAAAAGTTATGGTAAAACCAGACCATATCGTCATCAATTTTGGTGTTGAAAACACTGGAAAAGATGCAACCGAAGTAAAAAAACTTAATGATGAAACGGTTGATAAGGTTGTGAAATTTGTAAAGAAATTTGGTATCCCAACTTCCGATTTTCAAACAACAAGCGTGAGTTTAAATAGAAATTACGATTATGAAAAGAAGAAGTATAATTATCAAGCTTCGCAGACTATAAGTATTACCTTAAAAGATATTACAAAATATGACGCTTTGATGATGGGATTGGTTGATAATGGTATTAATAACATTAGCGATGTTGAATTCAAATCGTCTAAAATTGAAGAATACAAATCGGAAGCTCGCAAACTTGCTATGAAAGATGCAAAGCATAAAGCAGAGGATTATGTTTCAGTTTTAAATCAAAAAATAGGGAAGGCGATTTTAATTACTGATAATTCGCAATCTTATTATGCGCCACCTGTTATGTACAAAGCCGATATGATGGTTGCTGAAGCAGGTGCACCAAGAGAAACCCTTGCTGTTGGAGAAATTGAAGTTTCTGCCAATGTTTCTGTAAGTTTTATTTTAGATTAATTTATCTCTTATATTAAATAAAAAAACTCCTCATTTTTGAGGAGTTTTTTGTTTGTTTAATATGTTGTTTTTTTATCTTTTTAATGAGAAATGGGCTTTAAATTGTTTCATCGCACCAGCTTCAGGATAGTCAACTGTAAACCAGTAATCCGTTGATGGCATTAGGTTTCCGTTGTATGTACCATCCCATCCTTTGCTTGCTGGACTGATTTGTTTAATCAATTTTCCTTGGCGGTCAAATAT
>JAAFHW010000074.1:0-867 GCA_013298525.1 Flavobacteriia bacterium
CCTGTCATAGCTAAACCTTTTTTGATTTTGCGTTGGGTTAACAATGAAACCAAAGATGTTAACATTGCAATACCTGCACTTGGTCCGTCTTTTGGTGTTGCACCTTCTGGAACGTGTAAGTGAATGTTATATTTTGTCAAAATATCTTGGTCTAATCCGAAAAGTTCTGCATTTGCTTTGATGTATTCTAAGGCAATTGTAGCAGATTCTTTCATTACCGTACCTAAATTTCCAGTTAAAGTAAGAGTTCCTTTTCCTTTAGAAATCAAGGATTCAATAAAAAGAATATCACCTCCAACCGAAGTCCAAGCCAATCCTGTTACTACTCCAGCAACATCGTTTCCTTCCGCTTTATCACGTTCTAATTTTGGTGAACCCAAAACTTTTACGATATCTTCTGAAGTAACTTTTTTGTTGTATTCTTCTTCCATTGCTACAGATTTTGCAGCATTTCTTATCACTTGTGCAATTTTTTGCTCCAAACTTCTCACACCAGATTCACGAGTATAACCTTCAACTATTTTTTCTAATTCTTTTTTACCAATTGTTAAATCTTTTGAAGTCAATCCGTGCTCTTTCAACTGCTTTGGAAATAAATGCTGGCGTGCAATTTCAACTTTTTCCTCCGTAGTATATCCTGCCATTTTTATAACTTCCATTCTGTCTTTTAATGCAGGTTGAATAGTTGACATTGTATTAGAAGTCGCAATGAACATTACTTTAGATAAATCATATCCCATTTCAAGGAAATTATCATAAAAAGCATTGTTTTGTTCAGGATCTAAAACTTCCAAAAGCGCTGATGATGGGTCACCTTGATTACTAACAGACAACTTATCAATTTCATCCAAAATAAATACCGGATTT
>JAAFHW010000074.1:877-2294 GCA_013298525.1 Flavobacteriia bacterium
TTTTTTATGCTTTGTATAATCCTTCCTGGCATTGCGCCTATGTAGGTCTTTCTGTGTCCACGAATTTCAGCTTCGTCTCTTAATCCACCTAATGAAATTCTAACATACTCTCTACCTAATGCTTCTGCAACAGATTTTCCAATAGATGTTTTTCCAACACCAGGAGGTCCTGTCAAACATATAATTGGTGATTTCATATCATTTCGCAATTTCAAAACTGCCAAATGTTCAATCATTCGTTTTTTTACATCTTCTAATCCAAAATGATCTCTATCTAAAACTTTTTGAGCATGTTTTAAATCAAAATTGTCTTTTGAAAATTTATTCCAAGGTAAATCTAAAAATAAATCAAGATAGTTTCTTTGAATCCCAAAATCTGGTGCTTGCGGATTCATGCGTTGCAACTTAGAAAACTCTTTTTCGAAGTGCTTACCTGTTTTTTCATCCCAACTTTTGGTTTTAGCACGTTGACGCATCTCTTCAAATTCTTGCTCATTAGAAACGCCACCCAATTCTTCTTGAATGGTTTTCATTTGTTGGTGCAAGAAATATTCACGTTGCTGTTGGTCTAAATCGAAACGAACTTTAGATTGAATATCATTTTTCAGTTCAAGTTTTTGCAACTCTACATTCATGTAACGTAAAGTTTCAAGAGCTCTTTCCTTTAGAACATTCATCATTAATAAATTCTGTTTTTCCTCAACTGAAAGATTCATATTGGAAGAAACAAAATTGATTAAGAACGATTGACTCTCTATATTTTTGATAGCAAATGTAGCCTCAGTAGGAATATTTGGACTTTCTTTTATTATTTCTATTGCTGATTCTTTAATTGAATCAATAATTGTAGTAAACTCAGTATCGTGTTTTCCTGGTCGTTTTTCTGGTACTTCTTTGATGTTGGCCGTAATAAAAGGAAGTTCAGAAACTATAGAGTCAATTTCGAATCGTTTTTTACCTTGAAGGATAACCGTTATATTACCATCAGGCATTTTTAAAACTCTAAGAATTCTTGCAACTGTTCCTATATGGTGAATATCATCTTTAGAAGGATCTTCATCTTCTTCATTTTTTTGAGCAACGACACCAATTATTTTATTACCAGCATTGGCTTCATTGATTAGTTTAATAGATTTATCTCTTCCAGCTGTAATTGGAATAACAACTCCTGGAAATAATACCGTATTTCTTAATGGCAGAATTGGTAATGATGAAGGCAATTCTTCATTAGTCATTTCTTCTTCATCTTCTGGTGTTAAAAGAGGAATCAATTCGGCTTCAGAATCGAATTCTTGAAGTGACAAATTGTCAAAGGCGATTATTTTATGATTTGACATAGTATATATTGAGTCAATATGACATTTAATTATTTACAATTTGGTAACAAATATAGAATATGCAATACACATACTAAATT
>JAAFHW010000074.1:2304-13782 GCA_013298525.1 Flavobacteriia bacterium
ATGTATTGCATTGAAATGGTGCTGAAAAATATAATTTGAACATCTAAACAGCAACTTTCTATATAAAACAATGATTGTGCCACAAAAAAAATCCGCCATTTAGACGGATTTTAAATATATAAATTGAATTATTTATGGCAATTCGACATCGAATGAGCCTTGTGTTATGGTTTTTGTTTGAGATGTTGTAAAATTACTCACTGTTAAACTAAACGTACCTTTAATTCGAGTTGCTGTTTTTTCTGAGATTGTCAATGCACCTGTATCGGAGGTATATAAAAGATTATTGAAAACACATGTTGAAGTTAAATTTTGATTAAAAGGTCCAGAAAAGTTATAAGTTCCAACACCTAATGCTTTAGAGATCCTTAAACCAACATTTTGTCCATCAGCTTTTGCGCCAACAATACTATAAGAATCGGGAAAACCTGAAGCAATTACTTCAGAAACATCTATTTGGTCCTCAACAAATTCTGTACCATCAACTTTAGCATAGAATAAATCTGTTGAAGTATTAGTACCTGTTGTGTAAGGAATGTTTGTAAATACTCCATTAGTAAAACTAATTGGTGGAATATTAGACACTGATGTATCTGACCAATAACCTGTAAAACTAAATGTCCCTGAGATTTTTTTGTTTACAGTATCTATATTTGTTATGGTAACTGTTCCTGCTGAAACCGATGGATTAGTTGGATTAACAGCCCAATAAACATCACCATTAGAGTTATTGTTTGCATCGTAAGCTATTAAATTTGAAGTAGAATCATAAGTTCCAACGGTATTACCATTTAAAGCAAATGCAAATGTTTGTCCGTTAGAGGTTTTGAGTCCTCCAATTTGAATAGCACTGGAATACATTATTGCTTCAGTATCATTAGCCTCCCAAGTTTGACCTCCAAAATCTACTTTAAAAATACCATTTGTTGGATTACCTCCATTTCCTCCTCCACCATTATTTCCGTTGTTGGTATTAATTTGTTGTAACAAAGTTGGATCTATAGGTTCATTATCACAAGAAACAAAAGAAAATGCTGTAAACAGAAACGTAAAAATTGAAAGTATCTTAATCTTTTTCATCTTAATTAATTATTTGTTCAAATATAATTATTTTTTGGATATGTAAATTACTTTCTTGGAACTCTGGTCAATAAAATTAATCCGATTACAAAAAATACACCTAAAAATACGATTGCATTTCTCATAGAACCAGTAATTAAATCTATTGTTCCATAAATTGTCATTCCTATTACAATTCCAACTTTTTCTGTTACATCATAAAAACTAAAGAACGATGCAGTGTCTTCTGTTTCTGGTAAAAGTTTAGAATAAGTTGATCGTGCAATAGATTGTATTCCTCCCATAACTAAGCCCACAAAACCTGCTGTAGCATAAAATTGAATTGGAGTTTCAACAAAATAAGCAAAAGCACAAAGAACAGCCCAAATACCATTTAAAACCATTAAAGTATTTATGTTTCCGAATTTTTCAGAAATTCTAGAAGTTATAAAAGCTCCAACTACTGCTACTAATTGAATTAAAAGTATACTAATAATCAAGCCCATGGTTTTGTCATCTGAACCCCAATTGACTTCGGTTGCTCCAAAATAAGTTGCAACCAACATAACCGTTTGAACAGCCATGATAAAAACAAAATAACTATATAAATATCTTTTAAGTGCTAGGTTTTGTTTTAACTGTTTCCAAACTAAATTTAGTTCGTGGAAACCTTTAAAGATAAAATCTTTTGTTAGCGGAACATTGTTTCTATTTCCTTTTGGCAAATAATAATAGGTTATATGACTAAATCCAATCCACCAAACACCGACCATTACAAAAGAAATTTTCATTGCTTCTTTTGGAGTTTCAATCCAAAAAGTTTTCGGAAACATTACCATTGCTAGATTTAAAATTAAAAGAATCGTACTTCCAATATATCCCATGGAAAATCCTCTGGCACTAACTCTATCTTGTTGCTCCGGGAAAGCAATATCTGGTAAATAGGAATTATAAAAAACTAAACTTGACCAAAAGCCAATAAGCCCAAAGAAATAGGTTGTGTAACTTAAAAAAAGGTTATCTATATCAAACCAATACAAGCATATACAAGATATACCACCGAGGTAACAAAAGAATCTCATAAAAGCTTTTTTATTTCCAAGATAATCTGAAATTCCTGAGAGTATAGGTGAACAAATTGCTACAATCAAAAAAGCAAAAGCTGTAACAAAACTAATCATTGCTGTAGCTTTAATATCTTGACCGAATAAGTTTACACTTTCTTTTTTAGCATCACTAAAAATCATTTCGTAAAAAATTGGAAAAACTGCTGATGCAATTACTAAACTATAAACGGAATTTGCCCAATCATAAAAAGCCCAAGCATTTAATAATTTAGGATGTCCTTTAGGAAGATTTGCCATAATGTAATTTTAAATAAAAAAAGCTGCCAAAAATTGACAGCTTCAAATATACTCTTTTTTTATTACTCGTATATTATTTAAATGTTACTCCGAATTTAGCAGCCTCAGCTTTTGCTTGTGGTAACAATGATTTCAAGTGATCTATTCTTGTTTGATTACTTGGATGCGTGCTTAAAATTTCTGGTGGTGCTTGTCCTCCAGACTGTGCAGACATACGTTCCCAAACAGCAACAGCATTTTCTGGATTATAACCAGCAATTGCCATTAATGTTAGACCAATCATGTCGGCTTCACTTTCATGTTTTCTGCTAAATGGCAACATTAATCCAACTTGTGAACCTATTCCATATGCTTGCATAACTGTTTCTTGAGTTTGAGGATCTTGATTTCCTACTGCTACAGCAGCACCAACTTGTCCAAGTTGTTGAAGCATACCTGCACTCATCCTTTGTTGTCCATGATTTGCAAGAGCATGAGCAACTTCATGCCCCATTACTGCTGCAATTCCTGCATCATCTTTACAGATTGGTAATATTCCTGTATAAAAAACAATTTTTCCTCCTGGCATACACCAAGCATTTACATCTTTACTTTCAACTAAATTGTACTCCCAATTGTAACCATTTAAATAATCTGAATGATTATTGGCAGCTAACCATCTTTCTGCAGCAACCTTTATTTTTGTGCCAACTGTTTCAATTTTTTTAGCTTCTGCAGTATTTTTAACTACTTTATTTTCAGTTAAAAACTGATTGTATTGCTGAAAAGCCATTGGAAATATTTGACTATTTGGCACCAAAGCCATTGTACTTTTACCTGTAAAAGGATTCTTAGCACAAGAAATTATTAAGGCTACTGCCAAAAAACCGATTGTGTATTTTTTATAACTCATAATTATTTTTAATTAAACTCAAATTTACAAAATTTAAACACCAATGAAGTGTAATTCTGTAAAATCTTTATCAACAATTAAGCCATTTTCAAGAATTAACGACTCTTTATCGAATATGATTTTCTCATTATCGATTTCAATTCCTTTAATTTTGAATGGTAATCCTTTCAAATTAATCTTAATAGTTTGATATTGGGTTTCAAAAGTTCCTTCTTTATGTTGGGTTATGAAAAGTTCGTTCTCTTTACCATTAAGAGTAAACGTTTTATAACTAAATCTACCTTTATTATAGTCATATCCATCTTGTGCATCTTCATATACATAAGATTTTTCTTTTCCTAGTTTGAAATAAGCTTCAAGAGACAATTCTGGAGATTCAATTTGACCAACATATTGCTGAACTGGATATTTAGGAATAATAGCACCTTCTTTAATAAATATCGGAATCTGATCAAAATCAGTAGCAACCCAAAGTTCTTTTTTACCTTTTACTAATTCATTTGTCCAGTAATTATACCAATTTCCATCTGGTAAATACATTCTTCTTCCTAATGCATTTGGTTCTAAAATTGGGCAAACCAATATTTGATTTCCAAAGATAAATTCGTCAGTTCTGTAATGTGTTTGAGCATCGTCTTGGTCAAAGTATACTAATGGTTTCAACATTGGAACTCCATCATTAACATATTGCCAGAACATTGTATATAAATAAGGTAATAATTGATAACGTAATTCAACGAATTTTCTAGTAATATCAATTACTTCATCGCCAAAACTCCAAGGTTCTTGTTCGCCATGATGTCCAGAAGAATGGGTTCTACAAAATGGATGAAATACTCCCAATTGAATCCAACGTGCATATAATTCTGCAGATGGTTGTTCTGCAAATCCACCAATATCTGAACCTGTGAAACCCATTCCTGAGATTGACATACGTTGCATTTGAACGTTTGCAATCCATAAATGTTCCCAAGTTGCTACGTTATCGCCTGTCCAAGATGAAGTGTAACGTTGTGCTCCTGAATAAGCAGAACGTGTGATTACAAAAGGTCGTTTTGGATATGCGAATCGTTTTACTCCTTCATATGTAGCGCGCGCCATTTGAGTTCCGTAAACGTTATGTGCTTTTCTGTGACTGCAATTATTTCCATCATAATTATGACGTACATCTAATGGGAATGTTTTTGTTGGAACTTCCATTACTGCAGGTTCGTTCATATCATTCCAAACTCCTTTCACACCTATTTCAGCAATCAATTCTTTGAATAATCCTGCCCACCATTCTCTAACTTCTGGATTGGTGTAATCCGGAAAATTACATTCGCCTGGCCAAACTTTTCCTTTCATATAAGGACCATCTGCTCTTTTGCAGAAATAATCTTTTTCCAAAGCTTCTTGATAAACCGAATAATCTTTATCGATTTTAATTCCTGGATCAATAATTACAACGGTTTTGAATCCGTCTTTTGCTAAATCAGCAACCATTTGTTTTGGATCTGGAAAATAGTCTTTATTCCAAGTAAAACAACGGAAACCATCCATATAATCAATATCCAAATAAATAGCATCACATGGAATTTGAAGTTCTCTAAATCTTCCTGTAATTTCCTTTACTTTGGCTTCTGGAAAATAACTCCATTTACATTGTTGGTAACCTAAAGTCCAAAGTGGTGGCAATTCTGGTTTTCCAGTTAAATGAGTATAAGTTGTAACTACATCACTCATTTTTGGACCATAAATAAAATAGTAATTCATTTCACCACCATCAGCCCAAAAACTGGTTACTCCTTTTCTTTCATGACTAAAATCAAAAAACGAACGGAAGGTATTATCAAAGAAAATTCCGTAAGCTTTGTTATGATGAAGTCCTATGTAAAAAGGAACTACTTTATATAATGGCTCTTGATCTTTTGCGAAAGCGTACTGATCGGTTGCCCAATTTTCGACACGTTTTCCTTTTAAATTGAAATTGGTTGGTTTATCACCTAATCCATAAAAACTTTCACCATCGTGTGATGTTTTACTCATTTTTACAATGTTTCCACCATATTCATAACATTCTTCCCAATGAAAACCAATTTCATCTTCTAGAATTGTAGTTCCATCTAATTCATAAATTCCAACTCGGCAATCGTGTTTTTGAACAACAACATAAACTTTAGAAGTTTTAATTCTATAATGGTCTGTTTCTTCTGTAACTTCTAGAACATTATAACCATGTGATTGCGTTTTATCAATAGCATAAGAAAAATCATTGCTGAAATATCCTTTGGCAGTAAAACGAAAACGAATCATACTGTCGCGTAAAACAGTAACTCGAAGAATCACATTATTATCAGTATGAAAATCTATAGAATCTACTTCGTGTTTGTAAGATATAATTTGTGACGGAAATAAATCGCCTTTGTACTCAAGCTCGGTATTAATAATCATAGGATTAATTTTAAGACAAGTTGCGAAAATACGAATGTAGTATCGAATTTTCAAAAGTAATTAAAGTAGTTTTTAACGATAACGTTTGCGGTTACTGATAAATCTAAAATAGATGTAAAAAGGACGCAAGGAATTTTGATTTTCTTTGCGTCCTTATTTTAAATTATGAAAATTTAAAAACAGAAATTGCTAATGGAGCGAGAATAATTTCAGCTGAAAATTCTCTTCCATTCCATGGTGTTGCATCTATTTTTATTGGTTTTGAGTTACTTACACCACTTCCATTATATTCTTCATTGTCAGAATTGAAAACCTCAGTTAATTTTCCTTTTTTAGGAAGACCAATGCGATAATTATCATGAACAACAGGTGTCATATTACATACTATTATTAAATTCTCTTTTTCTTTATTTCCTTTACGAATATAAGCTAAAACTGAATTTTCATTATCTGAATAATTAATCCATTCAAAACCTTCAGCTGAAAATTGTTTTTCATATAATGCAGGATAACTTTTATACAATGCATTTAAGTCGGTAATACATTTTTTAATTCCATCGTGGAAACCATATTGCAACAAATGCCAGTCTAAACTTCCTTCAAAATTCCATTCTGATGTTTGCCCCAACTCACTACCCATAAACAATAATTTTGCTCCTGGATGCGTGAACATGTATCCGTAAAGTAATCGAAGATTTGCAAATCGTTGCCATTCATCGCCAGGCATTCTACCTTGAATGGAATGTTTTCCATAAACCACTTCATCATGAGAAAGTGGCAACATGAAGTTCTCTGTGAACGCATAAGTCATAGAAAAAGTTATGTCGTTTTGATGGTATTTTCTATAGACGCTTTCTTTGGCAAAATATTGTAAAGTATCGTGCATCCAACCCATCATCCATTTCATTCCAAAACCTAAACCACCAAGGAAGGTTGGTCGCGAAACCATTGGAAAACTGGTACTTTCTTCTGCAATAGTTTGAACATCTGGAAAGTTAGCATAAACGGCTTCATTAAAATCAATTAAAAAACTGATGGTATCTAAGTTTTCTCTACCTCCAAAAATGTTGGGTTCCCACTCGCCTTCTTTTCTTGAATAATCTAAATATAACATTGACGCAACAGCATCTACTCGAAGACCATCAACATGATATTGTTTTAGCCAAAAAATAGCATTACTTATCAAGAAGGAACGCACTTCATTACGTCCATAATTGAAAACCAAACTTTTCCAATCTGGATGATAGCCTTTTCTTCTGTCTGGATGTTCGTATAAGTTGGAACCGTCGAAAAATCCTAATCCATGAGCATCATCTGGAAAATGTGATGGCACCCAATCCAAGATTACTCCAATTCCTGCTTGGTGCAATTTATCTACCAAAAGCATAAAATCTTGTGGTTTCCCAAAACGTGATGTTGGTGCAAAATAACCTACCAATTGATAACCCCAAGATGGATCGTAAGGATATTCCATAATTGGCATAAACTCAACGTGTGTGAAGCCTGTTTCTTTTACATAAGAAACTAATTGGTCGGCCAATTCAATATAAGTCAAAAACTTGCCATCTGCATTGCGTTTCCACGAACCTAAATGTACTTCATAAACCGAAAATGGTTTGTCCAATCCGTTTTTCTCTTTTCGAATTTCCATCCATTTGGTGTCTTTCCATTTGTAATCTAAATCCCAAATTACAGATGCAGTGTGCGGCGGATGTTCACAATATAAAGCAAATGGATCAGCTTTTTCGGTAATCAAACCTCCGTTATTGGATTGGATTTTATATTTGTAAGTTGTTCCTTTATCTATTCCTGGAATGAAACCTTCCCAAATTCCGGATTCGTCCCAACGAACGTTTAATTGATGCTCACCTTGAACCCAGAAATTGAAATCACCCACAACAGAAACCGAGCGCGCTGAAGGAGCCCAAACGGCAAAATAAACACCTTTAACTCCATCTACTTCAATAAGATGTGCCCCTAATTTTTCGTATAGTTGAAAATGTTTTCCTGCTTTGAATAAATCGATGTCGAAATCAGTAAATAAGGAATGTGGTTGTACTTGGTTCATTTTTATTGTTTGTATTTTTTATTGAATCCTAAAAGAATTTTAAAAATTTTTAAAGTTCATAAATTATTAATAACCCATTATGGTTTGTATACCTCTCAACGGAATTACAGCCCAACGTGGACGAGAGTTTAATTCGTAACCCAACTCATAAACTGCTTTTTCAAGGATGCAATATTTTAGTAAAAAGTTGATTTCATGACTGTAACCGATATTTAAATTTCCTGATTGGGCTTTTTCGATGTAGGTTTCTAGGAAAGCTCCGACAAGGTATTTGAATAATAATTCGCCTGCTTTGAACAATTCTTCTTGCTCAAATGGATATTTATCGGCGTTGTTGAAAATGGTTGCGTAAATTGCGTAATGAAAAGAACGGAACATTCCGGCAACGTCTTTTAATGGTGGTTGTTTTACTTTTCTATCACGAATGGTGCTTTCTGGTTCACCTTCAAAATCAAGTAGATAGAAATCATCACCATTTACTAAAACTTGTCCAAGATGGAAATCGCCGTGAATTCTGATGCGTTCCGATTTCATTTTAGTCCAATCAAAATCTACAAAATGTTTACGAATTAGCTTTTTATTTTCAAGAAATTGATGTGCTAAATCGAGTGCCATTCCGTCGAGTTTGTGCAAACTATTTTCTATGATATTCAATCGATTTTGGAATTGATATAAAAGTCTGTTTTTTAACCAAACGGTATAATCACCATTGTAAGTTGTTGGTGTAAAAGCAGTTTCGTGAATATCACTACCAAGTGCAATGTGCATTTCAGCAGTTCGCAATGCTAAAGTTTGTACTCTTAAAAACAAACTCAAACCAACCCAATCAATAATTTCTGGTGGAATTTCATTGATTTTTAATCGTTTGAACAATTCTACATTTGGAAGTTTGTCGATTTTGATTTTCTTTCTAGAAAGATTATCAAAAACACCATCCATTTGTTCTAACATAAATTTCCAAGCATCGCCTTGATTTGGAACTAATTCTTGCATCAAACCTAAAGTGATATTTCCTTCGGGAAGAGCTAAATTTATACTTCCTGTGTAAGCTGGCGTATTTTCATAGTGCATTCTTTCTGTCAAGAAACGGCTAATTTCATAATCAGGATTGGTGCTAACATAAATTCTACGGAAGATTTTCAACACAAAAGCATCGTTGTAAATTATAGATGTATTGCTTTGTTCAACGCCCATAAATTTAGATGATTTGTATTCTTTATCAACCAAATTAGAACCTTTGTGGAAAATCAATTTTAATCCTTTACTTTCTGTAGATTGTGCAATATTATCAAACAACAACTTTCTGAAATCATCTTGATGCAAGGCGTCAACCAAATAACCATCAATATTTCCAAATTTTGCAGGAGCAATAATGGTATTAGTATCTAGCTCATCAGTAGTCATAAAAGCTACTGGCATAAAATAATGTTGGAAAAATGCTTCTTTAAAATTCACTTCAAGCAAAACACCATAATAGGTATTCTTTTTAGAAGTAATTTTGAAATGATCTACGACTTCAATGTACTTTAGAGTACTCGCTTTTCCTCCATACCACCTTTTGTTGATGATATAGTTTTCTAAAATATCAGACGAAAATATTTTAATGAATTCATCATCTTTGAAAGCATCTTTCCATTCGTTTTTAAATTTGAATGTGGTTGTGAAAGTATCTTGATTGTCGTTTTTCATGACAGTAAATTTATTATTAATAATTACTTCTGAATTTTAAATAAGTGAAAAGGTAAAACCGGATGCAACTCAACAAAATTCCATTCTTTATCCCAATTATAGCTATTTCCTGTAATCAAATCTATAACTGTAATCGATTGTCCTTCTTGAATTCCTAGAGACTTTAATGGCAATTTAATCCAAGCTTGTTTAGCATAATAAGCATCTAAACTTGCAATCATTAATGTTTCATTTTCTTTGTTGTCATCAAATTTGTAATAGGCAATAACTTGGTCGTTATCAGTATCACAGAATTCAATATTATTGGTTTGTTGCAGTGAAGATTGCTCTTTTCTAATTTGATTAATTTTAGAAATTAGCATAGTGATTTTATTTTCTTTTTGCCAATCCCAAAGACGAATTTGGTATTTTTCACTATCCATGTATTCTTCTTTTCCAGGAATTGCATCTGAAACCATATATTCAAATATTGGTCCGTAAATCCCCACAGATGAAGACAATGTGGCTGCTAAAAAATATTTTTGTAAGTGCGTACTTTCATTCGCACCTTGCAATGGAAACGGATTGATATCTGGAGTATTTGGCCAAAAATTTGGACGGAAGAATTCCTTTTGATTAGTTTGAGTAAGTTCAGTTAAATACTCTTGCAATTCTGCTTTAGTATTTCGCCAAGTGTAATAGGAATAAGATTGAGTGAAACCTTGTTTAGCTAACTCGTGCATAATTTTAGGACGCGTGAAAGCTTCTGCTAAAAACAATACATCTGGATATTTCTTCTTTACTTCTGCAATAAGCCAACCCCAAAAATAAAATGGTTTAGTGTGTGGATTATCAACTCTGAAAACTCTAATTCCACATTCTTCAACCCAAAATAAAGCACAATCTAAAAGTTCTTTCCAAAGGTTTTTCCAGTCGTCACTTTCAAAGTAAATTGGAAGGATATCTTGGTATTTTTTTGGTGGATTTTCAGCATATTGCACAGTTCCATCTGGACGCCATTTGAACCATTGAGGAAAATCTTTAACATAAGGATGATCTGGTGCAGCTTGAAGCGCAAAGTCCATTGCAACCTCAATATTTAATGATTTTGCTTTTTTGACTAATGATTTAAAATCATCAATAGTTCCTAATTCTGGATGAATCGATTTGTGACCACCATATTGAGAACCAATTCCCCAAGGCGATCCAACATCTCCTGGTTGAGCGTCAGTTGCATTATTTTTCCCTTTACGATTTACTTCTCCAATTGGATGAACTGGTGGAAAATACAAAGTATCAAATCCCATTTTAGCAACTTTAGGCAAAATCTGCTCACAATCTTTAAAAGTTCCGTGTTTACCTTCTTCTTTTGAAGCAGAACGTGGAAAAAATTCATACCAAGTACTGAATAATGCCTTTTGTCTATCAACATAAACTCTTAATTCTTGAGTTTGATTTGCTAAAAATTTAGTTGGATTTTCTTTAAAGATTATTTTTAATTTATCAGAAACTGCTTCAATGATAGCTTTTTCATAATTAGCTTCATTTGAGAATAAATCTACAACTTCATTTAAATATTTTTTATCCGAAGCTGAAACTTTTGACAATAATGGTTTGATGTACTCTACTCCTTCTAATAATTCTGATTTAACATGCTGGTTATCTTTGATTTTTTTTCCTATTCCGTATTGCCAATTCAAGGCATAATCAATCCAAGATTCTACAAAATAAGAATAATAACCTTGTTTTTCAACTGAAAAAGTAGCTTCGAAAGTATCATTTGGCAGAACATTCATTCTAACTTCTGACCATTTTTTGTCCTTTTCATATTTATATTGAACAACCGCTTCCATTACATCATGTCCATCTGAAATAATATCAGCAGTTACTGTAACTTTTTGTCCAACAATTCTTTTTATAAAAAATGCCCCATTGTCTAATTGAGGCAATACATTTTCAATTATTACGCGTTTTTGATTTAACATTTTTCAGAT
>JAAFHW010000075.1 GCA_013298525.1 Flavobacteriia bacterium
GGAATAGTATCTTCAATTTCTAAGATAAATGTATTATTGTTTTCTTGAGCAATTTCTTTGAAAGATTTTTGAATATTAGATAATTGAAGTTTTAAGTTACAATTAATTTTTTCAATAGGTATTCTTTCTGATTCAATTCTATTAATTTCTAATATGTCATTTATAAAAGTAATTAAATAATTTCCAGAAAATTTCAATGAATTAAGATAATTCAATTGGCTATCTTTTGGATTCTCTTCTAATAATAAATGCGTAATTCCATTAATAGCATTTAAAGGAGTTCGCAATTCGTGACTCACAGTAGAAAGAAATTCTGAACGAGCTTTAGTTGCTCTTTCGGCATTCTCTTTTGCTATCTCAAGTTCTTTATTTTTTTCTTTAAGTAAAGCATTAGATTCTGTTCTTAGTACATTGTTTTTATACAAAGACAAACTTAAGAGTGACAAAATTGAGATTAGTGCAATAGCCAATATGCTTATAAGTTTAGCAAAAGTATTCGCTTTTTCTTGACTCTTGTTGTCTTTATCAATTTGTTCAATCAGTTTTAATTTTTCGGAATCTTTGAAAGAAGCAAAATCTTCATTCCCTATTTTTTTATCATTTAAATAGGTTAAACTATCTTTCAATCTTAGATATTGTTTCAATAAATAATGCGATTTTTCAATATTCAATGATTTTTCAAAACACTCACTAAGCGCCAAAATGATATTGGCTTTTTGTTCTAAATTGTTATTATTTATTTCAAGAGCTCTATTGAAATAATTAATAGCTAAATTATATCTCTTTTTCCCAAATTCAATTGTTCCTACTTGGTATAATGCTTCAGCTTTAGTTTTATAAGTATCGCTAGTGTCTTTTTTTATAATAATATTTTCAAATAAAGGCATTGCTAAGTCAATTTTGCCTTTTTCTTTATAAACAATTCCTTTTTGAAGATTTAGCATTTCAATTGCACTAGGAATTTTAATTTTCTCATAAATTCCTCCAGCCGTATTGAAATTTTTTTCAGCCATGGCTAAATTATTTTTTTCAAGATAGCAAACACCAATGCTATAATGCGCTAGTGCTTGTTGAGAAGACAATGGTAAAGTGGTATAAATTGCAATACTTTTTACTAAAACATCAATAGCATCATCAATTTTTTTTAATTCTAAGTATACAATTCCTAGGTTAGAATAACTATCAGCAATTGATTTTTGATTGTTGGTTTTATTGGCAAAATCTAATGCTTTTTGAGAATAAATAAGGCAATTTCTATAATTGTTTTTTTTCTGGTTAAACTTCACTAAATCAATATAATAATCAGTGCTATCAATTTTCTCAGAATTTTTTATTTGAGAAAATGAAATTATTGGAAGTAAAAAAAATAAAACAAAAATATGCCTCATAATAGGATAATTCCTTTTTGTGAGGACTAAAATAAAGAAATTATTTTTGAATAAGTAGTATTAAATCAATTATTCTCGATGAATAACCAATTTCGTTGTCGTACCAACCCACAACTTTTACCATTTTATCGATTACAGAAGTTAATTGTGAATCAAAAAGACAAGAATTTCGATTTCCAAGAATGTCAACAGAAACGATAGGATCTTCAGTATAATCTAAAATTCCTTTTAAATTTGTATGAGAAGCTTTTAAGAATGCTTCATTGATTTCTTCAATAGAAACAGCTCGTTTTACATTAAATGTAATATCAGTTAGAGAACCATCAGGAACAGGAACTCTAATGCCACAACCTCCAATTTTTCCTTCCATTTCTGGAAATATTTTGGTTAAAGCTTTTGCAGCACCAGTAGTTGTAGGTACAATGGATTGGCTTGCGCCACGAGCACGACGTAAATCTTTATGTGGTTGGTCATGAAGGCTTTGGTCAGTTGTATAAGAGTGAACAGTTGTAATGTATGCTTGCTCAATACCACATAAATCATTAATGACTTTCATCATTGGAGCTGCATTATTTGTTGTGCAACTCGCATTTGAAATTATAATTTCACTTCCATCAAGGATATTTTCATTAACTCCAAGAACCACAGTTTTTATTTCGGAAACTTCAGAAGGTGCTGAAAGAATTACTTTTTTTGCACCAGAAATGATGTGAGCATTAATTTCGTCAAAAGTTTTATATTTTCCTGTAGATTCAATAACAATATCGATTCCATTCCAATTTAGATTTGAAATTTCTTTTTGGTGATAAAAGGCATATGATTTTCCATCAACGATTATTGATGTTTCATCAAATGAAACTTGATAAGGTAAAACACCATGAATGCTATCATATTTTATTAAATGTGCCATAGTTCTATTGTCAGCAATATCATTTATGGCAACAACTTCAATATTTGGGTGATTGATAAGTAATCTGAAAAGATTTCTTCCAATTCTTCCAAAACCATTTATGGCAATTTTTGTTTTAGTCATTGGGTTCTATGTGTATTAAAACGTGACCTAATTGTGGAATTTCTTCACGCAAAGTATCTTTTAAACGATGTGAAATATCATGACCTTCTTTTACAGAAATAGTAGCATCAACAATGGCGTGTAAATCAACGTGATATTTCATTCCAGCTTTTCTTATGAAACATTTTTCAGTGTCAATTACACCTTTCACTTTATGCGAAACTGTTCTTATTTCTTCAACTAAATCATCATATAAATGCTCATCCATTATTTCGCCCAAAGCAGGTCTGAAAATTAAATAGCTGTTATATAAAATAAAACCTGAAGCAAAAAGCGCTGCCCAATCATCTGCAGATTCGTATCCTTTTCCAAGAAATAGAGCAATAGAAATACCTATAAATGCAGCAACAGATGTTATTGCATCACTTCTATGATGCCAAGCATCTGCTTTTAGTGAAGAACTATTAGTTTCAATGCTTTTTTTCATAACTAATTGAAAAGATATTTCTTTCCAAACAATTATTAATCCTAACACAATTAAGGTCCAAGATTTCGGCAATTCATGTGGTGTTCCGATATTTAAAATGCTTTCGTATGCAATAATTGTTGCTGATGTTATTAGAAAACCAACTACAATAAATGTTATCAAAGGTTCGGCACGACCATGTCCATAAGGATGATTTTCGTCTGCAGGTCTACTTGAATATTTGATTCCAAATAATACTAAAAATGAAGAAAAAATATCGGTTGTTGATTCAATTGCATCTGCAATTAGAGCATAAGAATTGCCAAAAAAACCTGCCAATCCTTTAATTACAGCTAAAGATGCATTGCCTATTAAACTAAAATAGGTTGCTTTGATGGCTGCTTGTTGGTTGGCTAAATCTCTTGACATTTATTTATAAAATATGTTTTTCAGCATGATAAGAAGAACGCACTAATGCTCCACTTTCTACATGACGGAATCCCATTTCTTTACCTAATTTTTCGTATTTTTCAAATTGTTCTGGAGTGATAAACTCTTTTACAGGTAAATGTTTTTTACTTGGTTGCAAATATTGTCCAATAGTAATGATATCTACATTTTGGTTGCGAATGTCTTGCATAGTTTCAATTACTTCTGATTCAGTTTCACCCAAACCTAACATGATTCCCGATTTAGTTCTGCGAATACCTTTTTCTTTCAGATATTTTAAAACTTCTAAACTCTTATCATATTTCGCCTGAATTCTAACTTCACGAGTTAAACGACGAACCGTTTCCATGTTGTGAGAAACAACTTCAGGATTGGCTTCAATAATACGATCAATATTTCTAGTATTTCCTTGAAAATCTGGAATTAAAGTTTCTAAAGTTGTATTAGGATTCATTCTGCGAATGGCTTGAACAGTTTCTAACCATATAATTGAACCCATGTCTTTCAAATCATCTCTATCAACACTAGTGATAACAGCATGTTTGATGTTCATTATTTTTATTGAACGCGCTACTTTTTCTGGTTCATCCCAATCAACATTTTCTGGACGTCCTGTTTTTACGCCACAAAATCCGCAAGAACGCGTACAAATATTACCAAGAATCATGAAAGTAGCTGTTCCTTCACCCCAACATTCACCCATATTTGGGCAACTTCCTGAGGTGCAGATAGTATTTAGTTTGTATTTGTCAACTAATCCACGAAGTTCGGTATATTTTTGACCAATAGGTAACTTAACTTTTAGCCATTTTGGTTTTCCAATTGGAAGGTTATTTTCAGTAGCCGTTTCCATATTCACTTTTTTTGAAATGCAAAGATACGAATGTAGATTTTAGATTTTGATTATTCTATTTCAGATTTTTGATCATTAAGAAATATTTATACTTTGTTTCAAAAAAAAACTGCTTTGTTTATGGCAAAGCAGTTCACACATTTATTAACTTGAATTACAAGTCAGGAATCAATAATTACAACATCACAGTGATAGGTAGAGTAAATTGAGTTCTTACTGGTTCTCCATTTTTAATTCCAGGAGCCCATTTAGTTTTTAAAGATTTTAAAACTCTGATAGCTTCTTTATCAATTTCTGGAGTTGTTTTTCTTGTTACTTCAATATCTGTCATTGATCCATTTTTCTCAATTACAAAAGATACTAAAACTCTTATTGCTTGCCCTTCTTCTTCATCAATATTTTGTTTTTCAAAATTTGTTCCAACGTACTCATAGAATTTTTTAATTCCACCAGGAAAAAAAGGTTGTTTATCTAATTCAGCTGGTGTAACTGGTCCTTTTGGAGTAATTACCTCTGGTTTTGGTTCTGTTCCGCCACCATCAATTACACCTGGAGTTCCTGGAGTTCCTGTTCCTGGTGTGCCAATTGGAGTGTTGTTCATAGGTAAATCAGCATTTATTGGTACAGGTTCTTTTGCTTCTTCTCTTGGAGCTACAACATAATTTTGGTTGTTAGGAACTTCTTCTACAGGCGCAGTATTATTAGTAACTGGTTCTGCAGGTTTTGGCTCATCTATGATTGGCTCATTATAATTTTCTACTCTGATAATTGTATCAAAGGGTTCCTCTGGCAAGATTACAGGTTTAGCTCCAAAAGAACTTAAAAGCATGCCCATTCCTGATACAAAACCAAGGAATAGAATTCCTGAGAAGAATGCAATAATGGTTGTTTTGGTGCTGTCTTGACGTAATTTGTATGCACCATACTCTTGGTTTTTGCCTTCAAATACAAGGTCTAACCACTTTTTTTCAAAGATACTTAAGTTTGACATAATTTATAGTTTTAATTGTTAAGTATCGATGTTACATAAGCTTTAGATATTAGATTTCAGATATTAGATTTCAGATTTCAAAAAAATTTAAAATTATTCTAATCTGTTTCTTGTTTTAATAACGCAAAGATTATTCCAATATTGTGTGATTTTTGTAAGAAAATGTAATTTATTATAATGTATTGTTTGTAAATTGAATTTATAGTTGAGTTTTTGTGAATCTGGAACTCTATTCAATACATGAACTAGCTAACCCTGATTGCAATGGAAATCCTTTGTTGATAAACAAAGATTGTAATGGAAAGCAGGAAAATGGAAACCAAAAGGAACCAAGCCATTCGTTTCCAGAAATAATTATCGTTTTGTTTGAATGATTTCTGCCAAGAGTTTTTTGGCGCGAAGGAGTTTGATTTTGACGTTACTCAAAGGTTCTTCGAGTTGTTCGGCAATTTCTTGGTAACTCATTTCTTGAAAGTAACGAAGTTGTATTACTTCTTGATAATGAGGTTTTAATTCTTTTATAAATTGTAAGAGTTGCGATAAATTTTGCTCTGTAATCAATTCATCTTCAGCCGTTGGAGATGTGTCAGCTATATTGTAAGCTTGTTGATCTTCTTCGTCGGTAATTTCTACAAAAAGTGTTGATTTTTTTTTGCGAAGTAAATCAATGTGAACGTTTTTGGCAATGGCAATTAACCAAGTATTGAATTGAAATTCTGGGTTATAAGTGGTTAATTTATCGAATGCTTTTGAGAATGTTTCTATGGTAATATCTTCGGCATCGGTCTCATTTTCGGTACGTTTTAGCATAAATCCATAGACCTCATTCCAATAATGGTCGAGTAGGTAAGTGAAGGCTACTTGATCACCTTTTTTAGCTTTTTCTATGTACGGATTTATTTCCACTGAACGGGTTTTGAAAAGGTATTGGTGATGAAAACGTTAAGTTGCGTGAATATTAAAACGATTTCAATAATTGGAAACCAATACATTACGTCTTTTTCTTTTAGTTTTCCGGCTGCAAATCCAAGTGATAACCATGCAAATAGATAACGGAAACCTATCAAACTTAGTACAATAATCCATTGAAATTGAAATGCTAAAAGGATTATTGGTAAAATTAGAAATAATAATTGGGTAGCATAAAAAATTGCTAATTGTGTTCTGTCAGATGCTTTGTAATGTTGTGCAGTGGCAACGTGTCTTCTTTTTTGTGTAAACCAATCTTTAAAAGTAGTTTTTGGTTTTGAAAAAGTAAAACTTTCTGGTGTGTAACAAACGGTTGTATTCTTAGCATTTGCCGCTTGATTGATGAACAAATCATCATCTCCAGAACGAATTTTCATGTGATCCATAAAACCGCGAACTTTGAAAAATTCTTCACATTTGTAGGCCATATTTCGACCAACACCCATGTAAGGTTTTCCTAATTTTGCCCATGAAAAATATTGCGTTGCCGTCAATAAGGTTTCAAAACGGATAATTTTATTTAGAAACGAATTTTTAATTTTTTCGTAAGCGCCATAACCTAAAACAATCGTTTTTTGTTGGGTGAATTGGGCTGACATTTCTTTAATCCAATCGTTAGATTTTGGGTAACAATCAGCGTCTGTAAAAAGTAGGTATTCGTTTTTTGCAGCTTTTATTCCAAGTGTTAAAGCAAATTTTTTGTTTCCCCAAAAGGCTTCGTTGTTTTCTACTTTTACTAATTTAACATTAGAATATTGTTTTTCAAAAGCTTCAAAAATTTCTAAGGTTTCATCGCTCGAAGCATCGTCAATAAGTACTATTTCGTAATCTGGATAATTTTGTTCAGCAAGTAACGGAACGAAATTTTTCACATTTTCCTCTTCGTTTTTAGCACAAATAATTACTGAAATCGGAACTCTTTTTGGAGTAGAAGTTTGTGGTTTAGCAAAAGAAAATTTACCAAAAAACACTACATAATATAGGAATTGAACAACTACAACAGCAATGAATAAACAAAGTAAAATTAGTAACATAATGGCTTTATGGTCTTATTTAAAAACGATTGCAAAAGTATGAAATTCAATTTTGAATTACGAATTATGAGAAGTGAATTTTTTTTAACATTTTTTACACTAAAAGTGTAAATGTACGATCTTACCTATTAGTACTTTTACATCAACAAATTTCTCGAGAAAGTTATTTTTAATCAAATAAATTATTAATTTTAAAAATCTAATTATGAAAAGTTTTTTTATTTTAGCAATGTTTTAAATTTTTTTTAGTTGTAGTGCCCAGAATATCAATAGGACGTTACCAGTTTTTAGCAGTCATTTTACTACACAATCACATTTAGTTAGTGTCAATGGTGATTGTTACACTATTTGGGTTGGACTTTTTTGGCTGGGTGATGATGGTGAAAACACTTTGATTACCTATGGTGAATCCACTGTTGGCTCAGGTTGTAGACCAAATTCTAATGTTACAAATGATAATTGTGATAATATTGTTTACAAAGGAGATTATATAGTGAATTCGGATTCAAAAAATGTTAAATATTGTCTAATCGATTGCTTAAAAGATGACAGAATTTATAATCTATATGTTTCTCAACGTGATAAAATCTTAGCTGATAATCTTAAATAACAAAAACAATTAACAATGAAAAAAATAATTTTAATACTCGTACTTTCTTTTTTTAATTTAACATTTTCTCAGACAACTGATAGAAAATTGCCGGCACAAATTACAACACAATCATATTATATAGGTTCTGAAGCTGGATGTACTACGATTTGGGTTGGAGTTTTTTCTACGACTGAAGGAACTACTACGCTTATAGCATCAGGAGAAGTTCAAATTGGTGATGGTTGTCCAAAAAGGTCATCATCAACAAATCCAAATTGTAAAGATGAAGAACTTAATGGAGATTTTATTATCAACAGTCTTGATAAAAGCTATAAATATTGTTTGATTGACTGTCTAAAAGTTGATGAAGTGTATACTTTGTTCGTAAATGAGAAAAATAGATTATTATCGTCTAGAAAATAATTATTTTACAATTCTAATTTTTTATTTTCAAAATAGTAATTTTAATCTTTTGTATTTTTTCAATAAATCTTAATGCCCTATCAGATTTTGAAAAAGTAATAAAAAGTGGCGAAATAATAATTAATGGTTTAGGTTTCTTAAAAAAATAATAAATCATCAAATGATAAAAATAATGACTCTAAAACTATTGAAAGTGTTTGTATAAAAATAAACTTTCAGACAAAATAACTTTTAAAATCTTTGGTAAAGATGACGAAGATAATGAAATAAAAAAAGAGTTAGTAGTTCAAAATGATGGTAAAGAATGTTTTTTAGAATTGCCCAAAGGAATTTACACATATGAAATTATACTTGCTAATAAAGAAGTTTTTAAAAAAGGTGAGTATAAGTTCAATGAAGAAATTGTCATCACAGTAAAAGATGATTAGTATAGATAGAGAACTCCGAGAAATCGGAGTTTTTTATTTAAATCACATTAACTTCCGCCTCAATTTCAATTCCGTATTTATCGAAAACTGTTTTTTGAACGTATTTTGATAAATTTAAAATATCTTGTCCAGTTGCGTTTCCGTAATTAACTAGAACTAGTGCTTGGTTTTTATGAACTCCTGAATCGTCTTTTCGATAACCTTTTAATCCTGAGTGTTCAATTAGCCAACCTGCAGGAACTTTAACTTCAGTTGGTGAAACTTCAAAGAATTTTACTTCTGGAAATTTCTGTTGTACTTTTTCGAATAATTCTTTTGAAATAATCGGATTTTTAAAGAAACTTCCGCTATTTCCAAGCTCTTTTGGATCAGGTAATTTACTTTGACGGATGGCAATAACAGCATTGGAAACGTCTTTTAATGTTGGAGTTGTAACGTTTTGTTTTTCCAATTCTTTTGTAATGTCACCATACGAAGTATTGATTTTGTGATTGCGTTTTGTGAGTTTGAAAACCACAGAAGTAATCACATATTTATCTTTTGCATCTTGTTTGAAAACACTTTCTCTATAGCCAAAATTGCAATCTTCTTTTGTGAAGGATTTCATTTCTTGTGATAGAATATTCATAGCTTCACAGGATACAAAAGTGTCTTTAATTTCGGTTCCGTAAGCACCAATATTTTGAACTGGAGTTGTACCAACATTACCAGGAATCAAGGACATATTTTCTAATCCACCAAAGTTTTGATTGATGGTCCAAAGTACAAATTCGTGCCAATTTTCGCCAGCTTGACTTTCAACCCAGACAAAATCGTCGTCTTCTTTAATGATTTTTTTTCCTTTCAAATCAACATGGATTACCAAAGCATCAATATCTTGTGTCAATAACATATTACTTCCGCCACCAAGAATGAATTTTTTATCTGAAGCATGATTTTTTAGAATAGATTTTAAATCTTCTAAATTATGAACCGCTACAAATTGTTTGGCTTTGGCTTCGATACCAAAAGTGTTGTATTTTTTTAAGGAGAAATTATTGTGGATTTGCATTTGTTTGAAATTTTACCGCAAAGTTCGCAAAGTTTTTCGCAAAGTTCGCAAAGAGAAAATTGGAATTTGGTATTTCTTTTTTGGGATTTTAATCCGTTGTTTCTAAAGCTCTTCTCAAAAAGTCATTCATCGGTTTTAGTGCGATTAGTTTTTGAGCTATAATTTTACTAAAATCTTTATCAGTAAATAGTTTTTCATCGATTTTATGTGAAGCGGTAAAGCTTTTCAATTTTAAAAATTCAATCGCTGGATGATTTGGATCAAAATCTTTTGGTGCTTTTTTCAAAGTATTGCTTTCATCTCTAGTAAGTTCTTTAAACTCATTTTTAAAAGTTTTATCAGCAACAATGGCTTCTAAATCATCGTGAAAAAATTCTATTTCCTTACGAATTAATTTTAACTCACTAGGTTCTGGACACCAAACACCTCCTGCGATAAAGCAATTTCCTTTTTCAAAATGAATGTAATAGCCAGGAGCATTTTTGCTGTTTTTATTTTGAGACATCCAAACACCCATATTGGTTTTATAAGGCGATTTATCTTTAGAAAAACGGATATCACGATTGATACGAAACGTACAATTTTTAATTTCCAAAGGCTCAAGCGATTTGTCTAATGGCTTCATTTCATTAAGAATAGACGCAATGAAGTTATGATAGTCTTTCTTATAAGTTTCATATCTTTTTTTGTTCTCATGCATCCATTCTGTATTATTGTTTGCAATTAAATCGGCTAGAAATTGAAGCGCTTCTTTTGTTATCATATTGTCCTAATGTTGAGTTAGAATTACACTCTAACTTTATTTTTTAAAAACTTCGTACTTCGTATTTTATATTTCGTACTTTCTAAAGTTGTTTTCTCAAATCTTCTTCAGATAAAAAGCCTAGATGTCTCCAAGTTTCTTTACCATTTTCATAAATCAAAATTACAGGTAATTCATCTAGTTTCATAGTTTCCAACAAAGTTTTGTTTTCGTCAGCATCTAATCTAATTAATGATATTTTACCTTTTAATTCGTCTTGCATTTTAGTCAAATAAGGAGCCATTTTTTTACAAGGCGCACACCATTTAGCCGAAAAATTAATGATTACTTTTTTGTCGGAATTGATTAATTTTTCAAATTCTGAAACCGATAATCCTTTTGGTATTACTGCTGAATTTGAAGTTTTCTTTCCTTGCCATTTCATGATTCCGCCATCTAAATTGTAGATTTCTTTGAATCCAAGTTCAGATAATTTATTGGCTGCTTGACTGCTTCTTCCTCCAACTTTACAATAAACAAAAACAGGTTTTGATTTGTCTAACTTTTCAACTTTTGCAGTAAAATCACTTCCGTTCCAATTGACGTTTGAGGCATTTTCAAGATGTTCAACTGAAAATTCTTCAGGAGTTCTAACGTCTAATAATTGAGGATTTTTTGTTCCTAATAATTTTGTTTCATAATCAATTCCTGCTAGGGTTTTGATGGGTTCATTTGATTCTGCAGTTTCAACAGATTTACCTGTTTGTCCTTGACAACTAATAAATAGGATGGATAACGATAGTATTGATAGAATTTTTCTCATAATATTTTTTTGAAGCAAAATTAAAGAAGTAAAAATAGAACAATATAACAAATGTTACAAACTAAATATTTTATAACTCTGATGGGTGGTTTTTACAATACTTTCTGTGCGTTCTGGATGTGTGTCAGAAATAAATAATTGTCCAAATTCCTCTTGGTTGACCATTGCTACAATTTTACTCACACGCGTTTCGTCCAATTTATCAAAAATATCATCAAATAATAAAATGGGTTTTTCGCCACTTTGTTTTTTTACAAATTCAAATTGAGCAAGTTTAAGAGCAATTAAAAACGATTTTTGCTGACCTTGAGAACCAAACTTTTTTATAGGAAAACCATCAATTTGAAAGGCTAAATCATCTTTGTGAATTCCAACAGATGTATATTGCAAAGCTCTGTCTTTTGCCAAATTTTGCTCCAATAAATGTAATGTAGTTCCTTCAAATAAATGACTTTCATAAACCAATAGCACTTTTTCTTCTGAACCAGAAATAGCTTGATGATGTTTATTAAAAATTGGTAAAAAATCATTGATAAATTGTTGTCTTTTTTCAAAAATATTCTGACCTAAATCATTCAACTGTTCGTTGTAAATTGATAAAGTATCGGTTTCAAATACATGATTTAGTGCGAAATATTTCAGCAATGCATTTCTTTGACTAATAATTTTTTGATATTGAATCAATTCTTGCAAATAGGAGGAATCCAATTGCGAAATAACACTATCAATAAATTTTCTTCTGGTTTCACTTCCTTCGATAATTAAATCGTTGTCTGCTGGTGAAATAATTACAAGCGGAATAAATCCAATATGGTCTGAAAATTTCTCGTAAGGTTTTCCGTTTCTTTTCAAAATTTTCTTCTGACCTTTTTTGAAACTACTAACAATTTGCTCATTTCGTTCTGCTTTTTCAAATTCGCCATCAATTACAAAAAACTCTTCATTATGTTTAATATTTTGAACCGCTAACGGATTAAAATAGCTTTTTCCATAAGCCAAATGATAAATTGCATCAAGCACATTGGTCTTTCCAATACCATTTTTTCCAACGAAACAATTGATTTTAGAATCAAATTCGAAGGAAGCTTCGGAAAAATTTTTATAATTGAATAAAGAAATTTTTTTTAAAAACATTTGTAATGGCTTGAAAACACTATAATCAGCGACTTGATAAGTATTTTTTTTTAAGTGGGTGCAAATTATTGAAAATTATCGACAAAATGACTTTCAAATTTTTTCTTTTTAATTTATTTTGCCCAAGGTAGAAAGAACCTTTGATAAAAAAAATAATTTAAAATTTAAATGATTTTTTTTATGTCGGTTTGAATAAAAATTTTATTTTTGCGCACACTAAATTAAATTTAAATGGCAACTTATAATAAGAGAGGTTACAAAACACCAAAAGAAAAAGAAGAAAAAGTAGACGCTAATTTTATTGAAGATACTCCAAATGTTGATGCTAAAGATAGTACAACTGCAAAAGCATTTGACGCATTAGATGAAACAGCATCGAAAACAGAAGATTTTGTTGCTAAAAACCAAAAATATATTTTAGGATTTTTAGGAGCTGTTGCTCTTGTAACTATTGGTTATTTACTTTATCAAAAGTTTATTGCTGAGCCAAAGCAAGTTGATGCTACTGAAGATTTATTTGTTGCTCAACAGAATTTTCAATTAGCTACTGATGCTACTGATGCTAAAAAACAAGATTCATTATATACTTTAGTTCTTAAAGGCTCTGAAGGAAAACAAGGAGCTCCTGGAATCGCTGACCAATATTCTGGTACTGATTCTGGAAATATAGCTAACTATTATGCTGGTATTGCTTCTTTAAATCTTAAAAAGTATGATGATGCAATCAAATATCTTGAGAAATTTTCATCTAAAGATGCTTTCTTAGGTGCTATTGCAACTGGTGCTATTGGTGATGCTTACGCTCAAAAGAATGACACACAAAAAGCTTTAGATTTTTACGTGAAAGCTTCAGAACAAAATGTAAATGAATTTACAACTCCAAGATATTTATATAAAGCAGGACAAACGGCTTTAGCTTTAGGTAAAAAATCGGATGCTTTGAAGTATTTTACTCAAATCAAAGAAAAATATGAGACTGCACCAGAAGCACAACAAATTGATGCTTTAATTGGAATGGCTCAATAAAAAGTT
>JAAFHW010000076.1 GCA_013298525.1 Flavobacteriia bacterium
AAGAAAAAAATAATTTATTAAAAAGAGAATTAGAAATTCAAGAAGATATATTCAAAAAAGCTATTGATCAAAAAAAAACAGAATGGAATACATTTAGGATGAAAGAAAATGAATACAATGAATTGATTAAACAAAAAATAAAAAAAGAAGCCAATAATTCTGAATTATCTGAAAGATTAAAAAAAGAGTTGAATAATTTAAATAATCTCAAAAATAAATTAAAAGATATAATTCATGAAGAAGTAAAAATTAATAAACAAACAAAATTGATTGATTCTTTTTTATTAAAACGTCCAAATCCAAAATTTTCTTTTTCATTAGACGGAAAAAAATTAGAAACTTTACTGCTAAATGATAAAATTTTTATTAAAGATGAAATAAAGAAATTTAATAAAAATAGACCATCAAGAGAAATACTAAAAAAGTACTTACAAGATTGTAATATTATTTTTAATCGTAGTTCTATAATTTTAAATAATAGTGAATTTCTCAGAGCTCTTGGAATAAAAGAAACTAAAAGTTTTAGAAAATCTTTAGAAACAACAAGATTCAAATTACCAATTGATAAAATATTTGACACAAACTTAAATCTTGTTTTGCTTGGTGAGGCTGGTGCAGGGAAAACAACAAGTCTTCAAATGTATGCAATTAATAATAAAGAAAATGATGAACGTATTATTCTGTGGGCACCATTATCAAAAGTCGTTCATAATTGGAGTTTAAATTCTAAGAAAATTGATCAAGAAACAAAAATAAAATCATTTGATATTGCAATTTGTGAGTATTTACAATCAAAAAAAATAAATCTATCAACGACCGAATTACTTGAACTTTTTTCAAAAAAGAAGTTTGTAATTTTATTTGATGGTTTAGATGAATCAATAAAAAATAATGAATGGTTACCTGATGCAATAAATCAACTATCAAAAAAATATGCTATTACATTTCAAATAATTGTAACTTCCAGAACATCAGGATCATATGTAGAAAAAATAAATTTCCTAACTGTTACGTTACTACCTTTTACAAAAGAACAACGAAATCAATTTATAAAAAATTGGTTTGACAATAAAAAAAGTGATGAAAAGTTCAAAATATTAGAACATTTTAAAAAAAATAAATCAATTGATGAAACTACAAGAAATCCTCTTCTTACAACAACTTTATGTGTTTTAGCCGAGAATAATTTACCATTACCAAATACCGAAATAAAACTTTATGACAATAGATTAGCACTTCTCACAGGATATTATGATAATGTAAAGAATATTTCATCAAGAATTTCTACAACACCTGATAATCTTGAATATCTAGCAAAAAAAATTGCTTTTTATCTTCATACAAAAAATATTAGAGAATGTGGTATAAATAAATTAGAAGAAGTATCTATTGAATTTATGAGTAAAAATTTATCCGCTGAAATGTCTATTATAGCTTTAAAAGAATTAATTGATCCTTGTAATATAATTGTACCAATGACAGAAAATGGTAAATTTGGTTTTGGTCATTTAAGATATCAAGAACATTTAGCTGCGAGCGAATTGATGACAAGAAGAGGTGCTAATATTCATCTATTAATAAGTCAAAATTGGTGGAGAGAAACTTTAATACTTTTTGCACAAATGAGCGATGACTTATTGTTTTTAACAAAAGATTTTGTTTATAATTTGAATAACATAAATTATATGAATACGTTAAATGAAATGATAAAATTGAGACCAAAAAAAGAGCAAATTGAATTTAATCATACAATAAAAGAATTCACAAAAGAATTCAATAGAGTATTTAATGATGATTTTGATGATTATCTTGATGATGATTATGAAATCTAAATTAATTAAAAGTATTATAAATAAATTGAAAAAACCAAAAACTACAACCTAAAAACTTGTAGTTTTTTTTATACTTTTACTTCAAATATTTACAATGAAAAAACATAATTTACTCTTGTTGCTGTTGTTTTTCGCAATAGAAATTTCAGCTCAATCGGATGTTGTAGCAATAAATAGAGACTCCATTTTTTACAGAAATGAAAATGGCTTTATTATTAAATGCCACAGATCTAAAGCTGAGGCATTTGCTATTGCTGAAGCAATGAATCCAAATCTTTATATTCATAAAATTTATTATTTGCATGCAGAAAACTTGATGGCTGCCTATGAAGTATATGATAAAAAAAGTGCTAATAAAAATGTAAGCGCAACGTTACCAATTAAAAACGGAAAGTATGAAGAATGGTACCTTAGTGGTGAGAAAAAAGTCACGTGCTTTTATACTGAAAATAAACTCAATGGTGAATTCAAAGTTTTCTACAGAAATGGTAATTTGAAAAGAGTTGAGCAATGGCAAAATGGAGAATGGCAAAATGGAGAATGTTTTGATGAACAAGGAAATAAAACTCAATATTGCTCCTATCAAGAAATGGCAGAATATATAGGAGGCGTAACCGAATTATACAAATTTATAGGTCAAACCTTAGTTTATCCAAAAGATGCCATGAGAGATGAAATTCAAGGTGTCGTTTATGTGAGTTTCATAATTGACACCGATGGTTCTGTAACCAATGCAAAAATCATAAAAAGTATCGAAAAACAATTGGATAATGAAGCCCTTCGAATTGTTAACGAAATGCCGAAATGGAAACCTGGTAAGTTTGAAGGTAAACTTGTCAAAACAGAATTTGCATTGCCAGTAAATTTTAAATTAGAGTGATAGCACCAGATAGTAAATTCTATCTTAAAAAATAAAAAAACTGCAACCTAAAAACTTGCAGTTTTTTTATTCTCATTAATAATTAAAACAAAAAACTGCTCCATTTCTGAAGCAGTTTACCAATAAAAAACCTAAACTAATTTCCAATCAATTTTTTCTTTTGCTCGTATTCTTCAAGTTTAATTTTTCCTGAAGCGAGTTGTTTGTTTAATATATCTAAAGCTGAGTCTCTTTTTCTTCGTTCACCCGGAATAGGATAAGGTGTTGCAAAAATCCAAAAAAGAAGTACAACCCAAATAAACCACCAAATTAAATCCATTCCCCAATAGAGATATCCATTATATTCCATGATACAATTATTTAAAAATTACTATTATAATCGGATGAAAAGTTGGTCCTTTTCACGTCGTACTTTTTTGAGTTTCGCTAAATAATCATTATCTGAATCACGATATCCTAAAGGAAGGATGACCGTGCTTGCTAATCCTTTTTCTTTTAATTGTAATAGTTCGTCTAATGCTTGTTTATCAAATCCCTCCATTGGTGTACTGTCTACATATTCTTCGGCAGCAGCAACTAATGCAATTCCTAAAGCGATATAGGTTTGTTTAGCATTCCATATTAAATTATCGGCATCACTATTTTTCAATTGGCTTTCGATAACTTCTTTC
Organism: Flavobacteriia bacterium; assembly: GCA_013298525.1. Lineage (GTDB taxonomy): Bacteria > Bacteroidota > Bacteroidia > Flavobacteriales > Flavobacteriaceae > Flavobacterium. The sequence goes on from JAAFHW010000076.1 coordinate 3,384, forward strand.
ATGGATTGCAAACTTTCTAAAGCAACGTTTCTAACTGTTGCTATTCTTTCAAAATAGTCGTCAATGTGTTGTTGTGTTAGTTTGCTCCAAGCGGCAAAAACTAATAACGCCGACGCATCTGTAACTTGGGATTGATTACTGGCAATAGCTTTTATTTTTTCGAGCAAAGCTTTATCTTCAATAACAAAAACCGAGTAAGGTTGTAATCCAAATGACGATGGCGCAAGTGCTATGGCATTTAAGATAATTTCTAGTTTTTCATTTGGAATTTTAGTTCCATTCATTTTTTTGGTGGCATAACGCCAACTTAATGCTGTTGTAATTGACATGATTTATTTGTTTAAAATTAAAAATGCGATAGGAATAACTTGTCACTTTTTGCTGTAAGTTTATACTACTAATTCGTGATAATAATCTATTGCTAAATTGTTTACAACACTACATATACCTTTAGTCTTCCATGCAATTAACTCTGCTTCCATTTTTTTAGCATAGGTATCAACAACACCCGAAAGCGAAACCACACCATCATTTGCTGTAACAACAATTTCTGCTGCATTAAATAGAGGTTCCCATCTGATGGCATTTAGAATGTCTGTTTGCAATTCTGAATTATTTTTCAATGTATTTATGTTTTATTTGAATTAAACTTCAACACAATACAAAGTTCGTTTAGTTAGTTGCAAAAAGTATTACACTAAATAGGCAATGATTTACACTATCCTCACTTTATTGATTTGGTTTTATTAGAAAATAAGTTGCGTTACTTTATACTTATTTCCAATTTCAAATCTTGCTATTTTTTTTATACTTTTACTTAGCATCAACGCATACACCATGAAACTAAAAACGTTGTTATTTATTGGGTTCTTTTTACTTTTGCTTTCGAGTTTTTCACAACAAAAAAACGACTATCGACCTATTTCTGAAATGAATAGTGACGAAAAAGAAATGTATAACATTTTGCAAAAATCAGTTATGGCTTTGCTTAACAACAAACCAACAGCCAAACTTTTTCCAGTTTTTAAAATCTATGAAGACAAAAAAGGATTTATTTTTAGTTCCTTGATTTATGACGAACCCAACTTTGAAACTCATGATGAAGGTTCGAGTTCTGCAACTTATGTTGTTTCGTTACATTTTACAAAAAGAATTGAGCCAAAGGAATATGAAATTGCTGGAGAAAGCGGACATAGCTATGGAAATGGTTCTGGTAATTCTAATGGTAACATAAAGAAAAAAACACACATTGAATATTATTTAGCTGTGGAATATTCTAAATCAAATTTTTCTTTTCAAGATCAAACTCTTTTGAGTGCAAAAAAAAGCAAACCCTATTTTGATAATAAATTTACTAAAGTAAAATTCACAAAGTCAAATGGTGGTAATTTTGTCAATCCGTTGATTTACAAGATTGATAAATCGGATTATGTTAGTTACGTTGATAGTGAAATTGCTATTTATAAAAAAGATGGTTTGTTTGGAATCATAAATAACAAAAACAAAATTGTGTTTCCTTTTAAATACAAAAGTATCAGAATGTATAAAATGGGAATTTTAGTTCAAGAGGACAAAACCTATAACTTTATAGATAAAAAAGGAAAAAAGATAAGTAAGAATTATGACAAAGTAGAAGTCAATTTCAATCAATATTTTGACTCTGTTTTAGATTGCTTCAAAGTGAAAATTGGAGAAAAATATACCTTAGTCAACAATAATTTCGAAGAAAAACTTCCCTTGATTTATGATAAAATTACATTCTTTCCTTACAAAAATATTCTCGATAGATTGTTGTTAGAAAGGGATGGAAAAAAAGTGATTTTTGACATTGCGAAATGGGAAGAAACCAATCTTGTTTTCGATAAAATTCAAGTAATAGATGATAAAGAAATGATAGTTGAGGAAAATGGAAAATCGGGAATTGTAGATTATACTGGAACTGTAATTTTACCATTAGAATATGATTCCATCAACTATTTAACTAATTATAGTAGTGACGGAATTCTATTAGTTTTGACAAAAAACAATAAAAACGCACTCTATGCAAATAAAAAGTTCTTTACCGAATTTGATTATGATTCTATGATTAGTTTTCATAGTTCAATAAAAATTGAAAAAGATAAAAAGTATGGTTTAATGGATGCTAAAGGAAAAATAATACTTCCTATAGCTTATGAAACAATTGAATACAATAAAAAAGGTAAGAAAATTGAAGCAACTAAGAATTCAGAAATAAGCTATTTTGAATTTAATGAACTCTATAAAAAGTAAACTATGCTCACAGACATCAACCCAAAACTTCCCATGCGTAACAAGAAAATTACAATGGATTTTTACCTCAACAAATTAGGTTTTCATTTGTTTGGAAGTTCAGACTATGATGGCTATTTGATGGTGCAAAAAGACGAAATTCAGATACATTTCTTCGAGTTTAAAGACTTAAATCCAGATGAGAATTATGGACAAGTTTACATTAGAACCAATGCTATTGACAATTTATACCAAACGTTTTTAGATGCAAAAGTTTGGATTCATCCTAATGGACAATTAGAAAATAAACCTTGGCAACAAAGAGAATTCTCGATACTTGATCCTGATAAAAATTTACTAACTTTTGGCGAAAGCTTGTAAAAAGAAATTATGATTCACGAAGATATTTTAAGTTATAACAATTCAAAATCAACTGAAGACAAAGTTATTTGTGATAAACTGTTGGAAATCATTCAAAAACATCTTTCCGATTTTGAAAATAAAGTATGGCATGCACATCCTGTTTGGTTTGATAATGGCAACCCAATTGTAGGTTATGACAAACTAAAAAACGGCGTACGATTAATGTTTTGGAGTGGCGCAAGTTTTGAAGAGTCTGAACTTAAATTAGGTTCAGGAAAATTTAAAGATGCCTCTAAAACTTACACTTCTGTTGATGAGATTAACGTTACTGATGTGGAAAGTTGGCTTTTAAAATCAAGAGAAATCCAATGGGATTATAAAAATATTGTAAAACGAAAAGGCGTATTAGAACGTTTAAAATAAAATTAAAATGAAAAAAATATTTATGTTGCTTGTTTTGTTAATTACAAGTAATCAATTTGCACAAACTAAATTAACCTACGACAAAAGTGGTGTTTTAAACAAAGTGGATTACGACAAGTTAATTGCAACAAAAAAATACCAACTTATCTCTGCTTTTGATACCGTTTCAATGAAACCGCTATTAGTGTATGCCATCTATTTAAAAAACAACAAATTTGGTATTTTAGATAATAATGCAAAAGAAATTACACCTGCAATTTATGATGGAATTGAAGGATTAAACATAAGTTACACGACCGTAATGTTTGGCTTTCATGAAAACTATCCTGTAAAAATTGGGAAAAAGTATGGCTTGATTTCCAATACAGGAAAACAAATTTTACCTGTTCAATATGATTACATTCATAACGAAGAGAAAAGAAGTGTAAAAAGAATTCACAAAAAAGAGGTTGTGATTGACTCTGTTGTTGTTGCAAATTTGGGAAATGAAGAATTGATTTTTTCTCCAAAAGGAAAACTCCTTAAGAAAAATGTTGAACTAGAAAATAACGATGCTCCAGTAATAGAAGAAAGCAGAGATTATAGTTATTCAAGAAATAATACTGATCAAAAGCCACCAGTAAAAATCACAACACCTTATGGTAATGTTTATCAAAAGCTTGAGAACAATTTAGCACTAGTTCAAAATAAAGTGGATAAATTTTATTTTCATGGTTTGGTTGATTTGTCAACAAACAAACTACTTATTCCTGTTGAATTCAATTACATTACAATTCCTGAAAAAGGAAAATTCATCACAGTGAAAGATAAAAAATTCAATCTTTATAATGAAAAAGGTGAATTATTACTACCTGAAACTTATGAAAATATAGATAAATTCAATAAAATTTATCGCTTGAAAAAAAACGGAAAATTGGCCATTTTCGATTTGGATTTAAAACCATTAACCGATTTTATTTATGATGAATTTGGTTCAGCAAGTGCTGATTTTATGGTTGCAAAAAAAGATAAAAAGTATGGTGTTATTAATCCTAATGGAACCGAAATAATTCCATTTGAATATGAAAATATTGAACCATACTTTAATCGATATGAAACAGGTATTGCTTTTTATAAAGTAAAATTAAACGCTAAAGAAGGTTTTATTTCGAAGGAAGGTAAACCACTAACCGAAATTATTTATGAATCTATTGTTCCTGAATGTACTATTGAAGAACCTAGTCCTTATGGTGAAATGACTATGCCTATTGATCATGATTATCATAACAAAAATGCTTATTTCATTTATAAGAAAGACAACAAATATGGCTTATTAGATAATGATTTCAAGAATTTAATTCCAAATGAATATGATTATTTACAAAAAAGTTATCATAACGATTTTGTTTTTGTATCGAAAAAGGATTCAAGTAAAAAAACTAATGATATAATGTCAATTTTAAATATAAGAAACAATAAAACCATAGTTCCATTTGATTACAATTATTTCAAATATTTTGGAGGCAATTATTTTATGATTTCACAAGGTAATAAATTGGGCGTTTGCAATTTTGAAGGAAAAATTATTATTCCTCTATCAGTTATGACAGACTACAACGAACGCTTTTATTACAACAAAATCTACCAAGGATTAGAAATAATAGATAAACGAAAAGATAACTATTACATTGATTCACAAAAAAATATGGTATTAATTTCGGATAAATAAAATTTGTATCTTTGATATACTAACCAAAAAAACTATTTTATGAAAAACATTATTTTAAAAAACGGATTGATTGGAGGATTGATTGTAGCCGTATTTTCTGGAATGAGCGTCTATTTTCATTCTAAAAATCTTGAGGATGCCACTTTAAGCTATATTTTAGGATTTACTGGAATGTTTATAGGTTTTGCCTTCACATTCGTAGGAATGAAGCAATATCGTGATACTGTAAACAACGGAACAATAACATTTGGTAAAGCATTCATTATTGGATTATTGATTGCGCTATTAATTTCTACTATTTATGTTTTAGTATGGCTTGTAGAATTATATAATTTCTATCCTGATTTTATGGAAAAATATTCCGCAATGGAAATTAAAAATTTGCAGTCAAGTGGTTTAAATGCAGCAGATTTACAAGCAAAGGTTGATGAATTAAATCAGATGAAAGAATCCTATAAAAATCCTTTATTTGTAATTGGTATGACCTATTTTGAGATTCTACCTATTGGAATTATTTTTTCATTGATAAGTGCTCTAATCACCAAGAAAAGCAAATAAAAGAAACAAAAAAAGGTACGTAATTTAAAACGTACCTTTTTTTATATTTTAATATTTAATTATTTTTTATCCTTAGTAAATTCAAAGGTTTGTCCGCTTATTGAAAGTGTAAAACCATCTTTGGTATTGTTGAATTGAACAGTCAAACCTGCTTGTTCTAAAGTAAACTTACCATTTCCTTTATCGTCTAGAGGAGTTGAAGGTTGTCCTGGTGAATTGATTACCAAACTATCATCCTCTTCTGTAAAACTAATTTTTAAAGGAATTTTAGTACTTGAATATTCACCAACGTAGGCATCAAGACCTTTGCTCTTCTCTACTCCATTCTTAGCATCTGTCCAAACGTTGTTTTCTTCATTTACATCAGGAAATGATTTATCTGGATCTAAAGTTATTGATTCTAATTCTTCGTTAGTATCAACATTAAAAGTCCATGAATTGTTGCGTTGCCATATTTCTACAGGCAATGTTTTTCTTGATGTTTTTCCAGTTTTAGTTTTCATTTCTACTACAACTGGCATAGGCATTTTCTCAAGGTTTTGAATGGTTATTGTAGCACCATTTTTAGCATTACCTTTAACATACTTAACTTTAGTAATAGCTTGGTCTAAAGGCCAATTATTCATAATCCAACCTCTCCAAAACCATCCTAAATCTTCTCCAGTTACATTTTCGAAAGTTCTAAAGAAATCATCTGGTTGTGGATGTTTGTATGCCCAACGCTCAACATATACTCTAAAAGCTTTGTCAAAACGCTCTGGTCCTACTATAGAATTTCTTAACATTTCTAATCCAGAACCTGGTTTGTAGTAAGCTAAAATTCCAAGATTTACTTCCTTCAAATTATCTGGTGCTGCAATTACAGGTTCCATTTCTGGATTGCTCAATACAAATGCCGCTTGGTGCATATCAGTCACAGGTTGTTTGTATTCGCCGTTATTAAAATCTTGAGAACTTAAACCATTGATAAATGTGTTAAATCCTTCATCCATCCATGCAAATAAACGTTCATTAGAACCAACAATCATTGGAAACCAAATATGTCCAAATTCATGATCAGTAACTCCCCATAAATCAGCACCTCTTGATTCCCAACTACAGAAAACAATTCCAGGATACTCCATTCCACCTTCGTTTCCTGCTACATTAGTAGCTGCTGGATAAGGATATTCAAACCATCTTTTAGAATAATTTTCAATGGAAGCTTTTGTATATTCTGTTGAACGTTCCCAACCATTATTTCCATTACTTTCTACTGGATAAGCAGAAATAGCCAATGATTTTTTTCCACTTGGAAGATTGATTTTAGCAGCATCAACCACAAAAGCTGGTGATGAAGCCCAAGAAAAATCACGTGAATTTTTAATTTTAAATTTCCAAGTCAGAGTAGTTTTTCCTGCTGGTCTTGATGACGCATTTGTTACCTCATCCGCAGTTCTAATCATAACTGTTTTATCACTTGCTTTAGCCGCAGTCCAACGTTTCTGTTGCTCAGCAGTATAAACTTCATTTTGGTTTAACAATTCACCAGAACCAACAACAATGTGTGATGCAGGAGCCGAAATAGTTACATCAAAATCACCATATTCTAAATAAAACTCACCTGCACCTAAGTAAGGTCTTGTATTCCAACCACGAACATCATCATACACACACATTCTTGGATACCATTGCGCCATGGTGAATATTTTTCCATTTTTAGTTTCTAAAACTCCCATTCTATCTGAACCATATTCTGGCGATACAAATGCAAAGTCAATTTTTAGTTTTACAGAAGCTCCATTAGCATTCAAGCTCTGAGGCAAATCTACCTGCATTCTTGTGTCTGTAATAGTGAATTTTGCGTCTTTTTCAGATGCTTTTCCAGCTACTGTTGTAACTACTTTTATTGAATTAATTCTGAATCCTCCATCAAAATCTTGTCCTTTCGCTCCATTTCTACTTCCTTTTAGTGGAATAATAGCGTTTCCTCTAGAATCTTTTTTGAATAAGTTTTGATCTAAATTCAGCCATAAAAAGCTCAATTTATCTGGACTATTATTAGTATAAGTCAAAACTTCTGAACCTTTAATTTCATTAGTTTTCTCGTCCAAAGAAGCTGTTATAGTATAATCGGCTCTGTTTTGCCAATATTTCGGACCTGGTTGTCCACTTGCCGAACGCGTTTCAGTAGCATTTTTGGTATAAAAATTGTTACCAAATGCTTCATTGTAGTTGTAGTTTGAACTAGCAGGCGTCTGCTGTGCTGTTGCAGTAGAGAAACTTAAAACTAGAGTTCCAAGAGCCAATGCTTTGATAAAAAAGTGTTTCATAAATTGAGTATTTATTTATTAGAGCAAATAAATAAAAAAATGTTACACTAATTTTAGTTTTATGTTTAATTTCACAAAATAATAATTTGTTTATGATTGAAATCAACTTTCATCCCTTTAAAAATCTTGAAACAGAACGTTTGTTATTAAGACGAGTTTCAATAGAAGACCTAAATGAAATACTAGAACTTAGAGGTAATCCTGAAACGATGAAGTTCATTCCGCGTCCATTGGTTAAAACTGAAGAAGATGCATTAAATCATTTTAAGATGATTGATGAAAAGATTGAAAAAAATGAAGGAATTAATTGGGCTATAACTGTAAAAGGAAATCCAAAACTTATAGGGATTATTGGTCATTATAGAATTCAACCCGAAAATCATCGTTGTGAAATAGGTTATATGATTTTGCCACAATATAACGGTCAAGGAATCGTTACAGAAGCTATAAAAGCTGTTTTAGAATATGGCTTCGAGGATATGAATATGCATTCTATTGAAGCTGTAATTGATCCTGACAATATTGCTTCGGAACGCGTTCTCCAAAAAAATGGCTTTGTGAAAGAAGCTCACATATTAGAAAATGAATATTATGATGGTAAATTTTGGGACACTGTTATCTATTCAATATTGAAAAGAAATTTTAAAAAATAATCAACCAACACATTACATGAACGAATTTGAAAAACAATACCAAGAGTTATTAAACTTTCTCAAGTTTGATGACTTCACAATTCTTACCAAAAGAATTATTGATTTAACCCTAGATACTGAGGATTTAAATCATTACAAAAAGACGAATGATTTTTTAATTTGGCTAGACCAAAATGAAAATAATGTTGAAGGCAAAAAAGAAAAGTATCAAGCTGTTCTTTCAGATTTACATGCTACGCTTTCAAATAAACCAATTGCAGAAAAGCAGGTTTTAGTTTCTACAAGTAGTTTAGAAAAAAGTTATGGTAGTTCGAGTTTTGGATTAGGTCCAATAGAAATGGAATTGCGTCAAGGAGAAATTCTTGGTTTGGTTGGTGAAAATGGAAATGGTAAGACAACACTTTTGCGTTGTTTGTGTGGTGAACTTTATGCAACTGGAGGTACAATAAACTATCATTTTAAGTATGATGACCAGTTTGATTTGAGAACAAGATTAGTTTACATTCCGCAAAGGACTGATACTTGGTATGGCTCTATGTTTGAGAACTTACAATTCACAGCTTCTAGTTATGGTTACAAACCTGAAGAAAATGAATTGATTATAGAATTAATCATCGCTCGTTTAGGATTGCGAAAATTCAGAAATCACAGTTGGAAGAGTTTATCTTCTGGATACAAAATGCGTTTTGAATTGGCTCGAATGCTTTTAAGAAAACCAAAAATATTGTTGATAGATGAGCCATTGGCAAATTTAGATATCTTAGCACAACAAACTGTACTTGAAGATTTTAAAGCCATTGCAAAATCGCCTTTCCGACCTATTGGAATCGTATTGAGTTCACAACAATTGTATGAGGTTGAAAAAACTTCTGATCAAGTGATTTTCTTAAAGCATGGAAAACAGAAAAATCTTCACGAAAAATCTGTTTCAGAAAATGAAATTCCGATTGAAAATTATTTGGTTATTGAGTTTGAAAGCGAATGGTCACAAAGCCAATTGGGAGAAACTTTTGGAAAATTAGACTTGGTTTCACTACAATTTAATGGTGGTACTTATATTGTTAGTTTCAAAGAAAACATTACTGTTTATGACTTTATGAATCTGCTTGTTTTAGAAAAAATTCCTGTACAGTATTTTAGAAATATTTCCAACTCAACACGTCGCTTTTTTGTATCCTAAATCTATAAATTATGTTTAAAAATATTCAAAAATACCTCCTAATAAATCATCCCTTACTTTGGAATTTAAAAATTGTTCCTGTAAGCGCGTTTCTTATTTTATTCAATATCATTTTCATCCTTTTGGGTTATTTAAATGGTGCAATAGATTTTACCGAAACCGACAATGATTATTCTAGAAATGATAATGATGATATTATTATTTTCTTTAGTGTGATGATTTCAATTTTAACAGCAATAGTTTGGCTTGTTTATTATTTGAAAAACAAT
>JAAFHW010000077.1 GCA_013298525.1 Flavobacteriia bacterium
ACATAAAGTTAATGCGGTAATTACGCTACCAACTATTGTGACTCACGCAACAGCTAATTCAAATTTTAGTACTCTTGCACAATTATTAACTGATCAGAATCTTATCACAACTTTAAGTGGAACTGCTAGTTCACCATTTACAGTATTTGCTCCATTAAATAGTGCTTTTGATACTGCTACATTAAACTTGTATACTAGCTTAAGTAGCGCCAAAAAAACATCAGTTTTAACATATCATGTGGTAGCAGGTGCTAATGTTTTATCAAATGCAATTCCAACCACACCGATACCAACATTGGAATCTGGAACTTTTACTGTTGCTGGAACAGTTATTACTGATGAACAAGCTAGACAAACCAATATTGTATTAACTGATGTACAATGTGCAAATGGAGTTATTCACGCGGTAAACAAAGTACTTTTACCAAATAGTGTGCCTTAATAATTTTGCATACTAAAAACAATAAAGCCGTTTCAATTGAAACGGCTTTATTTGCTTTATAAATTACTTTTATTTCTTATTTAATTTCTTTTGTTCTTCGGCTTGTTCCATCATTTCTCTCATCTTCTTTTGGAACTTACTTTCAGTTTTTGGTTTAGTTTTGTTTTCTTGAATCTTAGCATGAATTTTATCGCTATCGATAAAGTATTTCTTAATAACTAACATGATTCCTATGGTAATTAAGTTAGAAATAAAGTTATATAAACTCAATCCTGAACCATAACTATTGAAGAAAATTAACATCATGATTGGTGAAAGATAAATCATTACTTTCATAATTTTACCCATGTCTGGCATACCTTCTTGTTGTGGTTGTGCCATAGCTTGATCGCCTGAAGTCATTTTCATATAGAAGAAAATAGCTATTGCTGCCAATATAGGAAACAAACTCACGTGATCACCATATAATGGAATGTTGAATGGTAATTTGAATATTTGGTCAAATGATGATAAATCTTCTGCCCAAAGGAATCCCTTTTGTCTTAACTCAATTGCTGAAGGAAAAAACTGAAAAGAAGCATACATAAACGGCAACTGAATCAATGCTGGAATACAACCTGCCATTGGATTTACTCCAGCTTTGTTGTACAATTTCATTGTTTCTTGTTGTTTTTTCATTGGATCTTTTCCGAATTTCTCGTTTAGTTCTGTAATTTCTGGACGCAATACTTTCATCTTTGCTTGTGACAAGAAAGATTTGAACGTAATTGGAGACATTGCGATCTTGATAATGATTGTAAATACAATAATGGCAATTCCTAATCCCATGAATGAACTCAAGAATCCGAAAAGTGGAATAAAGATTAATTTGTTTATCCAACCAAAAATTCCCCAACCTAATGGAACGATGTCTTCGATATTTTTTTCGTATTTATTTAAAACTTTATAATCCGTTGGACCATAATACCAATTCATTTTATAATCTAACTCACCATTTTTAAATGCCAATGGTAAAGTAGTTTTAAATTGTTTTGTAAAAACAGTATCAATTTTAGCATCATTAACTAAATCAGTAGAACTAACTTTTACATTAGCAATTGGTGCTTGAGATAGTAAAATAGAACTAAAAAAATGTTGCTTGTAAGCTACAAATGTTGCTTTTTCTAAAGTTTCATCTTCTTGTTTTCCTAAACCTGCGTAATCTACTTTTCCGTCATTTTCAAAATAGATTTCTGCATAACGGTTTTCGTAGGTTACACTTTTCTCGTTGCGATAGGTTTTTAAATCCCATTGTAAATCGGCAGCTTTTGAAGTATTTAAAACTTTACTTAATCCTTGAGAACGAACGTCAAAATCTAACATATAATCGTTAGCTTTCAGCACATATTTATATTCTAAAAACTCGTTTGCTCCTGATTTTAACTTCATAGAAAGGATTTGATCGTTTCCATTTTTAGTTAAAGTTGGTTCGAAGAATAAATCTTTAGTGTTTAAAACTCGATTGTCTTTCGTTTGAAGTTCAAGATTGAAATTAGCGTTATTATTTTTAATTAATTCAACTAATTGTCCTGAATTCTTTTCGAATTTCTTATAGTTTTTTAAAACTGCTTCAGCAATATATCCACCTTTATTGGCGATTTTTAAAGTCACCAATTCGTTTTCAATAGTTGTGAAACTTTCTTTTGCTGATGGCAATGTTGCTGAATAAGCAAAACTTCCTAAAGCTCCACTAAGTTTTTGAAGTTTTACCGTATCACTTACTGTAGTATCTACAACCGTTTGCAAAACTTGTTTTGTAGCAACTTCCTTAGCTTTTTTGGCTTTATCAATTTTTTCTTGCTTGATTTTTTGGGCTTGTTCTTCTTGTGCAGTCTTTTGACCATTGTACATCATCCACATTATAATCCCGAAGATTAAGGCGAAACCAATAATCGAATTTTTGTCAAACTTCTTTTCTTCCATTACTCTTTATAATTTATACATCAGTCGCTTTTTTGACTGTTTTGTTTCCAATTTTCAAATTATTCTGAAAATTATTTTTTATTCTTTACCATTGCGGCCACAAAGCTAACAAAAATTGGCTGTGGATTGGCAACAGTACTTTTATACTCTGGATGGTATTGAACACCGATAAAAAATGGATGATTTTTAATCTCTACAATTTCAACCAAACCTGTGTCTGGATTGATTCCGGAGCTTATTAAACCTGCGCTTTCTAGTTCGGTAGCATACTTATTATTGTATTCATATCGGTGACGATGACGTTCTGAAATTTGTGTTTTACCATAAATTTGATGTGCCAAAGTTCCTTCTTTTAAATCGCATTTCCATGAACCTAAACGCATTGTTCCTCCTTTGTCGGTGATGGTTTTTTGTTCTTCCATCAAATCGATAACTGGATTGGTTGTGTTTGGATTCATTTCAGTTGAATTGGCATCAGCTAATCCTAAAATAGTTCTAGCATATTCAATAACAGCCATTTGCATCCCTAAACAGATTCCGAAAAAAGGCAAATTATTTTCACGTGCGTAACGAACAGCTTCAATTTTACCTTCGATTCCTCTTTCTCCAAAACCTGGCGCCACTAGAATTCCGTCGATTCCTTTTAGTTTTTCAGCAATATTATCACTATCAATATATTCTGAATGTATGCTAATGATATTTACTTTAGTTTCATTAGAAGCTCCAGCATGAATAAATGCTTCTAAAATAGATTTATAAGAATCTTGCAATTCTACATATTTTCCAATTAAACCAACATTAATTGTATGTTTTGGATTTTTTAATCGGTGTAAAAAAGTATTCCAATTTTCTAAATCTGGAGTGTTTTTTTGAGGTAAATCTAATTTTTTTAGAGCCACAACATCCAAACCTTCTTCAAGCATCAACAAAGGAACTTCATATATCGTTGAAGCATCGATGGATTGAATAACTGCTTCGCGTTTTACATTGCAAAACAAAGCAAGTTTTTGACGAATTTCATCTGACAATTCGTGTTCGGTTCTACAAACTAATATATCTGCTTTGATACCACTTTCCATCAATGTTTTTACTGAATGTTGCGTTGGTTTGGTTTTCAATTCACCTGCTGCAGCCAAATAAGGAACTAGCGTTAAGTGAATTACAATTCCGTTACTTTCACCTAATTCCCATACCAATTGACGCACCGATTCGATGTAAGGAAGTGATTCAATATCACCAACTGTTCCACCAATTTCAGTTATTACAATATCAAAATCACCTGAATTACCTAACAATTGCATTCGTTCTTTAATCTCATTTGTTATATGAGGAACAACTTGAACTGTTTTTCCTAAAAATTCACCACGACGTTCTTTTTCAATAACTGAAAGATAAACTCTTCCTGTAGTTACATTGTTTGCCTGTGATGTTGGAACGTTTAAAAATCTTTCGTAGTGACCTAAATCTAAATCGGTTTCAGCTCCATCATCTGTAACATAACATTCGCCATGCTCATAAGGATTCATAGTTCCTGGATCGACATTTAGATAGGGATCGAATTTTTGAATGGTTGTTCGGTAACCTCGTGCTTGTAATAATTTTGCCAAAGATGCTGCGATAATTCCTTTACCCAAGGAAGAAGTCACACCGCCAGTAACAAAAATGTATTTCGTTTGATTCATTTTATTGTTTGTTGTAGTTGTGTTGTTGTAAAAAACGATGCAAAAATAAGAATTTAAAATGGATTATTAGACTTTTAGATTATTGGATTGTTAGAAAAAAATCCTAAAATCTAGTAATCAAAAAATCTAACGATCTGTCTTCGGATATTGCTTTTTAATATTGCGAATTAGCTCTTCTAAACCGTTTAATTTGAGTTCATAAACGAGTTTGAGTTGTTCGCCAAGCTGTCCATTAGGAAGACGATTGTTATGAATCCAAACTAAATAATACTCTGGTAAGTCAATAAGATATTTGCCTTCGTATTTACCGAAAGGCATTTTGGTGTGAGCAAGTTTGATTAAGGATTTTTGTTGGTCGTCCATTTATTTTAGAAAATAGATTAAAGAGAATAGAATATAGACTTTTAGAACATCTATATTCTATGTTCTATTTTCTTTATTCTAATATCACTTCCAATTAAAAACAATTTCTTTCTTAATATCTGGATGCAAGCTATAAAAAACTGGGCAAGTCATTGCTGTTCTTTCAAGGATGGTTTTGGTTTTATCGTCAACAACTACATTCATATTGAAAGTAACGTGAATTTCGGTGATTCTTCTTGGTTCAGTTCCCATGATTTTGGTTACTTCCGCTGTTGAATTTGAAAAATCTACTTCTAAATCGCGTGCTTTTATTCCCATAACTGTGAACATGCAACTGGCTAAACCATTGGCAACAGTATCTGTTGGAGAAAATGCTTCTCCTTTTCCGTTGTTGTCAATTGGCGCATCTGAAATAATCTCAGAACCTGATTGCAAATGAATGGAAGAAGTGCGTAAATCTCCTAAATAAGTTACTTTGGAAGTTGCCATTATTGTGCTTGTTTTATTGTTAAATCTTCGTCGTAGTAAAGAATGTAAATACCATTATTAGTGTAACCGCCTGAAATTTTCTTGGCGTAATCAAATTTACTTTCCACCTGTTCCGTTGCATCATCATTGATGGATTCTTCAAAAGGTTTGTCTTGTGCTAATCGCAGCATTGTATCAAAAGTTAAATCGAAACCGCGAACAGCGTACTGATTTGGAAGTATTTTATTTTTCTTTTTAAAAGCTCTTTCAAATTTTTGTGCTTCATCAGAATCGTTGTCTTTTGTTGCTGAAGGATAAGCCATTTTTAATTTTGTTAATCGAGATAAGGCTATTTCTTCAAAATCTAAAGTTTCGTTGGGTTCTAAAATTACCAATTGCACTTGATAGTCTTTCATAACGCTTGACATTGCAGATGTTGTTGTAAAAATAGTTCCGGTTTTTTCGGAAGCCATTAGAACATAATTTATTCTGTCTTTCACAAAATGCTTTTTAATACTATCGGCTACAAAGCCACCTTTGTCAGAAAGACCAACTACTTTAACATCCTTTTGAAAATCTTGAATATATTCTTTTATTGAAGTTTTTTTGGGATCAATTACTGCGATTATATTTCCGTTTTTGGATTGCATGTAACTAAACATTGCACCTTTAACAGCATCGGCATGAGGCATTGATTGAAACAAGTTCTTATATGATTTTCCTTCGTCTCTTGACAATGGTGAAATTACAGGAATGTTTTTGTTCTCTAGAGCATCTGCTACTTTTTCAACATTTACTTGATAAAACGGACCAATAACGGCATCTGTTGAGGAAAAATCATTATTAGAAATAACCGACAAAGCGCTTGTTGAATTTTTAGTTTCTTGAGAATCGTATATTTTAATATCCAAATTCATTCCGAGAACTTTAGCGGAATCTATGGCCATTAAAGCTCCAGCATAAAAATCTAAAGTCATGTTTAGAAATTTATCTTTCTTTAATCGCTCTGAAATTGAAGTAACCGTATCGTTTTGAATCTTAGAAGCATTGAAAGGTAAAAACAAGACTAATTCTTTTCTTTTTTGATTGGAAACAGATTTTGTCAAATCTTTCAAACTATTTTTAATTTCTTTTGAAAATGAAAGTGTTGCTGGAACTTTAAGAATCATTCCTTCTTTAACACCTTCTTTCAAACTTGGATTTAAACCAATTAATGAAGCTTCCGATAGACCTAATAGTTTGGTTAAACTGTACATCGTTTCGCCTGATTTTACAGTATATTCTAAAGTATTTCCTTTATAAACTTCTGTTTTTGGTTTTACTACTTCAGTTGGAGCAACTACTTTCTCACTACTATTTATTTTCAATTTAAAACCAACAGGAAGATTGTCTTTTATTTCAGGATTTTGCTTTTCTAGTTCTTCTACAGAAATTCCGTATTTGGTAGCAATTCCGTATTTAGTTTCTTTAGGTTGCACCTCATGAACAGAATACACGACAGTTCCTGGTTCCATTTTAGGCGGATTTTCATACTTCATTATTTTCAAAACTTGTCCAGGTTGCAATCCATCAGTTTTCAAAAATGGATTAGCTTCTTCTAAATCTGAAATTTCTACATTATTTTGTTTTGCAATACTATAAAGAGTTTCTTTCGCTTTTACTTCGTGTGATTTTCCTTTATATAGAGCTGTATTTGAAGTTACATTTTCAATGCTTTTAGGAATAAGTAAAATAGCATCAGGTTGAATTCCGCTTTGCGAATCTGGATTTAACTTATAGATATCGTAAGGTGTCACTTTGTACTTTTGTGCAATTTGAGTAATCGTCTCTCCTTTAGCCACTTTGTGCTTAGTATAATTCTGTCCGAAAACAGAAGTCGCAAACATCAATACAATTATACAAATTACTCTTTTAAACATATCTTTTAAAATTTTAAACCATTAAGAAATTAAGTTTCATTAAGCAATAATAACATGTCTGAAAACTGCAAACTGAACACTGCCAACTTTTTTATTCCCATTCAATAGTTGCTGGTGGTTTTGAGCTAATATCATATACAACTCTATTCACACCTTTCACCTTATTGATGATTTCGTTTGAGATTTTCATCAAAAACTCATATGGTAAATGTACCCAATCCGCTGTCATTCCGTCGGTAGATTCTACTGCGCGAAGTGCTACTACTTTTTCGTACGTACGCTCATCGCCCATTACTCCTACACTATTTACTGGAAGCAAAATCGCTCCTGCTTGCCATACTTTATCGTACAATCCGTGTTCTTTTAATCCGTTAATAAACACTGCATCAACTTCTTGCAAGATACGCACTTTTTCTGGTGTAATATCGCCTAATATTCTAATCGATAATCCTGGACCTGGAAAAGGATGTCTTCCTAACAATTCAGGATCGATTCCTAAAGTTGCTCCAACTCTTCTCACTTCATCTTTAAATAACATTCGAAGTGGTTCCACAATTTTCAATTTCATAAAATCAGGCAAACCTCCAACATTGTGATGCGATTTGATAGTCGCACTCGGACCTTTTACCGAAACCGATTCGATAACATCAGGATAAATTGTTCCTTGTGCTAACCAAGTTACATCTTCAATTTTGTGCGCTTCATCATCAAAAACTTCTATAAAAGCATTTCCTATGATTTTACGTTTCGTTTCTGGATCATCAACTCCAGCCAATGCTTCCAAAAAACGTGCCGAAGCATCAACGCCTTTCACATTTAATCCCATATCTTTGTATTGGTGAAGAACGTTTTCGAATTCATTTTTTCGTAACAAACCATTATTAACGAAAATACAGTATAGGTTTTTACCAATAGCTTTGTTCAATAAAACTGCTGCTACGGTAGAATCTACTCCACCTGAAAGTCCTAAAACTACTTTATCATTTCCTACTTTTTCTCTTAACTCTTTAACGCAATCGTCAACAAAAGCATTTGGAGTAAAATTTTGAGGAACTTCTGCGATTTTTACTAAGAAATTCTCAAGCATTTGTTTTCCATCAGTTGAGTGATATACTTCTGGATGAAACTGAATAGCGTAAGTAGTTTCGCCTTCAATTTTGTAAGCCGCATTTTCTACGTCGTTGGTACTTGCTAGTTTTACACCATTAGTTGGTAAATGTTTAATGGTATCACTGTGGCTCATCCAAACTTGTGAATTGAGGTTTACATTTTCGAAGAAAACTTCATCTTCCTTAATGTAAGATAAATTGGCTCTTCCGTATTCTCTGATATTGGAAGCAGCTACTTCTCCACCTGAAAAATGAGCTAAATATTGCGCGCCATAACAAACGGCAAGCAAAGGCAATTTACCTCTAATTTCGGACAAATCGATTTGCAAAGCATCTTCTGAGCGCACCGAGTAAGGGCTTCCGCCAAGAATAACCGCTTTGTAAGACGATAAATCAGTTGGATAATGATTGTAAGGAAAAATTTCGCAGAATATATTTAATTCGCGAACGCGGCGTGCAATAAGTTGTGTGTATTGCGAGCCGAAATCTAAAATAAGTACGTTGTGTTGCATGCGCAAAAGTACTATTTTTTAGTAGAAAATAAAAAGTGGTTTTAATAAAATAGTAGTTTTTATTTGGTAAATAAATTTCATTACTTTTGAAAACAATATAAAAACTAAATTATGAAATGGTATTTACACGCAATTAGAAATTACGCCAACTTTGAAGATCGTGCAAGTCGAACAGAATATTGGATGTTTGGCTTATTTAACTTGATGTTTGCTCTATTTTTCTTTTGCCTTGATTTATCCTTTGAAATCAATTTTGATGGCCATTTAATTGGACCTCTTTATATTCTTTATTTCTTATTTAGCATCATTCCTTCACTTTCAATAGCCGTAAGACGATTACATGACGTTGGTAAAAGCGGTAGTTATTTATTTTTAGGATTAATTCCTTTAGCTGGACTATATCTTATCGCATTATATTGCACAAAAGGTGAAGACGAAGAAAATGATTATGGTGATAAACCTGTAAATTCTGATATTGATGAATTTATTCAAGATAGCAAAACTTCAACAACTATTCTTATATCCTATTTACTTTGGATATTTTTAAGTAAAATTATTTGGAGCATTATTGTAAGTTCATCAGAAAGGTTTTATGAAAATCCAATCTATAAATATTTTAATCTGTTCAGCACTATTTTATGGATATTTTTACCCATCTTTTTATCCCTATGCGTTAGAAACTACAAATGGAAAATCATACTTCTTGTAGGTTCTGCACTTTATATGACATACGGTTTCTACGAATTTGTAAAAGCTTTCGCTTCGACTTCAAGTAATTTTCAATTTTAATGCTTAAAACAATTCTTTATATTGCTATTGGAGGTGCTATAGGCAGTGTTTTACGCTACTTAACAGCAGTTTTTGTAAATAAATATTGGTCAAATCATTTTCCTTTAGCAACATTTATTACCAATGTTTTAGGCTGTTTTTTAATTGGAGTTTTGATTGGAATTTTAGAAAAAAACAATTTGGCTAATAGCAATTTAAAATGGTTTCTCATCACAGGATTTTGTGGCGGATACACTACTTTTTCAACCTTTGGTTTTGAAAATTATACTTTATTTCAAAACAATAATTCCTTGTTAGCTTTTGGTTATATTGCTTTAAGTGTTTTGTTAGGACTTTTTGCCGTTTGGTTAGGACTTTTTGTTTCTAAATAAAACATTAAATTCTGTGTTAATCTGTATAGTGATTGTGTTAATTTTTAGTATTTTCGCAACCTATGAACGAAAAAGACATTTTAGCCATTCAAGAATTATTGGCTTCTCCAAAGAAAATTGCAATTATTCCACATCGAAGTCCCGATGGTGATGCCATGGGTTCGACGCTTGGTTTATATCATTTTTTATTAAAATTGAACCATCAACCTGTTGTAATTGCACCCAATGAATTCCCTGAATTTCTGGCTTGGTTGCCTTCGTCTGAAACAGTTTTGGTTTATGAAAATGACAGAGTTAATTGCACTAAAATTCTTAACGAATCAGAACTTGTCTTTACTTTAGACTTCAATGCTTTGCACAGAACTGGTGAAATGGAGCAAGTTTTAAGCAAACTTTCTGCTCCAATGATTATGATTGATCATCATCAATTGCCTGATTCTTATGCAACGTTCACTTATTCAGATACTTCTTTTGGTTCTACTTGTGAAATGATTTACAATTTCATTGGATATTTGAATCAAAAAGGTCTTATTGATAAAACTATTGCGACTTGTCTTTACACAGGAATTCTAACAGATTCTGGAGGTTTTAGATTTCCAAAAACAACAGGAACGACTCACCGGATTGTTGCAGAATTCATCGATTTAGGAGTTGAAAATACTCAAATTCCGAATTTACTTTTCGATAATAATTCTTATGATAGATTGCAATTATTGGGAAGAGCTCTACAGAATATGAAAGTACTTTTCGATAAGAAAACTTCTTATATTTCGTTATCTCAAAAGGAATTAGACGAATTTAAATACGTAAAAGGTGATACAGAAGGAATCGTTAACTATGGTTTGACTATAAAAGGTATCGTTTTTGCAGCTATTTTCATCGAACATAGAGACGAGAATATTATTAAAATATCGTTTCGTTCACAAGGTGAATTTGATGTAAATCAATTTGCTAGAGACCATTTTAGTGGTGGAGGACACATCAATGCTGCTGGAGGAAAATCGTATGATTCATTGGCCAATACTATAAAGAAATTTGAACAAATCATTTCTAAAATTGAACTATAAATTATGAGAAATATAAAATTTAGCATTGTTTTTATCTTTGTTCTTTTAACCTTAATTGGTTGTAAAGAGCAACAAGCAAGAATGCCAATTTCAAGAAATTCTGGAGCTTTCATGAATGAATCTGTAGAGCGCAACAAAAAATTGATTAAAGGTGAAGAAAAGCAGATCGATTCTATCATCAAAAGCAATCCTCAAATTAAGTATTTGACTTCCCAAAAAGGATATTGGTACCATTATGATGTAAAAAATGACAGCGATACTTTGCGTCCTAAGAAAGGTGATGTTGCTTTTTTTGATTACGAAATCAAAGATATTGCTGGAAATGTTATTTACTCTCAGTTAGAACTTAAACCACAAACGTATTTGGTTGACAAACAAAACATCATGTCTGGTTTGCGTCATGGTATAAAACAAATGCGCAAAAAAGAAACGGTGACTTTTTTATTTCCTTCTCACCTAGCCTTTGGTTATCATGGTGACGACAGAAGAATTGGAACTAACGAACCATTAATTTGTACTGTAACTTTAAACGATTTTAAACCCGAAAACAAACAATAGATTAAATAGAAATGAAAAAGAGAATAATTTTACTATTAGCAGTTATTACAACGTTTTTTGTAGGATGTAAAGACGAACACACCAATCTAAAAGACGGATTATACGCAGAAATTGAAACCTCAAAAGGAACTATTTTAGTGGCATTGGAATATGAAAAAACTCCAATTACTGTGGCAAATTTTGTGACTTTAGCAGAAGGAACCAATCCGTTTGTTTCAGAAAATTTGAAAGACAAACCATTATATGACAATTTATTATTTCACAGAGTTATTTCTAAATGTAATGGTGATGCCGAAGACTTTATGATTCAAGGTGGTGATCCACTTGGGAATGGTTCTGGAGATTGTGGATACAAATTTAAAGATGAAATTACCGATTTAAAATTCAATAAAGGTGGATTATTAGCAATGGCTAATTCTGGTCCTGCAACAAATAGTAGCCAATTTTTTATCACTATTAAAGAAACTCCATGGTTGGATGGAAGACACACTATTTTTGGACACGTTGTAGAAAACGGAATGGAAGTCGTGAATACTGTTGTTCAAAACGATGCTATTAATTCGGTTAAAATCATTCGTAAAGGAGAAGCTGCTAAAAAGTTTGATGCAGTGAAAGTATTTAGCGATTACTTTAAAGTAGAATCTGAAAAACAGAAAAAGCAAGCCGCTATTGATGCAGCTGCACTAAAAAAATCCGTTACAGATAAAATTGCCTTTTTTGCAGAACAAAAAGCCGCTTCAACAAAATTACCTTCTGGTTTACAATATGCTATAGTAAAGAAAGGAACTGGTAAAAAACCGATAGCTGGCTCTCAAATATTTGTAAATTACGCTGGATTTTTAGAGAATGGAACATTATTTGATACCAGCTCAGCAGAAATAGCAAATGCTTTTGGAAAATTAGATCCGCAACGTGCTTCACAAAATGGTTATAGCCCATTGCCATTTCAATGTGGTTCTAAAGGTGCTGCTATTCCAGGATTTGAAGAAGGATTGTCGCTATTAAATATTGGAGATAAAGCCATTTTATTTATTCCATCTAACATAGGTTATGGAGAAAATGGTGCTGGAGATGTAATTCCACCGAACGCAAATATTATTTTTGAAGTAGAAATATTAGAAAAACTATAATTAAAAACCGATTAAAACTAGAACAATGAAAATGAAATTAAAAATCATGTTGTTATTCTTTTTAGGATTAACAATTTCGAATGCTCAAACTAAGAAGAAGAAAACGTCTAAAAAAGCTTTGACAGAAACTGTTACAAAAGCAGCAAATCCGAATGATGGAATTTTTGCAGAGATTGAAACTACTAAAGGTAAAATTGTACTTCGATTAGAGTACAAAAAAACTCCAGTAACTGTTGCTAACTTTATTTCTTTGGCTGAAGGAACCAATCCAAAGGTTTCTGAAACTTACAAAGGAAAAAAATTCTATGATGGTTTGAAATTCCACAGAGTAATTAAAGATTTCATGATTCAAGGTGGTGATCCTCTTGGAAATGGTACTGGTGGACCTGGATATGCTTTTAAAGATGAATTTACCGATTTAAAACATGACAAAGGCGGAATTCTTTCAATGGCTAATTCTGGACCAAAAACTAATGGTTCGCAATTCTTCATTACACACAAAGAAACACCTCATTTAAATGGTGCTCACACGGTTTTTGGTTCAATTGTATCTGGAATGGACGTTGTGAATGCTATTGAGCAAAACGATGTTATAACTAAAATGACTATCGTAAGAAAAGGTCAAGAAGCTTTAAAGTTCGATGCTCCTAATGTATTTGAAGAATATTTCACAAATAAAGC
>JAAFHW010000078.1 GCA_013298525.1 Flavobacteriia bacterium
TAAAACAAACCACCACCAAAAATAAATTGTGGTCGTTTTGTAATTGCGATAACTTTATAATTGGAAATAATATCATAGTTTGGAATCGTAAAATTATTACCATTTCCTTCCCAAACTTTGATTTGATTGTAATTGAAATTGGCTTTCAATTCCAACTTTTTCTTTTTAATACTTGAATTGATTCCGAAGTAATTATTGAATTTTTTTTGAAAGGAAGCTGTTTCAGAAACATTGACTTTAAAACCTTCTTTCTTACTTAGTTTTCGAGTTATCAATAGTACAACTCTACCATTAGCTTCATATTTAGAAGATGGATTATTGATAATTTCTATAGTTTTGATATCATCTACTGACAAAGAATTCAAATCATTCATAGTAACAATTTGATTGTCGATATATATAATAGGTGTTCCTTTTCCGATAACTGTAATAGATTCTTTATCTGGACTAATCTGGACTTTTGGGAGTTTTGACAACAAATCAACCGTATTTGGAACTGAATTAAAAATGGAATTTGCTACATCAATTTTTATGTTTCCGTTTTTATTGGTGAATGTTTTTACTTCTTTTACAACTTTAACTTCCTCTAAAACTTTCGGTTTTTCTTGAGAGAATACAAATTGAGCAATCAATATACTAATCAAAATAAGAATCTTTTGCATAACATTTATTTTAATGCAAATTTGATTTAATATTTTTCTACGAAAGTTAAATGAGAGTTAATGCAAGGTTAATGCAAATTATTATAAAAAAAAGCAGACCTATAAGCCGGATTCTGTTCTCGTCCAAAAAGACGATACCTTATCATTTATCTAGTCGCGTTGTTACCAACGAGATCAATCTTTCTACCCTTCGACAACGGACGAGTAATCCTTAAATGTCGATATACTTGAAATTTCACCGCATAGAGTTTACCTGGTTTCACTACAGCCGAACTGTACATACTTTCTGTTGCACTTGTCCTCGTCTTTCAACGGTTGGGCGTTACCCAATATGCTACTCTTTGGTGTCCGGACTTTCCTACTCGTCCCAAAAGACGAGTCGATAAGGCGGTCTGCGGTGCAAAGGTAGAATTTAATATTAGATTTTAGATATAACATTTTAGATATGTACATAATTTGATATTTGATTTAATTCTTTACTTTTATTAAAAATTATTTTTATGAAAATTAGATTTTTTGTTTTTATAATATTATTTGGAATTAGCAATTGTTTGGCTTGTGATTGTCCTCAATTAAAAAGAGAGACAATGGTAGAAAAAGGATTAATTTCTTCTGATGTTGTATTTTATGGAGAATTGATTGATTTAGATTTAAAAAAACAAACCTACAGTTTTAAAGTTATAGAACTATATAAAGGAAAAATTTCTTCAAATATTATTTTTGGAAAATCTTCTAATGGAAATTGCGACTTATTTCCATTCAAAAAAGGTTTTTGGATAGTTTATGGAAAATTAAACAAGAATAACAAAATTTCTATGAGTATTTGTAATGCAAATCAATCTTTAGAAACTTATCCCTATTTATTGCCTCCACCACCAAAAGATTATTCAATTGAAAATTCTGATATTAGAGATTTATCACATAAACTGATTTTAATAGAGTCAGAAAATGAAAACTTAAAAAATTGGATTTACCAATTAGAAAAACTAAGACAATACAAACAAAATCAGAACACTATTTCTGAAAATAACAAAAGTGATTTTTATCAAAAAATACTAGTTGTATCTTTAATAGTAAATGCAATTTTACTTCTCGGTTTGATTATTGGAATTGTTAAGAAAAAATCTATTTCTTAGTAATTCGTAATTTGGAATTCGTAATTATTCAATCTATATTTGTAATCCAATAAAATTCTATGGAACAATTTGTAGTATCTGCTCGTAAGTATCGTCCGCAAACGTTTAAAGACGTTGTGGGTCAGCAAGCTATTACGAATACTTTGTTGAATGCTATTGAAACCAACCATTTGGCTTCTGCCCTATTATTTACTGGTCCAAGAGGTGTTGGAAAAACTACTTGTGCTAGAATTTTGGCTAGAAAAATCAATCAACCTGGTTATGATGATCCGAATGAAGATTTTGCCTTTAATGTTTTCGAATTGGATGCTGCTTCTAATAATGGTGTTGATGACATTAGAAGTATAATTGACCAAGTTAGAATACCACCACAAGCAGGTCAATATAAAGTTTATATTATTGACGAGGTTCATATGTTATCAACTCCTGCATTTAATGCATTTCTGAAAACATTAGAAGAGCCACCAAAACACGCTATTTTTATTCTAGCAACTACAGAAAAACACAAAATTTTACCAACGATATTATCTCGTTGCCAGATTTTTGACTTCAAACGAATTACAGTTAAAGACGCTAAAGAACATTTGGCAGAAGTTGCTACAAGTCAAGGAGTACAATTTGAAGACGACGCTTTGCACATTATTGCTCAAAAAGCTGATGGAGCGATGCGCGATGCTTTGTCAATTTTTGATAGAGTTGTTTCTTATTGTGGAACTAACTTAACTCGTCAAGCTGTAACCGAAAATCTGAATGTTTTAGATTTTGAAACCTATATTAAAGTAACCGATTTGATTTTGGAAAATAATATTCCAAGCATCTTAATTGCATATAATGATATTTTATCAAAAGGTTTTGACGGACATCATTTTGTATCTGGATTGGCTTCTCATTTTAGAGATTTATTGGTTTGTAAAAATCCTGCAACTTTAGTTTTACTAGAAGCTGGTGAACAAGCACAACAACTTTATGGTCAACAAGCACATAAATGCCAATCGGATTTTCTTTTAAAAGCGATTGAAATTGCCAATGATTGTGATTTAAAATACAAGGTTTCTCAAAACCAACGATTGTTAGTTGAACTAACATTAATGCAACTTTGCTCTATCAACTTTGATGGAGAAAAAAAAAAGTTGACTTTATAATTCCACCGACTTATTTCAGAAACAATAGTTATTCGATTACAGAAGTTGTAAGTTTAAAAACAACAGTTGCAAATGCTGTTGAAAACCCTATTTCAGAAACAACTCCAAAAATTGAGGTTGAAGAACCTAAATCTGAAACTTTAAAAGAACCTGAAACTTTAATTGAAACTTCTGTTGAATCATCAAAATCTGAAATTGATGTAAAACCTGAATCTGTTTCAGCAAGTTCAGTTGAAGTACCAAAACTTCAAACAGATTTTAAACCGGAAACTGGAAAAATTTCAGCATTATCTTTAGGTAGTATTCGTGCCAAAAAGGAAATGATGGAAGCTCAAAAAGGTGTTGTAAAAGTGGAAGAACACTTACCAAGTGAAGATTTTACAGAAACCGAAATGCTAGAACTTTGGTATAAATTTGCCGATAGATTAGGCGATAAAGGTGCAAAAATAATGGAATCACTATTAAGAATAAGTGATCCTAAACTTGATGGCACTATCATTATTTATGAACTTCCGAATGAAGGTTCTAAAATTGATTTTGAAAAAGCTAAACCAGAATTATTGGGTTATTTAAGAGGACATTTACACAATCATGATATTACAATTGAAGTTGTTGTAAATGAAGCAGTGAAAGTAAAAAATGCCTTTACTCCACAAGATAAGTACAACCGATTGAATGAAATTAATCCGAATTTGGAAGTCTTGAAGAAGACTTTTGATTTGGATATTTAAGGTTTAGGATAATGAAAATCAATTTCAACTTGTTTTATTTTTTCATTATTTAAGACAAAACTAATTTCTCCTTTTTTATCATTAATCTTAACAATTATTGAATAATCTCCGTTTTCATCTTTAAAATATTCTTTAATATTTTCGATATATTTAGTAGAATTTGGGAATCTTTCAATTAACAATTTTTCTGAATCGTTTAATGTTATTCCTATGATATTAAATGGTTTTTCGTCTGGATAACTATCTCCTTTATCTTCAATTTTGTTTATTACCAATTCATCAAGCGGAAAATCATCTGCAAAATAAAATTCATTATAAGAATCTCTATTATGATTATAATATTTATATAATTCCTTATTACCTTTTAAATCTTTTTCAATCTCAACGTAATTACCAAAACCACCAATTAATGAATCAATTTTAGTTTTATTTAGTCCATAAAATTGCTTATCATTAATTTTTAATCCTTTTATATCAACAGAATCAAATTTAATATACATAAATGTATCTCTAAAAATTTTATCCAAATTTATATCAATAAGATTTTTAAAAATTGAATTTTTATTAAGAATTTTTGCTAAGTCACTATTTTTATCATCAAATTGTTTTTTAGTTTTCCAGTCAATTATATAGCTTTCATTCTCATACTTATTAAAGTATAAAGTATCAACAAGTTTATTAAATTGATAAGTAACCATAAACTGTAGGCTTGGACATCCAATTATTCCAAAGTTACAACACAAATCTTCAGATTTTCTAGATTTTAAATTTGACTTTAATTTAATTAATTCTAAAACTAATTTATCACAATCAACTATTTTTCTAGAAATCACTTCAGCACTTTCTGTAGTTAAAAATGAATTACAAGAACCATCATCAGGCTCATTGTATATTTTACTTAAAGTGATATTTGTTAAATTCTCAATTTTAGTTTGAGAAAAAACCATGGAGAATAAAAAGAATAAAATTATTGAAGAGGCAATTCTCATTTAAAAACATTTATATCAAAACGATAGGCTTTAGTTTTTAGTATTTTCTTTCTTCAAAAACTCTATCAATCCTTTCATGTATGTTTCTTGGTCGTCGTATAAACTCATATGACTTCCGTTGGCGCAATATAAGTAAGTTCCTTTTGGAAATTGAGTTGCCATCCATTTCATATATTCTGGATTCATAGTATCATATTTTGCTCCTATTACTAATGTTGGAACTGTGATATTTTTCAATTCTTTAGAAACATCCCAATTGGTTAATTTTCCTGAAATCCCTAATTCGCTTGGACCTTGCATTGTAATGTAAAGTGACTGATTCAATCTACTTGAAGCTCTATTAACAGGCTCTGGCCATTCATTAACAGGTTTTCTTAAGATGTGTTGATTATAAAAATTGGCCATCAACAATTCCATATACTTTGGATTGTTGTAGTCTTTTTTAGCTTCTAAATCTTTGATGGTTTTTAAGATTTCTGGATTCATTTGCTTGGCTAAAACTTTAGAATATTCACCATATTTAGGACAACTTGCCATCATATTGGAAACTATTAATCCTTTTAAATTGTCTTGATATTTTAGAGCATATTGCATTCCTAGAATTCCACCCCAAGAATGACCTAATAAATAGAAATTATCTTTGTTTAAATTTAGAGCTACACGAACTTGTTCTACTTCTTCAACATATCTAGGCAAATCCCACATTGTGGTATCTTTCGGATTTTCTGAAAAACCAGTTCCTAATTGATCATAATAGATAAATTCAATTCCTTCTTTGGGAAGAAAACTTTCCATACACTCAAAATATTCATGCGACATTCCTGGGCCGCCATTTAACAACAATAACTTGATTTTTGGATTGTTTCCGATGCGCTTTGTCCAAACATTGAACTTTCCTTTTGGAGTTTCGATGGTAACCATTTTGACGCCACCAATTTTAATTCCATTTTCTTCAGAATTAAAATAAGAGTTCGATGAAGTTTCTTGCTTACAAGAAATTAAAAGCAAGACAGTTATTAATCCAAAAAGGCATTTTAAGTTTTTCATACATTTAAATTTTATATTGTACCATAATACATTGCTTTTACTATTCCGTCTGAAAGCCCAATTTTTGGAACATATATTTGTCTAGCACCACTCCATTTCATTGCGTTAAGATAAATTTGTGTTGCAGGAATAATTACGTCAGCTCTATCTGTATTCAAACCTAATTCAGCGATTCTTTGTTCGTAAGTTAGTGAATTTAAGTATTGATATTGAGATGCTAAATAGACATAAGACAAAGGTTTATCTTGATGTTTTTCAGATAATTTGTGAATTTTATTAATATTTCCACCTGAACCAATTAAAGTAACATTTTCATAAGGTTCGCAGTTGGTTTTAATCCATTTTTCGATTTCAATCCAAACGATTTCATTAACCATATTGTTCAGTAATCGTACCGTTCCGTTTTTAAATGATTTTGAATTAATCATTTTTCCATCAGAAAACAATGAAAATTCTGTGCTTCCACCTCCAACATCTACATATAAGTAAGTTTTATCAGTAGCAAGAAAGCTATGCAAATCTGAAGAAGCGATAATGGCAGCTTCTACTTTACCATCAATAATATCAATTTCAACTTCTGATTTATTCTTTATAATTTCAACAACTTCTTTACCATTGTATGCCTCTCTCATTGCAGATGTAGCGCAAGCTTTGTACTTTTCTACTTTATAAACTTTCATTAAAAGTCGAAAAGCTTCCATAGCATCAACCATTCTATCAATGTTTTCATTGGTAATTTCACCAACAGTAAAAGCATCTTGTCCTAAACGAATTGGCACACGAATTAAAGCCGATTTATTGAATTGTGTTTCCTTTCCATCTTGTTCAACTATGTTGGTTATAAGCAATCTCATGGCATTAGATCCAATATCAATTGCTGCATATTTTTTTATTGAAATCATTTATTATTTTGGGTTGTATTTTAAAAAATATTATTGTCTTCTTGCTGATTTTTATAGTAATTATAGGTTTCGTGTTGTGCACGGAAAACAGATTCGCCTTCTTTTCTAACTCGATATTTATTGTCTAATTTTTCTGAGTGTAAACGTGCTTTTACGTTTCCTTTCCAACCCACTTCAAAGGTTTCTATTAATTGCTTTTTAATATCTTCTTGATATATTGGACACGTAACTTCAACTCGTCCGTCAAGATTTCTTGTCATAAAATCAGCCGAAGAAATAAATACTTCAGGATTATCATCATTACCAAAAATAAAAACTCTTGAATGTTCAAGGAAATTATCAACGATACTTATTGCTTCTATATTTTCACTCATTCCTTTTACGCCAGGAATTAACGAACATATACCTCTAATTTGAAGTTTCATTTTCACTCCAGCATTACTTGCTTCATACAATTTATCAATCATTTGAAAATCTGACAAACTGTTCATTTTTAAATTAATGTAAGCTGTTTTTCCAACTTGAGCATTAAGAATTTCTCTATCAATTAATTTATTAAATTTTGAACGCGAATAATGAGGAGAAACTATTAAATGTTTGTATCTGTGTAATCTGTAATTGATGTCAAAAAACTCAAAGATTTTGGTTACGTCTTTAAGAATTTGATTGTGGCTTGTAAACAAAGTTACATCGGTATAAAATTTAGCTGTAGTCTCATTGAAATTTCCAGTTGAAATAAATCCGTAACGTTTGACTTTACCTTCTTCCAGCCTATCAATAACACATATTTTACTATGTACTTTTAATCCTTTGATACCAAATATCAATTCAATTCCTTCTTGTTGCATTTGCTCGGCGTAGGAAATATTGTTGGCTTCATCAAATCGTGCTTGAAGTTCAATTTGAACCACAACACGCTTTCCGTTTTTAGCCGCATTTATCAATGAGCTAATGATTTGTGAGTTTTTTGCTAATCGATATAAAGTTATTTTAATAGAAGTAACTTTCGGATCAAGAGCTGCTTCTCTTAAAAATTTAATTAAATAAGAATAGGATTGATAAGGAGCAAAAATCAAATAGTCTTTTTTGGCAATTCTATTTAGTATGCTTCCTTCAAGAGACAATCCTTCTACTGGCAATGGTGGCTTTTGCTGATATAATAAATCAAAACGCCCAAGATTTGGAAAATCCATATAATCACGACGATTGTGGTATCTTCCTCCAGGAATAATACTATCTGTAGATTCTATTCCCATTCTATCTAAGAAAAATGAAAGGGTATCTTTATCAATTTTTTTATCGTATACAAAACGTACTGGCTCACCAATTCTTCTTTCTTTTACAGAAGTAGCTATTTTTTGTAACATACTCTTACTCATATCACTATCAATATCTAATTGAGCATCACGAGTAATTTTAATCATATGTGCAGAAATGCTTTCGTATTCGAATATATTAAAAATGCTACTTAAATTATAACGAATTACATCATCTAATAGCATTATGTATTGTTTTTCTCCAATTGCAGGAAGTACAACTATTCTATTGAATGTTTTAGGAATTTCAATGATTGCATAACGAACCTCTTTTTTAGGTTTTACAAGACCTAATACTTTAGCTTTTTCAGAAGTTTTCATTACAAGTTTTATGGCTAAATATCCAACAGTATCCTTAAGCAAAGGAAATTCTGCCAAATCATTTAAGATAATTGTAACAAGCTCAGGACTTACTTTTTGTATAAAAAAATCGTGAACAAAATTTTGATGCTCTTGACATAACTCATTTTCATTAACGATTATAATGTTTTGCTTTTCTAATTGTTCTTCAATTATTTCAAGGATTCTCAAACTCTCCGATTGTTGCTTTATTACTATATCAGTAATATCCTTTACTAATTGTTGCGCCGTAATTCCGCCTAAAATTTTTTCACCAGTTTGCCCAGAAAGACTTAATCTTCTAATAGCAGCAAAACGTACTCTAAAAAATTCGTCAAGATTATTTGAGAAAATACCCAAAAAACGAAGTCTATCTAGTAATGGGACTGTTTCATCTGCAGCTTCTTGTAAAACTCTTGCGTTAAAAGTAAGCCAACTCTTTTCTCTATCAATATATCGGAAATTATTCTCTGAACTCATAGTTAAATATCTCTTGGAAATATAATTTTATCTGTTTTACCTTTATTTATTTTATTCCAATCATCACCTTCGAATATAATCGAAACATAACCTGATGTTGGTACATTATCAATAAAAATATCCCCAAATTTATTAACAAAATCTGTAATGGCACTATTATGTCCAAAAAGAATTAAGTTTTTATAAACATTTGGACAAGATTTAACAATTTTTTCAAATTGATTTAAATCGAAAGTATATAAATCATCTTTAAACTGAATTTGCATTTCGCTATTTTCATCCCAAATTGACAAAAATAGTTTTGCTGTTTGTTTAGTTCTTTCAGCCGAACTTACCCAAATTAAAGATTTATCGTTAAACAAATTCTTAGTTTCTGTGGCTACTTTAATTGTTTTTTGAATTCCTTCTTCAATAATTGGTCTTTTAAAATCATTAATTGGATTATTCCAAGAAGATTTTGCGTGTCGAATTAAAGTCAATTTTTTCATTAAATTACTATTAGAGTTATTAACAATTCAATTTTTAAAATATTTTTGTAAGATTTTACATTGTTTTTAATCGATAAAATACCCTTTATCCGTGATTTTATGCATTTAATCGATTTTTTTCTTGTAAAATTAAAAAATGCTTTCTAATTTCGACAAAAATTTTAGGATTGAAAAAAATGTTCTCATACAAAATAAAAAACATACAAAGTTAATTAAAAAACAATAAAAAAAGTAGAATTAAAACTACGAAAAAAACATTACAAGCACAATGAATATAAGGGTTTACGCCAAAATAAAGAGTCAGAAAGAGCATTTAATCGAGTATTAATGTAATTCATAGATAAAATAGTTTTAATAGCAAGTTGATAACTATTTTTGGTCCGTGAAAAAATACGCCTCATTGTTAATAACTATATTTCAGTGATGTGTCCCAAACAAAAAAACAAATAAAAGCATGAAAAAATTTATGCAAAAAAGCAAGCTTATGAAAACAATAAACTACAAATCGTTTATCCTTTCATTATTATTAATTTTATTTTCAACATCTATTTTTGCTGAAGGTACACCAACTCTTTCTCCAAACGCTGCAAATATTACTGCAGTTTTGAGTGCGCCAGATTTACAAAGTGGATCCTACTTCAATTGTGGTGAAGATAATAGAATTTATTTTAATATCGCGAATGCAGGAACTGAAAGAATGTATTTTGGTTTCGACTGGAGAGGTTACTCTGTAGGTGTTCCTGGAAGGTTATCAAACTTATATTACAGAATAAAAAACCCAAGTGGTACTGTAGTTATGTCTGGTTTGTGGAATAGTACTTTAGGTTCTGCCGGAAGTATTGATACACATGCTCAAGCACTTGTAGGTCCAAATATTGGAGGCGTAACAACTGGTTATAATCCATTAATATTTAACCCTGCTGTTGCTGGTGAGCACTGGATAGAATTTTACAGAAGTAACGATGGTGGAGTTACTCCATTACTAACTGGCGCAGATAGAGCCGTTGGTGCATTATTTGATATGACAGTAGCAACAACTGCTGGAGTAAAAAGAAATGGTCGTTTACACTCAGATAAATGGGGATTTGTTGCTGTAGATAGTAATTATGGAAATTTGGTAACGGCAAGTTCTGAACCAAATTTTTATGTTTATACTGCAGATCAGGTAGTTTTATTTGTAGATTTTCGCCCAGGTTTTCAACCAATTGCATATAATCTTGCTGTAAATAGTTATGGTGTAAATCCAGTTGGTGCATATACTACAACTAGAAAATCAATTAATACGGCTTTAATACCAGCTTTAACAAATGGATATAAAGTCTTTCTAAATAATCCTGATGTTTCATTATATCCTATAGCATCTATTCCTGCTGCTCCTACCTTTTTAAATCCTTCCATTACAAATTGCGGACCTTATTTGATAAATTATAACATATCAAGAGCTGGTGACGTAAGATTAGTAATCGATTTAAATGGTGTTCCAGGTTATCAAGCTGCAAGTGCTGACGTAATACTAGAAGCTTATGGAGTAGCCGCAGGAAATAATACATTTTCATGGGATGGTTTAAATGGTTTTGGTGTTGTGGTTCCTGATGGAGCCCAAATGACATTAACACTTAATTATTTGGCTGGAAGGTTTAATTTACCAATGTATGACGCCGAACTTAATAAAAATGGATTTAATGTTCAATCTATTGCCCCGACAGCTATAGCTAACTCTCAAATGTATTGGGACGATAGCTCTTTAACAAATGTTGGAACAGATTGTTCAGATGGAAGTAACAATACAAGTGGAACTGGTTTAAATAATTCATTGAATGGTACTCCAAGTCCAACTAGAGCTTGGAGTGGAGATGGAAACTTTTTAAATGCTATTCCTGCTCCTGTTGTTGGAGCTAACGAAACTGATGGTGTTACCTGTAATGATTTTGGAAATGGGCGTTTATTAAATACTTGGGGTTGGGGTTTAACTAGCGCAAGTGTAAGTACTACTGTTTTTAAAGGATGTTCTGATTTAAAAGTTGTTAAAACTGTAAGTAATTCAACTCCAAATGTGGGTAGTAATGTAACTTTTACGATTACTGCTTCAAATCTTGGAATTAGTAATGATACAAATGTAGTTGTAAACGACGTTTTGCCTTCTGGATATACTCTTGTTAGTGCAACGCCTTCTGTTGGAACTTGGACAGCTCCAAACTGGACAATCGGAAACTTTGCTAATGGTGCAAATGCAACTTTAACTATAGTTGCTACCGTATTAAGTTCAGGAAATTATGCAAATACTGCATGTATTTCCGGTACGAATACAGAAACAGCTCCAACAAACAATTGTTCTACAGTAACTCCTGTACCAGTTCCTATTGCAGATTTATCTGTTACTAAAACTGCTAGTAATTTAGCTCCAAATGTAGGAAGCAATATTACTTTTACAATTACTGCAGCGAATAATGGACCAAATAATGCCACTGGTGTAATTGTTAATGATGCAATACCTTCTGGATATACAGTAGTTAGTGTTACACCTTCATCTGGTTCTTGGACATCTCCTAACTGGACTATTGGAAATTTGGCGAATGGTTCTAATGCAACTTTAACCGTTGTTGCAACTGTTAGAGCAACAGGAACTTATGCTAATACTGCTACAGTTACTGGAAATCAAACAGATCCAAACTTAAGTAATAATACATCAACTGCGACACCAATTCCTGTTCCGGTTGCTGATTTGGCTGTTGTAAAAGTAGCAAGTAATATGGCTCCTATAATTGGAACAAATATTACTTTTACAATTACTGCTTCAAATAATGGACCAAGCAATGCGACTGGTGTAACATTAAATGATGTAATACCAAGTGGATATACATTAGTAAGTGTAACTCCATCTGTTGGAAGTTGGACTGCACCAAATTGGACAATTGGAAACTTAAATAATGGATCAAATGCAACATTAACAGTTGTAGCAAGAGTAAATTCTGTAGGTCCTTATGCAAATACTGCAACAATTTCTGGAAGTCAAACAGATCCAAATACATCTAATAATACTTCTACTTCTACTCCAGTACCAGTAAATGCAGTAATTGATGCTGTAAATGATAATGGGACAAGTATTAATGGAACCATTGGAGGAACTTCTTTAGTAAACGTATTATTGAATGATACCGTAAATAGTAGTCCTGCAACATTATCAAATGTTATTCTTACTCAAGTTAGCACTACTAATCCAGGTGTAACATTAAATACTTCAACTGGTGCTATAATTGTAGCTCCAGGTACACCTTCTGGTTCTTATACTTTAACATACCAAATCTGTGAAGTACTTAATCCTTCTAATTGTGATACTGCTATTGTTACTGTTCCTGTTAGACCTGGAGAAATATTAGCTAATAATGATACCGGTACTTCTGTAAACGGATATACTGGTGGAACTTCATTTACTAACGTTCTTGTTAACGATACTTTAAATGGTGTGGCTGTAGTGCCTTCTCAAGTAACTACTACTTTCGTGTCTTCAACTAATCCTGGTGTTACTTTATCAGGTACTAATGTTGTGGTTGCGCCTGGTACACCTGCTGGTTCTTATACTTTAACTTACCAAATTTGTGAAGTATTAAATCCAGGAAATTGTGATACTGCTACTGTTACTGTTCCTGTTACTGCTACGGTAATTAATGCCGTAAATGAT
>JAAFHW010000079.1 GCA_013298525.1 Flavobacteriia bacterium
AAAACAGAAAAAGCAGTTGTTCAATCGTTAAAATAATAATCAGATTTTATTTTGTCTCAAATCTAAAGTCTTTAATACATATATAATGTCCATAAAAAATGTACGTCTAGAAGTAATGCAATTTCTAGATACTAAAGTTGACGAATTTGTCGATAAATTTTTAATTCCAATAGAAACTATTTGGCAGCCATCTGATTTTTTGCCAGATGCACAAAGCGATACCTTCTTTGAAGATGTTAAAGAAATTCAAGAAATAGCTAAAGATTTACCTTATGATTTTTGGGTTGCCATGGTAGGCGATACTATTACCGAGGAAGCGCTTCCAACTTACGAAGCATGGTTGATGGATGTTGAAGGAATAGACAATGTAGAGCGTAACGGTTGGTCAAGATGGATTCGTCAATGGACTAGTGAAGAAAACCGTCACGGTGATTTACTAAATAAATATTTATATCTATCAGGCAGAGTTAATATGCGTGAAGTTGAAATTACGACTCAGCATTTAATAGCTGACGGATTTGATATTGGAACAGGTCGTGACCCTTATAAAAACTTTGTTTATACAAGTTTTCAAGAACTAGCAACTTATGTTTCACACAATAGAGTTTCTCAAATTGCTAAAGATTATGGAGATAAAAAATTGTCTAAAGTTTGTAAATTAATTGCAGGTGACGAAATGCGTCATCATCATGCATATTGCGAATTTGTAGATCAAATTTTTAAGGTAGATCCATCTGAAATGATGCTTGCTTTTCAATACATGATGAAACAAAAAATCACAATGCCAGCTGTTTTCTTACGTGAATCTGGAGAGAAAATAGGTGCTGCATTTGAGCAATTTTCTAATTCTGCTCAAAAATTAGGTGTTTATACTGCTAATGATTATGTTGAAATCATGCAAAAATTAATTGATAAATGGCAAATTGATAAAATCTCTGGATTAACTGATGAAGCCGAAAAAGCAAGAGATTATTTGATGAAATTACCTGGAAGAATGGCAAAAATTTCTGAAAGATTGGTTTTGCCTGAAGAAAATTATATTTTTAAATGGGTGCAACCTGCTTTGATAAAGTAAACTTTCAAAAAATAGCAATATTAAAATTCCAAATTCCAATATTTATTTAGAGTTTGGAATTTTTTATAAAATGTAATATGAGTTTAATAGATAACACGATTTTATTTGTAAAGCAAAAACTCGAAAATGCTGAAGCTGGTCACGATTGGTTTCATATTGAAAGAGTGTATAAAAATGCTTTGTTGATTGCTCAAGATGAAGTTTGTGATATTCAAATTGTAAAACTTGGAGCACTTCTTCATGATATTGCCGATAGTAAATTCAATGATGGAGACGAAACCGTTGGACCAAAAGTGGCTCGTGAATTTTTAGAGTCACAAAATACAGATGAAGAAATCATAGTTCATGTTTTAAATATTATCGAAAATATTTCTTTCAAAGGAGGAAATTTTGAAAAGAAATTCAAATCAATTGAGCTAGAAATTGTTCAAGATGCCGATAGATTAGATGCTATCGGAGCCATCGGAATTGCAAGAACATTCAATTACGGTGGATTCAAAAATAGACAATTATATAATCCTGAAATTGCTCCAAAACTCAATATGAGCAAGGAAGAATATAAAAAAAGTGAAGCACCAACAATCAATCATTTTTATGAAAAATTGTTGGTGCTAAAAGATAAAATGAATACCAAAACCGGAAAACAATTGGCTCAAGAAAGACATAAATTCATGGAATTATTCTTGTCTCAATTTTATGCAGAATGGGATGGTGAGAAATAGTATTCAGTCGCATTTTTCGGTTTGCATTCACTGCGACTGAAAACTGAAAACTGCGACTTATAATTATTTCCCTTTAAAATCAGCTTTTCTTTTTTCTAAAAATGCAGTAGTTCCTTCTTTAAAATCTTCTGTTCCGAAGCATTTTCCAAAGTTTTTGATTTCAGTTTTATAACCATCAACGCCGTCTTTGAAATTTGCATTGATTGCTTTTATGGCAAATCCAATGGCGACAGGAGAATTACGCATAATTTTTGAAGCAATTCCTTTTGCGAATTCTATTAATTCTGCTTGAGGAACAACGTGGTTTACTAATCCATAGGTTTTTGCAGTTTCTGCATCAATCATTCCTGCGGTCATTACTAATTCCATAGCGCGACCTTTTCCTACTAGTTGAGGTAATCTCTGCGTTCCGCCATAACCTGGAATTACTCCCAGTGAAACTTCAGGTAAACCCATTTTTGCATTGTCTGAAGCTACTCTAAAATGACATGCCATTGCCAATTCTAATCCTCCACCAAGAGCGAATCCGTTGACAGCTGCAATAACTGGAGTTTTTAAATTCTCTACAAAATCGAATAACAATTCTTGCCCTTGTTGTGCCAATTGTGCTCCTTCTTCCACAGAAAAATTCGCAAATTCAGAAATATCAGCGCCAGCAACAAATGCTTTTTCACCTTCACCAGTTATTATGATTACTTTAGTAGCAGCATCTGCATCTAATGTTTCAAAAGCGTTGTGCAATTCTTGAATGGTTGTCACATTCAAAGCATTTAATTTTGAAGGACGATTAATGGTAATTTGACCAATTCCGTTTTCTGATGTAAAAAGTAGGTTTTCGAAGTTCATGATTTTATTTTTCAATTATTGGAAGCGAAACCTTAAATGTTGTTCCTTTTCCGAATTCAGTTTCAAATGTAATAGTTCCTTTGTAATTTTCTATAATGTTTTTGATAATTCCTAAACCTAATCCCATTCCGCTTGTTTTGGTGGTGAATTTTGGTTCGAAGATATGCTCAATGTATTCCAATTCAATTCCAATTCCGTTGTCTTTTACCGTAATATTTACGTTGTTTTCTTCTCGTTTTACGGCAACAAAAATTGATTTTTCAGTTTGTTCTTCAGGAATGGCTTGAATAGCATTTTTGACCAAATTAGTTATAATTCTAATCAACTGCGTTCTGTCCATTATTGTAATAATTTCTTCTTCTTTGCTTTCAAAAGAAATATATTCTTCGTTAAAAATATCTAATGAAAATTCTACTACTTCAACCACATTTAAAGTTTCATTTTGTTGTGCTGGCATCGAAGCAAAATTTGAAAAAGCAGAAGCAACCGAAGTCATGGTATCAATTTGCTGAATCAATGTTTTGGTATAATCGTTTAGTTTTTGTTTCAAATCAGGATCTTCTGGATTGAATTTTCTTTCAAAACTTTGAACCGTCAATCGCATTGGCGTAAGCGGATTTTTAATTTCATGAGCAACCTGTTTTGCCATTTCGCGCCAAGCTTGTTCACGTTCGCTTTGAGCTAGCATAGTGGCACTTTCTTCCAGTTTATCAACCATCGCATTATAAGCTTTTATCAACGAATTAATCTCACGACTGTTGGCTTCAATTACAATTTTTTCGTTCTTTTGATTCAAGCTAGTTTCGTTGATTTTATCGGAAATGGTTTTTAAAGATTGTGTGATGTAGGAAGCTAAAAAGTAAGCCAAAGCAAAAGCAATAATCAACATGAAAAAATAAACCTGACTCAATCGGATTAAGAATTCTTGAATTTCATTTTCATAAAAACTATCGTCGTCTACATAAGGTAAATTCAAAATTCCGAGTGGTTTGAATTTGTCGTCTTTAATTTGAGTGTAGGAAGAACGATTTTTAATTCCATCTACACTTTTAATATCAACATATCTTTTTTCGATAGAAGATTGCACCAATTTGATAATATATTTTGGAATAGGAGGCGAAATACTATCAACAGAAAACGAAGCTTTGGATGATTTTAAAAGATTTCCATTCAAACTGTAAATGTTGATTTCCACATTATGAATATCTGAAAGTTCGTGGATTTTGTCTTTAAAAATTAACGGCAGATTTTTTTCCGTTAACGGATAAGTGGTGTTAGATAAGATGTAATTTATGTGTTCTTTTACGGCATCTTCTTTACGTTCTAAACGCTCTTGATGATAATTTCGAGCTTCATTTTTAAACTGAATCACAGAAATGGAAGCCATTAGAATGGAAGCTATCAAAATCAATACAATCATCGATAGGAAAATCCTAATACGAAGTGATAGCATTGAAAATTTGAAGTTTTTAAACATAGTATTTAGTCTCAGTCTCGGTTTTCAGTCTCAGTTGCAAACTGAATACTGAACACTGCCAACTATTTTCTTTCTCTTATTCTTTTATAAAATTTGAATCCGAGCATAATTAAAATCGAAAACAAAAAGATTCCAATTACGCCATAAATCCAATTGAAAGCATTTTTTAAAATTACTAAAAAAACTACAGCAAATAAAATAATTGTGGCACCTTCATTCCAAAGGCGCATAAAATTAGAAGAATAGTTGAATTTGTCGTTTTGCAATTGCTTATAAATTTGATGACATTTTAGATGGTACAAAAACAACGCCAAAACAAATCCGAGTTTTACGTGCATCCAAGGCATTTGCAACCAAGCCGGCATCAAAAGTAGTAACCAAACCGCAAAAAATGTTGCTAAAATCGCACTTGGCCAAGTAATAATAAACCAAAGGCGATATGTCATTATTTTGTATTGGTTTAATAAAATTTCTCTTTCTGGTGAAGGTTTTTCGTTGGCTTCTATTTGATAAACAAACAAACGAACAATATAAAATAATCCTGCAAACCAAGTGATTACAAATATTAAATGAAGTGATTTTATGTAGTTGTAGAGTTCCATTATTGGTCAATTTTGTTAACATCAGGAAAACAATCTGATGTAAATTTTGCAATTCTGTTTTGCAGTTTTATGGAGCTGTTTTTTATCATTTCAGCTTCCATTTTTTTTCTAATTAGTTTAGGTTTATTATAATCATCATTTTCATAGAATCCACTGTAAGAGATAATGTCTGTCCAATATAAATATCTAGTTTTACTAGTGTCAGCATCTAAAAAATTAAATAATTCTTCAGGAAATTTTTCAGCATATTTTCTTGCTGGAACTCCAGGTAATTCTGCTAAAGCACCGTCAGCTATTTCAATTGTTTTGTCTAAAATCCATCGATAAAAAGGTCTTAAGTTTTTATCATTTGTATAGGATAACTCCAAAAGCTTTGCAGTTAAATTGTCATCTGTTGGACGAAATTTTCCATAATAAAATGCAATTGCCAAGGAGTCACAATTTTTGTTTTCAATATAAAATTTCACCGGTTTTCCATCAACAGAATCGACTTCAATATTATGTGTTAAATGAAATCCTGCTTGATAACTATCACTAGCTGATGTTTTCTGTTCAGCACTCTTTTTTACTGTTGAATCCAAAGTTTTACTTTCTAATGTCTTACTATCAGAATTTGTTTTCTTAGAACAAGAAAAAAGAATAAAACTTAAAAAAATTAAAAAGTAAAATTTCATAAGATTTCTATCTTTTCTTAAAATCCTCAATCCAATTCGCCACAACACCACACCATTCGTCTTCATCATTCATACATGGAATTGCCATAAATTCTTCGCCACCATGGTGTAAAAATTGTTCGTTAGCTTCCATTGCAATCTCTTCCAAAGTTTCTAAACAATCGGCTACGAAAGCAGGAGTTACAACGGCTAATTTTTTGATTCCTTGTTCAGGCATTTTGTTAATTTCAACATCAGTGTAGGGCGTTAACCATTTGTCACCTGCTAATCTTGATTGGAATGTTTGGCTGTATTTTCCTTCGGGAATTCCTAACAATTTTACCACTTGTCTTGTTGTTTCATAACATTGATGGCGGTAGCAAAATTCGTGCGCTGGCGAAGGTGTGCTACAACATGAACCATCTATAGTACAATGTGATTTGGTGACATCGGTTTTACGAATATGACGTTTCGGAATTCCGTGATACGAAAATAATAAATGATCATAATCAAATCCTTCCAAATGCTTTTTCATTGAATTGGCCAATGCTTGTATATAATCGGGTTTGTTGTAAAATGCTGGAACTTTTGTCAACTTCATTTCAGGAAACTTTGAGGCAACTAATTCATCTGCCAAAGCCCAAATCGTCGTGGTTGAAGCCATCGCATATTGAGGATAAAGCGCCAAAAGCATAACTTCGGTCACACCTTTATCTTTTAATTCTTGTAATCCTTTTTCAATAGTTATAGTTCCATAACGCATGGCTAAAGCCACAGGAACATCAACTAATTTCTGAACTTTTTGATGCATTTTTTTTGAAAGTACAATTAAAGGAGAACCTTCACTTGTCCAAATGCGAGCATAAGCTTCAGCCGATTTTTTTGGTCTTGTTTGTAAAATGATACCTCTAACTAATAAGGCACGTAATAAAAACGGAACGTCAATTACATATTTATCCATTAAAAATTCATCTAAATACGGCTTAACATCTTTAGCTGTTGGACTTTCTGGCGAACCTAAATTTACTAATAATACTCCTTTCATTGTTGCAATTTTTTGTAAAAGTAACTAATCTACTTTTTTAAGATTTTATGTTTATGTTTTTTTTATCGATTGTTTGATATACGAAATTTATGAGATTAAGTATTAGGATTTATCGACATCAAATATTTTTTCGGAGTTGTCGCAAATTTTTTCTTGAAAGCTGCAATAAAATGACTTCCGGTGCTGTAACCAATTTTCAATCCAACTTCGTTTACATTATAAGAACCAGAATCTAATAATTGTCGAGCGTAATCCATTTTATAATCAAAAAGGAATCCGTAAACCGTATCGCCGTAAATTTGCTTGAAACCCATTTTTAGTCTTTTCAAACTCAATCCAACTTGTTCAGCTAATTCCTCCAAACCTGGTGGTTCTGCCATATTTTGAATGATGATTTCTTTGGCTTTTTTGATTTTTAAAACATTTTCTTCATCTATCAAAAACGGACATTGCTCTGCATTTGGATCTTCCGAACGATTGAAATACAAACTCAATAATTCGTATCCTTTACCTTTATAGTATAGATTTTTAATTGACGGATTCAAATTATAATGAAACAACTGACTTAAAACAATCGCCATCGATGGACTGATGTCAGTTTCTTTATAATATTTTTTATCCTTGTTTTCTTCGCTCAAAAAAGGAATATGTTCAGCTTCTGTAGAAAACAAACCGTGAAATTTTTGAATAGAAATGATTAAAGAAATAACCCAAGAATTTGGAGCAATTTCTAAATT
Source organism: Flavobacteriia bacterium (assembly GCA_013298525.1). Lineage (GTDB taxonomy): Bacteria > Bacteroidota > Bacteroidia > Flavobacteriales > Flavobacteriaceae > Flavobacterium. The sequence goes on from JAAFHW010000079.1 coordinate 7,158, forward strand.
CAATGGTAATTCTTTTTGTGGATTGTAAAACAGAAGCGCTTTTTCTTCTCTCAAATCTAAAGCATAATTGCCATCATTGAAGACAAATTTAGCTTTCCCTTTGATGCCAAAATGAAACTGAATCAAACCTTTTTGTATGGAACGTTTTACATGAAACGATTCATTTCCATCGTTTTGAAAACGAAATAGGGTAAAATCATTTTCAATTGTTATAACTTCTTGAGAACCCATAGCGATATTTTTTCGTATATGATTTTGGAATCATGTCATCCACTTATTTAGAATTAATCTATATAAGTTATTCTGAAAGACTTGGTTTCATTGCAAATTTATAATAAATAACGCTAAAAAGTCAAATAAGGTTTAAAAAATCGCACAGCGACACAAAAAGTACTTTGAGCGTTACTTTTATAAATAGTATAGTAATAATTTTGTAGAACTTTTAGGTAAAGTACAAATATGGAAAATTTTAATATGTCGAAACACGCCACTTTTTATGCATTAGGTCTTAGCTACAAAAAAGCCGATGCAGCAATAAGAGGAAAATTCAGTTTAGATGCTCAAGCGAAAGCAACTTTACTTATACAAGCCGAAGCCGAAGGAATTGATTCTTTAATCGTTACTTCTACCTGCAATCGAACTGAAATTTATGGTTTTGCACAACATCCATATCAATTAATCAAACTTTTATGTGCTAATAGTCAAGGTTCTGTAGAAGAATTTCAAGAAGTTGCTTATATCTATAAAAATCAAGAAGCAATCAACCACATGTTTCGTGTTGGAACAGGCTTAGACAGTCAAATTCTTGGTGATTTTCAAATTATTAGTCAAATAAAAACCGCTTTTAACGAAAGCAAATCTAACGGAATGGTTAATTCATTTCTAGAAAGATTAGTTAATTCCGTTATACAAGCGAGCAAAAAAATTAAAACCCAAACAGAAATTTCTTCGGGTGCAACTTCTGTTTCTTTTGCCTCAGTGCAATATATTTTCAAAAACGTAGAAGATATTGCCAACAAAAACATCTTACTTTTCGGAACAGGAAAAATCGGAAGAAATACTTGCGAAAACCTTGTAAAACATACTAAACACGAGCAAATTACTCTAATCAATCGTACCAAAGACAAAGCAGAAAAATTAGCTCAAAAATTAGATGTTGTTGTAAAAGATTACGCCGATTTACAATTGGAACTACAAAAAGCAGATGTAGTTGTAGTAGCAACAGGTGCTCAAAATCCAACAGTTGACAAAGCGATTTTGAATCTTAAAAAACCATTGTTGATTTTAGATTTATCTATTCCAAAGAATGTAAACGAGAATGTTAAAGATATTGAAGGCGTTACCTTAATTCACATGGATCATTTATCACAAATGACGGATGAAACTTTGGAAAACAGAAAACTCCATATTCCTCAAGCCGAAGCAATTATAGAGGAAATCAAAGAAGAATTTATAGCCTGGACCAAAAACAGAAAGTTTGCGCCAACCATTCATGCTCTAAAAGAAAAATTAAATTCGATCAAAGACGGTGAGTTGAATTTTCAACGTAAAAAATTAGCTAATTTTGACGAAGAACAAGCTGAATTAATCAGCAATAGGATCATTCAAAAAATCACGAATCACTTTGTAAACCATTTAAAAGATGGCGACTCAATGGAAGAAGGAATTGAATGGATTGAAAAAGTCTTTCAGCTAGAACAAGAGAAAATATTTAATTAAAACTTTGCATCTCTGCGCCTTTGCGAGAAATTAATCAACAATAAAGTGTCTGAAAAAACAATACGTATAGGAACTCGTGATAGTGAATTAGCACTTTGGCAAGCACACACCGTTCAAAAACAACTTAACGATTTAGGTTACAAAACCGAAATTATTGCCGTAAAATCGCAAGGCGACATCATTCTCGACAAACCGCTTTACGAACTAGGAATCACCGGAATTTTCACAAAAACATTAGACATTGCAATGATAAACGGTCAAGTCGATATTGCCGTGCATTCTATGAAAGACGTTCCAACTGCTTTACCAATTGGAATCGTACAAGCAGCAGTTTTGGAAAGAGCTAATATTTTAGACATTTTGGTTCACAAAGGAAACCTAGATTTTTTAGAATCTAATGGAACAATCGCCACAGGAAGTTTGCGTCGTCAAGCAATGTGGTGGAATAAATATCCAAACCATAATGTAGTCGATTTACGTGGAAATGTGAATACCAGAATGCAAAAACTACAGGATAATGATTGGAGTGGAGCAGTTTTTGCAGCCGCAGGTTTAGAAAGAATCAACTTAAAACCAGAGAATTATATCAATCTAGATTGGATGATCCCAGCGCCAGCTCAAGGAGCGATGGTTGTAGTTGCAATGGCTGAAGATGAATTTACTTTAGACGCGCTTTCACAACTAAATCACATCGAAACCGAAATTTGCACCTATATAGAAAGACAATTTCTAAAAACATTAGAAGGAGGATGTACAGCGCCAATTGGAGCAATAGCAACCTATAATGAGAAAGAAGACACGATTAATTTCAAAGGAGTTTTATTATCCATCGATGGAAAACAAAAATTAGAAATCGAAAAAAATGTCGATATTTCTGAATGGAAAAAATTAGGTTTCAATGCAGCACAAGAAATTTTAAACAATGGTGGAACAGAATTAATGGCGGAAATAAAGAAACAATTGAAAAAATAAAATTAACCATTAAGGTATTAAGTTTCATTAAGTTTTGCTCTTAATTTTTCTTAATACCTTAATGGTTTAAAATAAACAATGACAAAACAAATCAACATATTATCTACCAAAAAGCTTTTGCCAAATCAAAAGCAAGATTTACTCGACGCCAATATTCATCTGATAGAAGAAAATTTTATCGAAACCAATATTAAGAATTTTGAACTTTCAAAAGTAAATGACAATCTAATTTTTACAAGCCAAAATGCCGTTCAAAGTGTTTTACAACATCCAAAATGCAACGAACTGAAAAGTAAAAATGTTTTTTCTGTTGGAATGAAAACCAAGGATTTATTAACAGAAAACGGATTTAATGTTATTGCCTACACAGGTTATGCGGCTGATTTAGCAGAAATCATTTCGTTAATTTATGGAAAAGAAAGTTACACCTTTTTCAGCGGCAATTTACGTCGAGATGTGTTACCAAACACTTTGAAAGAAAACGGAATAACATTTAACGAAATCGAAGTTTATGAAACCAATATCACTTCAAAAAAAATTAAAGAAAAGATAGATGGAATATTGTTTTTCAGTCCGTCAGGAGTTGAAAGTTATTTCAAATTGAATACTATAAAAGAAGAAATGTGCTTTTGTATAGGAGAAACCACTGCAGAAGCATTAGTCCCGAAGCTTCGGGACAAAAAAGTAAAGAACATCATAATTGCAGAAAAACCAACGGTAGAAAATGTGATTGATGAAGTTATAGAACATTACAATAATTAAAACTTCGCGACTTTGCGACTTTGCGAGAAATAATTCGTGATAATTCGTGAAATTCGTGGCAAAAAAAATAAAAATGATCAAAAACGACCTATTTTTAAGAGCTTTAAACAATGAAACTGTTGAACGTCCACCAGTTTGGATGATGCGTCAAGCAGGAAGATATTTACCAGAATTCAGAGCATTACGTGACAAATATGATTTTTTCACACGTTGCGAAACTCCAGAATTAGCAGCAGAAATTACAGTTCAACCAATACGAATTGTAAAACCAGACGCAGCAATTTTATTTTCAGATATTTTGGTTGTGCCACGTGCAATGGGAATTCACGTAGAATTGAAAGACAATTTGGGACCAATTATTCCAAATCCAATTCGTACAATGGAACAAGTAAATCAAGTAATTGTTCCAGATGTTCATGAAACTTTAGGGTATGTTTTTGATGCAATCAAATTAACTAAAGAAATGTTGAACGATGAGGTGCCACTTATTGGTTTTGCAGGTTCGCCTTGGACAATTTTTTGCTATTGCGTAGAAGGAAAAGGCTCAAAAAGCTTTGATACAGCTAAAGGGTTTTGTTTTTCAAATCCAGTTGCAGCGCATACCTTATTACAAAAAATCACCGATACAACGATTTTGTATTTGAAAGAAAAAGTAAAAGCAGGTTGTAATGCCATTCAAATTTTCGATTCTTGGGGCGGAATGTTATCACCAGTAGATTATCAAGAATTCTCTTGGAAATACATCAACCAAATTGTTAACGCTTTGGCTGAAGACACTAAAGTTATTGTTTTCGGAAAAGGATGTTGGTTTGCGTTGAACGATATGGCGAAAAGTAAAGCATCAGCACTTGGTGTAGATTGGACTTGTTCGGCAAGAAACGCACGTTATTTAACAGGCGGAAAAATCACATTACAAGGAAATTTCGATCCATCAAGATTGTTATCTCCAATTCCAACCATCAAAAAAATGGTACACGAAATGATAGACGAATTCGGAAAAGACAATTATATAGTAAACCTTGGTCACGGAATTTTACCAAATATTCCAGTAGATCATGCGAAGGCTTTTGTTGAAGCTGTGAAGGAATATAAAAAATAGCTGCCCGAATATAGTTTTGAGTAATTCTATCGTGTTCCCAGAAAATTATAACTTTAATTTGAAATAAAATTATAACCCAATAAGATTGTATTTTTTAAAACACTTAAAAAGAAATGAAAGCAGCTATTTTAAACAAAAATGATTTAAATATAGACATTAGAGAACAAGTTTCTGAATTATTTCGTCAATTAAGTCCAAACAAAATTCAGTTGGATCTTGAAGAAATATTGAATGAGAAAAACCAAATTACAGTTGCATATTGTGAGGATAATAATAAAATAATTGGAATTGCATTAATGTGTACTTACAAAGTTATATCTGGAAACAAGGGTTGGATTGAAGATGTAGTTGTAGACGCAGCTGCACGTGGAAAAGGAATAGGAAGAAAACTAATAAACTTATTAGTTGAAGTAGGAGAAGAAAAAGAACTTTCTGAAATACTTCTTTTTACTGAAGACCATAGATTGGCTGCAATAAATTTATATTCAAGCGTTGGATTTAAACTTAAAGAAAGTAAGATATATTGCAAGAAAAAATAACAAGAACTACGTTAGCAGAAATTTTACCGCAGAAACCTGAAAAACAACAAAAATAAAACAAAAACAGACTAAGTGAAATCAGTAAAAACATATCCAAACATACTTTGGTTGTTAATAAATTTAATATTTCTTTCAATTTTTGGAATTTTGATTTTAGTTTGTCTTGAATGGATTTTTGAATTTATAGGATTTTTTAAAAATAACAGCGAAAATAAAATTGGAATGCTATTTTTACTTGTATTTGTAAGTTTAATTTTCCTCTATTTTTATTATCAACTTGCTAATCATTTCACATTTGCCAAAATAAATTCAAGTGATATAATTATATTCCAATTACTAAAATTTAAGATTGTAAAACTAAAGTTTACCGAAATTTATGGTTACTCAAAATCTGAAATTTCATATGGTAGAGTTCCTTTAAATTATTACTCAAAGTCTTTAATAATTTACTCCGCAGAAAATAATCAATTTGAAATAATTAAAAT
>JAAFHW010000008.1:0-52414 GCA_013298525.1 Flavobacteriia bacterium
TTTCTGGAACTAAGGATTGCCACATCGAACCTTCAGCTACAGCAATACAAATGTAACCTCCAATTAATGCTCCAAGATTTACACCCATATAAAAGAATGAAAATCCAGCATCTCTTCTTGGATCATCATTTTTATATAATTGTCCCACCATTGAAGAAATATTTGGTTTGAAAAAACCTGTTCCAACAATTGTAAAACCTAATCCAACAAAGAAAAAATTCTTAGGATCAACGGCAAGAATTACACTTCCGATAATCATCAGAATTCCGCCCCAAAAAAGTGATTTTCTTAAGCCTAGGATTTTATCTGCAAATAATCCTCCTATAAAGGTAAAGGCATAAACCCATGCTTGCGTTGCTCCATATTGTAGATTAGCTGTTTTTTCATCCATAGCTAGATGATTTACCATAAAAACCACCAACATTCCGCGCATTCCGTAGAAACAAAAACGTTCCCACATTTCGCTAAAGAACAAATACCAAAGTTGTTTTGGATATTTTCCTTTAAAATTTTGAATTTCTTCTATTGACTGATTGATTTCCATAATTAATTGATTCCGTGGTCTTTCATTACTTTATTTAAGTTTTTCACTAAGGCAAACATCAATACAGTTGCAAACATTAACAATCCGAAGTTTACCCAAAAGAAATTGGCTTTATCGTCATATTGATCCCACATACTTGCTAAAACTCCAGATAATTTATTTCCGATGGAGGTTGATAAAAACCATCCACCCATCATTAATGCCGTAATATTTTTTGGAGATAATTTAGAAACAATCGATAATCCCATTGGACTTAGGAACAGTTCTCCGATTGTTATAATTCCGTAATTAGCAACCAACCACCAAACCGATACTTTTTCCATTCCGTTGTTCCCAATATGAACTGCTGCGACCATTACTAGAACAGATAATGCTGAAATTAATAATCCGAAAGCGATTTTTGTTGGAGTTGATGGTTCTTTTTTTCTGCTTCTTAAAAAAGTAAAGAAAGCAACAACAAGCGGCGTTAATATAATAACCCAACCTGGATTTATAGACTGACTTAAATTGGTTGCCCAAATGGAAACTGTCGAACCTTCTTGAGGTAATTTATTTTTTTCAACATTTCTAAAATAAACAGGATAGTTTACTTCCTTAACTACTTTTCCATTTTCTTTTTGAAGTCGAAAACTTGCATCGTATAATTCGGTTGAATCCTTTTTGTATTCGATATCTTTTGCCAATTTTAAATTACTAAAAACAGCTTGAGTCGTTCCACTTATTTCTCTATCAGTATATCTATCTGCCCATGTTGTTAATGCAGAACCGTTTAATTTGAAAACTGCCCAAAATAAAATCACCACGGCAAAAATAGAAAGCAACGCTCCAATTGGTCGTTTTTCTTCTGGTTTTGCTTTGAAATATAAACTTCCATAAAAGTAAACTACTGGAAGACAAGCAAAAATAAAGGCATCAGTACTATCAGAACCAAAAATGGCACTATCAAGATTTACATCTGATTGCACTCCTTTAATCAACCAACCAATAACACCAAAAACTACCGATGGAACTAAAATATACAATACAATTTTAGAAAATGGCATATCACCTTCTTGAATTCCTTTTTTATCAGTTTTATCGCCGTAATGTTTTGTTCCTAGAAGAAACACGATTACACCAATAAACATCCCTAAACCAGCAGCCATAAAGGCATATTGCCAACCTAATAAAATTTGCAAAGCAGCGCCAAAAAAGTTACAAATGAAAGCACCAACATTGATTCCCATGTAAAAAATATTGTAGCCTTCGTCTTTCTTTTCTTTGTATTGGTCTTCGTTGTAGAAATTACCTAATAAAGTTGAGATATTTGGTTTGAAAAATCCGTTTCCAACGATTACTAAAGTCATAGCAAGATATAACATTGGTAAACTATGAATTCCCATCATAAAATAACCTGCACCCATCATTATTCCTCCAATTACAATTGATTTTTTATAACCTAAATATCTATCTGCAACTAAACCACCAATGAATGGAGTTAAGAATACCAAAGCGATAAAAGTTCCATATAAATCGGATGCTTCTTTCTCTGTCATTGCGAAACCTGCTTCTACATCTTTAAGATACAAAGTAAAAATTCCAATCATTAAATAATAACCAAAACGTTCCCACATTTCAGATAAAAATAAGTAAGGCAATGCTTTAGGATGACTTTTCCACATAATAAATCGATTTAAAAAAACAAACCTACAAGGATTTCTTGTAGGTTTGAAAGATATAAAAATATTTTTAAATAATGATTAGCGAACGCCGTGCATCATTTTTTTCAATTTTGGTGTTAAGAATGCTAAAATTATAGCTGCTATTCCACATAAAATAACAAAAACCATAAAGAATTCATATAAATTATGAATTTCAAAACCTCCAAATGAAGTATACTCTGTTGGTAATTGTTCTTTCTTAAACATAGAAACTTGCTCAACTGTTAAAGTTGCTTTCTTATCTAAAACATCTTGAAGATTTACACCCAAAGTTTCTGCTTTTAGAAATTTATCACCAGTAGCTGGAATGATTGCTCCAAGTGAACCAGCTAAAGCATAACCAGCAGCATTAGAAATAAAGAAAACACCATATAATAATGAAGCAAAACGCTTTGGTGCTAACTTTCCAACCAAAGATAATCCAATAGGTGATAAACAAAGCTCACCCATTGTTTGAATGAAATATAATAAAACCAACCATTTTATAGCTAATAAACCACTATTTCCAAGATCTTTAACATTATGAGCGATAATAAAATAACTTAAAGCAATCAAAGCTAATCCCAAAGCTTGTTTCAATGGTGAAATTGGTTCCTTTTGTTTTGCTCTTAACTTATCCCACATTATACTAAACGGTACTGCTAAAATAACAACAAAAAGCCCATTAAAAATTTGAACCATTGATGCTGGCATATCCCATCCGAAGATAAAAGTTCTATCTGTTTGATTTGATGCAATAAAAGTTAATGATGAACCAGCTTGTTCAAATGCTGCCCAAAAGAAAATAATGAAAAACGAAACAATATAAATTACAGAAATTCTTTCTCTCTCAATTTTGCTTTCAGCTGAGCTCATGATTAAAAAAGCCAATGAAATTCCAGCACCATAAATAATCGGATAAATAATTCCTTTTACTAAGGTTCCAATTTCAAAATTACTAAATCCAATTTCTGAAACTAATAAATATCTAAAAGCAAAAAATAAAACAACAAATAAAACTATTGCAATTCCTATTGATTTACTTGTGAATTTTGCCTGTTCTTCAACTTCACCTTTTGAAGAATCTTTATTAGGTTTTGCTCCAATTGGAGTTCCATCAGGAGAAACAACATATTTATCTTTTAAAAAGAAAAAAACTAATGTTCCTAAAACCATAGCAATACCTGCCATTAAATATCCCCATTTAAAAACTGTAGGATCTTGCACTCCATTGATCTTTACATCGGCAAAAAGAGGCACAAAATATTGACTTAATAAAGCTCCAATATTAATTCCCATATAAAAAATGGTAAAAGCAGAATCCAATTTAGTCTTTTCTTGTGGTGGATATAAACTCCCAACCATAGAAGAGATATTAGGTTTAAAGAATCCATTTCCAAAAATAATAACAAAAAGACCTAACCAAAAGACACCTTTTGACAAATCTAAATTACTATCATAAATGGTAGCACTATAAAACAATGAAAACTGACCAATTGCCATCAAAGTTCCACCAAGCATAATACAACTTCTATTTCCTAAATATTTATCTGAAATAAAACCTCCTAAAAGCGGTGTTAGATAACAAAGAGCTAGAAAACCACCATATATAATTGACGCATTTGACTCTCCTAACATTAAGGCATTTACCATAAACAAGGTTAAGATAGCTCGCATTCCGTAGAAGTTGAACCTTTCCCACATCTCGGTTCCAAATAATACCCAAAGTCCTTTTGGATGTCCTGTTTTTACTGCTGTTTCACTCATTTTAATTTATTTTAGTTTGTATTTAGTTGATTATAGTTTCTCTTTTATGTAATTCGTCATTTTGTTGAACAACTGAATTCTTGTTTTTCCACCAAATATTCCGTGGTTTTTGTCAGGATAAATTGCCCAATCGAATTGTTTGTTAGCTTGAACTAAAGCTTCAATCATTTGCATTGAATTTTGAACATGAACGTTATCATCCGCTGTTCCATGAATTAATAAAAAGTTTCCTTTTAGTTTACTCACATGATTGATAGGCGAATTATCATCATATCCACTAGCATTTTCTTGTGGTGTTGTCATGTATCTTTCGGTGTAAATACTATCATAAAATCTCCAATTAGTAACTGGAGCAACGGCAATTGCCATTTTGAAAACATCAGCACCTTTGAACAAGCAATTGCTCGACATGAATCCGCCATAAGACCAGCCAAATATACCAATTCTAGATTTATCTACATAAGCATAGTTCCCTATGACTTTTGCTGCATCGATTTGATCTTCTACTTCAATTTTTCCCATTTGTAATTGAGTACATTTTTTGAAAGCAGCACCTTTAAAACCTGTTCCACGACCATCAACACAAGCAATAATATAACCTTGTTGTGACAACATCATGAACCACATATCGTTTGTATCCAACCAATTATTAGCTACTTCTTGCGAACCTGGTCCAGAATACTGATACATGAAAACTGGATATTTTTTAGTTGCGTCAAAATCTTTTGGTTTAATCATCCAAGCATTTAGTTTGTGCCCTTTTTCAGTTGTAAGTTCGAAAAACTCTTTTGTCGGCAAATCATATTTTTTTAATTTATCAACCAAAGCTGTGTTGTTTACAATTTCTTGAGCTTGTTTTCCGTCTTTAGAACTGTTTAAAGTATAAGTTGGCGGAGTTGTCACACTTGAATAAGTATTAATAAAATAAGTAAAATCTGGACTGAAAGTCGCTGCATTTGTTCCAACTAGTGAAGATAATTTTACTTTCTTTTTTCCGTCAAGCGAAATTTTATAAACATCTCTCAAAATAGAACCTTTTTCAACTGATTGGTAGAAAACCGTTTTAGTTTTTTCGTCGAAACCATAATAAGAAGTTACTTCCCAATTTCCTTTAGTAACTTGATTTTTTATTTTTCCGTTTTTATCGTACAAATAGATATGATTGTAACCATCTTTTTCTGATGTCCAAATAAAACTGTTGTCTTTCAAAAATGTTAAATTATCAGTAACATCCACATAAGCTTTATCCTTTTCATTCAAAACTACTTTTGGACTAGCTGTAGTTGCATCAACAAAAATCAAATCTAAATTGTCTTGATGACGATTAAGAACTTGAACCGAAACTAAATTAGCATCGTTAGTCCATTTCATTCTTGCAATATAGAAATCAGAATAATTTCCTAAATTAATTGGTTGAGAAATGTTTGCATTTAAATTATAAATATGCAATGAAACTAAGGCGTTTTTCTCACCAGCTTTTGGATATTTAAACGTTTCTGAAGTTGGATATAAGTCCTTTTTGTACATATCCATTGAAAATTGTGGTACTTCGCTTTCGTCGAAACGAATGTAGGCTAGTTTTTTACTATCTGTACTCCAATCGAAAGCACGAACAAAAGCAAATTCTTCTTCGTAAACCCAATCAGTAATTCCGTTAATAACAGCATTTTTAATACCATCATTAGTAACACGAGTTGTATTTCTTGATGCTATGTCATAAACATACAGATCATTTGCTTTTGCATAAGCAATTTTAGTTCCGTCAGGAGAAAATGTTGGCTCTTGAACTTGCCCAAGAAATCCTGAAATTTTTTGAGATTTTGTATCATACAAAAAGTAATCTGCTGTAAAAGAATGACGGAAAATTTGGTTAGAATTATTAGCAATTAAAATTTGCTTTTCATCATTACTAAACACATAACTATCAATTCCTTCATCTGATAATTCCTTGAAGTTTTTAGTATCTATTAATGTCGACACTTTTTTTAATGTTGCAAAATCATAAAGATCGATTTGCTGGCTTTTTGTAGCTCTATCAGTATTTAAAACCGTGTACTGATTAGTGTTTTTCATGGATTGTAATGCATCCATTCCTTTGGCACGAAAAGCGCCTGTGTAGATTTCTTCAACCGAAATTTTTTGCTGTGCTACAACAGAAAAAGTTGTTAAAAGAAAGAGCGTAATAATTTTAGTAATTTTCATTTTCTTGATTGATTATAAAACGAGTTCAATTTTAGTGAAAAATTCCCAAATAATGGCATATTTTTATGTTAAATGCAGTTTTTAGTATTTTTAAATTCCTCCAAAACAAAATATAAGAATTAATTCTAAAGCGTATCTTTGCTAAAAATAAGATATAATCATTTGAACATGAATAACGCTGTTGCCGGATTTTCAAAACTATCAAAAGAAGATAAAATCAATTGGATTGCTACTGAATACTTTACCAATCCAACAGAAGCTATTACGACTATAAAACAATATTGGAATTCTGATTCTAAATTGCAACAATTGCATGATGAATTTATTGAAAATACCATTACCAATTTCTATTTACCGATGGGAATTGCGCCGAATTTTCTAATCAATAACAACTATTATTCGGTTCCAATGGTGATTGAAGAGAGTTCTGTTGTTGCTGCAGCTGCAAAATCGGCAAAATATTGGAGTACTCGTGGCGGATTTAAGGCAACGGTTTTGAATTCTGAAAAAATTGGACAGGTACATTTTATTTATAAAGGTGATGTTCAAAAATTAGAAAATTTCTTTCATACAACAAAATCAAAATTGGTTGAAGAAACCGAAAACATCACCAAAAACATGCAAAAACGCGGTGGTGGAATTTTGGATATTGAACTAAGAAATAAAACCAACGAATTAGAAAACTACTTTCAATTGCATGCCACTTTTGAAACAAAAGATTCTATGGGAGCTAACTTTATAAATTCTTGTTTGGAGCAGTTTGCTAAAACATTAAAAGTAGAAGCTCAAAATTATGATGGTTTTTCTGAAGAAGAAAAAAACATTCAAGTGGTGATGAGCATTCTTTCTAATTATGTTCCTAATTGTATTGTTCGTGCTGAAGTTTCATGTAAAATTGAAGATTTGGCCGAAAAGAAAATCGAGAATCCTCAAGAGTTTGCAGAGAAATTTGTTCAAGCGGTCAAGATTGCAGAAATAGAACCTTTTAGAGCAGTAACGCACAATAAAGGAATTATGAACGGAATTGACTCAGTAATTCTTGCAACTGGAAATGATTTTCGAGCTGTTGAAGCTGGCGTTCATGCTTATGCTTCTCGAAACGGAAAATATTCAAGTTTATCTCATGCTAAAATAGAAAATGGTGTCTTTACTTTTTGGATGGAAATTCCATTAGCTTTAGGAACTGTTGGCGGATTAACTTCATTGCATCCATTAGTAAAAATGGCTTTACAGATTTTAGGAAAACCATCGGCACATGAATTAATGCAGATTGTTGCAGTAACTGGATTGGCACAAAATTTTGCAGCTTTGCGTTCGTTAACCACAACTGGAATTCAAGAAGGACACATGAAAATGCATATTAATAATATTTTGAATCAGTTTCAAACTTCTGATGAAGAAAGAATAATGATTAAAAAGCACTTTGAAAATAACACTATTTCTCATGCTGCAGTTGTAGAATTTATTGAAAATTTAAGAAAATAAATTTGTGAAAAAAGAATTCTACAGCAACGGAAAATTATTAATCACAGGAGAATATGTGGTTCTTGATGGCGCAAAAGCGTTAGCGTTACCAACAAAATTTGGTCAGAATTTAATTATTGAATCTTCAGAAAATGAAGTTATTCAATGGAGAAGTCATGACCATGATGGAAGTGTTTGGTTTGAAGACACTATTCCATTTTCTAGTATTATTGAAAAGAAAAATTATGATGAAATTCATAACATAAAAAATACATTAATTGAGATTTTGCACGAAGCATATCTTATGAATTCTGACTTTATTACAAATTCAAAAGGATATAAAATCACAACTGAACTCACCTTTCCTAAATTTTGGGGTTTGGGGACTTCTTCTACTCTAATTAACAATATTGCTCAATGGTTAGAGATTGATGCCTATGATTTACTTAAAAGAAGTTTTGGAGGAAGTGGATATGACTTGGCATGTGCTCAAAATGATTCGGCAATTATCTACCAATTAGTCAATGAAAAACCTACTATAGAAAAAATAACTTTCGAACCTGATTTTACTGATAAAATACATTTCGTTTATTTGAACAGAAAGCAAAGTAGCAAATCTGCAATTGCTTCATACCTAGACAAGCAAGGAGATATTGGCAAAACTGTTAAAATAATTGATGCAATTACAAAGACAATTGTGGATGCAACCGAACCAAAAGAATTTGCATTAGCATTACAAAAACATGAAATTGAAATGAGTAATGTTTTAGAACTTCAAACAGTTCAAGAAGCTTTGTTTGATGATTTTCATGGTGTTATCAAAAGTCTTGGTGCTTGGGGTGGCGATTTTGTTTTAGCCATTTCTAAAGAAAACCCAACAGAGTACTTCAACAAAAAAGGTTATACAGTTATTGTTCCGTATAAAGATATGATTTTATAAAACTAAAAAATCCCGAATTACTTCGGGATTTTTTATATAATTTTTAGAAAGAATCTACTAGTAGAATTCTAATCTATTATCGTCAATTTTTGCATCATTTTTCAATGCTGGGAAAACTCTTCCTGAAGCTTGACCTGCATTAGCTTTCAATTTGTTTACATAATCGTCATACTTAGGCAATTTTGGTGCTTTAGCAACAGATTTTGTTTTGATAACATAAACTCCAGAATTTCCTTCGATTGGAGCAGATACTTTATTTGCTGGAGATCCAAAAGCAGTTCCAACTACTTTAGCTTCTAATCCAACATTTGCTAAAACAGCATTATCAACAGATGCAGCTGGCGCATTTTGAACAGTAGTTGCATTAGCTTTAGCAATTGCTTCTAATGAAGAACCTTTCATTTTAGCAGTAATTTTTTCAGCTTTCTTTTTGTTTTTGATAATACTTTCAACCATTGGTTTAGCCTCTTCAACCGTCATTAACCCTTTTTCGTTGATTTTTTTCAATCTAGCAATAACGTTTCCAACATTAACTACTTCAAATCTTTTAACATCACCAACATTTGTATCATCACTATAAGCCCATTTTACAATTTGTCTTTGATTACCAGCAATTCCAAAAGCTTCATCCATTGGTTTAGCTTTTATTGATGGATTTACAGTAAGTTTAGCTGCTTTTGCAACTGTAGCAAAATCTTTACCTGCTGCATCCATTTCAAATTGTGTAGCTTTAGTAAAAACTTCGTTAGTTGTTTGCTCTGATGCTTCAATTTTTTGAGCAACAGTAGCTAAACGAATTGCATCTTGCTTATCAGTAACATTAATAATATGGTAACCAAATTCTGTTTCTGCGATACCAATTTTTCCAACTGGATTATTAAAAACGAAATCTTTATATCCTTTAGCAAAACCAGTTTCTCTTGAGATGAATCCCATATCACCACCATTTTGTTGAACAGATGGGTCTTCAGAATTTGTTAATGCCATCATTTGGAACATTGAAGGATTTGCCAAAACTTGAGCTAACAATGCATCAGCTTTAACTTTAGCTTCTTCTTTAGTTCTTTTTTCTTTTGGAGCAGCTCTTTCAGCACCAACCCAACTAATTAAGATGTGACTAGATTTAACTTGGTCACCAGCTTTTCTACCCATCACTTTAGAAATGCAGTAGTAGTTTCCGTTGATGTATGGTCCGTAGATTTCACCTGCTGGCAAAGCAAATAATTTATCCGCATGTTCTGCAGGTAAATTTTGTTTTGTTACGTATGTAGAATCGTATGGTTTATCTGAATTTGCACCAACGAAATCAGCAACATTTGTAGCGTTTCTAAAACTTGGTAAAGTATCGTTTTTACCTGTTTCTTTATTATAAACAACGCTACCAGTTAAAAGTCCGTTGATTTTAGCTTTCATTTCTTCTTCATCTTTTGCAGATGGTTTGTCTTCAATTAAAACGTATTCAATTTCACGAGTTTCCTCAGATTTGAAACGTTTTTCATTTTTCTTCATATATTCTAAGATGTCAGCATCTGTAACTTTTACATCACTATCTTTAATTGTAGAATATAACACAGAAACGTAATCAAAATTTACTTTGTTAGCTTCCAATTCATATTTGAATTTTCCGTCAGCATTTGTAACATACATTCCAGCTTTGATCATTGAGCTGTAGATTTGGAATTTAGAGTTGATGTCAGCATCTTTTTCTCTATCTTTCATCATCTGAGCTTGTTCTGGATTAGTTTTAAAATACTCTTTAAACTTAGCCAAGTCAAATTTTCCTAATTGATTTAAGAACATTGGATTTTGACCAATATTTGGATCTTTTTTGAAAAATTCAACAATATGATTATCACTAGTACGAATACCAGCTTTTTCAAATTGCTCATTTATTAAAGCAATTGCAACTTCTTGGTCCCAAACTTGATTAGCTGCTTGCGTTTGCGTAACAGGTTGTCCGTTTTGTCCGTTCTTTTCAGTATTTGCGACTTTAATTCTAAAATCTTCAAAAGCTATGTCTTTCCCATTTACGCTTCCTACATCATGCGATTGACTTTTCATTCCATTTGAAAACAAATCTTGAATAACAAATGCTAACAAAGCAAAACCAATAGCCAATAGAAGTAATCCCGAGCGCTTTCTAATTTTTTGTAAAACTGCCATTTTTATATATGTTAATTTTTTAATTCAGTTTGCGAAAATACAATTATCTATGAAATAATTATAGTTGATATGCTATAATTTACAATAAAATGTGATTTTTTTTTATTCTTAGTCAGAAATAGTCATTTTTACTACTTCAATTTTGGTGTTTGTTGCCTCTTCAATCACAAAATGAAAGTTGTCAATTGTAATTTGATTACCTTTTTGCGGAATCTCTTTTGAAGTATTTACTATAAATCCGCCAAGAGTTCCGTAGGAATCATTTTCAGGAATATTGAGTTTGTATTCCTGATTAAGATATTCTACATCTAAACGTGCAGAAAAAAGGTAGGAAGTTTCATCAAGTTGTTGTTCTACCAATTCTTCATCGCTATCATGTTCATCTTCAATCTCTCCAAAAAGCTCTTCAATAATATCTTCTACAGTCATTATTCCTGCAGTTCCTCCATATTCATCTAAAATTACTGCAACACTTTTTCTTTTCTTGGTTAATAAATTTAAACCATCCTTTATAAAAATCGTTTCAGGCACATACTCAACTGGAATCATTACCGATTTAATACTTCGTGGTTTTTTAAATAGTTCAAAAGAATGTACATAACCTATAATATCATCAATAGAGTTTTGGTATACTAAAATCTTAGAATAACCTGTTGAAATAAACAGTTCTCTTAATTCTGTGACAGAATCATATATATCTACTGCAACTAGCTCTGTTCTTGGCGTCATAATATCTCTTGCTTTTACACCTGAAAATTCAAGTGCATTTTGAAATATCTGAATTTCAGAATCTACATCTTCATGATCTTCAACAGAACTCATTTGTTCGTTTATATAGTTTCCTAATTCTACCTTACTAAAAAATGACGGAACGTAATCACCTTCTGTATTGAAGAATTTTTTTAAAATAAAATCAGAAATCCATATTATAAATGTTGATATATAATTAAAAATTAAATAGAATACATAAGATGGAATCGCAAAAAATTTCATCAAACTATTAGAATAAATCTGAAAAAAAACTTTTGGTAAAAACTCTGAAGTAATTAAAATTATTAATGTAGAAATTACCGTTTGCAATAATAAATTTGAAAATTCAGACAATTGAAATCCGAACGAATTAATCCAATTCATTAACAAATCACCCATAAAAAAACCGTAAACTACAATTGCTATATTGTTACCAACAAGCATTGTCGCAATAAATTTGGATGGTTTTTCAGTAATTTTGGTTAAAATTTTTGAAAGAAATGTATCTTGTTTTTTTTCAATTTCAAGATAGATTTTGTTGGATGAAATATAAGCTATTTCCATCCCAGAGAAGAAAGCAGACAGTAATAAACATATTATGATTACTGTTATTTCCACTAAGTATTATTTTGATTACCTTGACTATTCTGATTTCTTCTATCTTCAAATTTCTTTGCAAAACGGCTTCTAAAGAAAAAAGTGAAAAAGGCTAATCCAGCAAGAACAACGCTCAACCATGGTTTTTCGGCATCATTCCATTTAGAAATTGCATCATAAACCATTATGAAACCGATTAGCAAATAAATATATTTTGTTATTTTAAGATAGTTCATGTTTAATTATTGTTTTCAACTTCTCCAGTTACACTCTGAGAGTTTATTATTTTAAAATCTTTACTGAAATCTACACCTTCACCAAAAGAAACTCCTTTTGGATCTGTAAATTTATATCTTTTTTCGGTATAAAACCATTCGTTTTTTTGATCAAAATACAATTGTTCTGTTTCAAATAATTGTCCTGTTTCATTTGTGATTTTCACACTTCCTTGCATATCAATTAAATCGGTGTTCTTGAAAGTCACAGCGTATTTTGAAGTTACAAAGGTTCGCTTTCCGTTTTCATCATACAAAGTTACATTTACACCTTTTGGAAATTCTGTAAAAGGAAATTCTACAGTAGCATAATCTAACATCTTATCGCTAATAAGAATAGATTTAATTCTACCAGAATCTGTGTATTTAATATTTATAGAATCAGCCTCACCACTTGGAGTAAACTCTGCAAAAGTAGATTTTTGAACTTCTTTAAAATTACTTTCGCAAGCAAATAGTAAAAAAACCACTATTGTAGTAAATGAAAAAAGTAGTGATTTTTTAAACATTAATTGCATTACAAAATTACTGTTTGATTAATCCAACATCCGATTTTTACAGATTTTGTATTTGCTTTAGTAGTAATTATTTTCTGCAAATAAGATTTAGACAATTCTTCTGAAGTACCTTTTAATCTTGGCTCAACTAAAATTGCTTTTAAGACTGTATCGGAAGCCAATTTGTAAATGGCATTTTTTTCTATATCATTTGTACCACATTCTGAAATAGCATTTGCGTATAAATTACCTAAAAAGATAAAGTATCTTCCATTTGTTGGATTATTTTCAATTGCAGTAAGTACCATTTCTTTTGACTTTTCTTTATCAGTTGTAGAAAGTATAGATGCAATTGTATAAGCTGTTGTTGCTTTGGTAATTTTGTCACTTTCTAATTTCACTGACTCCGAAAAGAATTCTATAGCTTTATCTTGTTTGGCTGTATTTAAATTGTAGGTTGCAAGATAATAAGCTGATTTAGAAGAAGGCTTTTTAGAATGCAACTCAGACGCAATCGATTCAAAAATTGGAGCATTTTTACATGAAACTGAAAGCATTTTTGCAACAGATTGCAACCAATAAACATCGTTTGTTTTATTTTGGAAATTGTTTTTAGCATGAGAAACAATGTTTTCACAAACCAAAAAATCTTTCATAAGAGATTCCATAGAAACAAGAACTCTATCATAAATTTCTTGATTAGCAGGCACTGTTTCCTTATTCATTTCTATAAGTGAAATTACATCTGTGTATTTGCTAAATAATTTATCGCTGGTAATTGTTGCTTTTTCAGATTTATACTTTTCAACATACAACTGAAGGTAAACAAAAATTGCCTCTGGATTTTGAAATGTTTTTTTCTGCAATTCAAATGCTTGATCTAATAAGCTATAGATTTCGTTATTGGTTCCAACTTTGTTTAAGTACAAAGCCATTGCGCTTTTCTCAAAGTTCCCATTACTATTGTTTGGGAATGTTTTGTCGTATAATTTAAACAAACCTAAGATTTCACGAACTTCTTTTTCTTTATCTTCTCTTGAAGCAATCTCGATGTTATATTGTTGTAATTGTAATCCTAGTTGGAAAGACTTTTCGCTTGAAGTAAGACAAGTCATTTTTATGTCGTTCCAAACTTCTTTGGCTTTTACATAATCATTTTCTGATAAGTACTTCGCAAGTTTATTTTCTTTATCTGCACAATTCGTTTCTTGAGCATTTCCAAATTGGAATGCAAAAATCATTAATAGAATAATTAATTTACGTTTCATGCTAATTGAGATTTAAAATTAATCGTATTTTCTTTTTTGGAACCATCTATCGTTAAGAGATAATCCAATGCTAAAGTTCATATAATGCTCTCTAACTAATCCTCCTTTTTGAGTTCCTCTATTTCCTAACTCGAAGCCTACATTTACATTTGAGAAAGCTCCTCTTAAAGGTAAACCTAATCCAAGTGTTACTGCTGCATCTTCTATAGGCTGGTTATTGATAACTAAACCAGTATTTTCAAATCTAAAACCACCACGATAAACTATTCTTTCGAAGTAGTTTGTAAATGACTTATAATTTGGAATATAATAACCTCCTACAGTAAATCTTGTTGCATTTTCATAAGACACATTATCTATGTCATTAAATCTGTTACCAAAGCTACTTGTTCCTTGAAAAGTAAGTTCTGTACCAACAATCCATTTTTTTGTATCACCAATACCTACTCCAAAAGAAAACTTAGAAGGCATTTTCAATTTAGTGTCAGCTACTGTTATTTTTTCTTCATCACCTACAATTGCTTCGGCAACACCATCAACGGATTGGACAATTGCTATAAATCTTTCATTATTCAAAGTAATTGTTGCTTCTGGTGTATATGTTAAACTAGAAAAAAGAGAAATATTTTTATATAATTTAGTGTTGTAAGAAAGACCTGCATTGAAATTTACTCCACTAGCAGACGATGAATTAGTTTCTCTAGTGCTAAATTGCACTTGCTCATATTCATTTGACGAATTTAAAGTAAACTGTGTCGACAAACTTCTAGTATCAATTTTACCAAAATTGTATTGCACATCGGCTCCAAAACTAAAATTTTTAGCTAACTGATAACCAAAACCAAAGAAAACTTTATTTAAGCCTCCAGTTCCTTTATAATAATTATCCGTTCTTCCATCTGGAGCATAAACTGAATTTTTGATGTTGTATCCAACAGACGAATAAGGAATAAGACCAAATCCAAGACCTAATTTTTTCAAAGGAATACCAATCGCAAGATAATCAAGTGTGGTACGTTGTGCTTTTTCGTCTTTTTGATTTGTTTTCAATTGATTTACTGAAAAAGTACCTCCAACTGAGAAAGAAGTTAATTTCAAACTAGAATACATCGCTGGATTCTGAAGATTGATATGAATACTATCTGGAAGAATTGACAAACCAGCCATAGAACGTGTGTCTATAGTTCCTCTAAATCTAACATCACCAATTCCGTAGAATGAATAGGGAGAAGATGTTCCTTCTTGAGCAAATGAAACTAGCGAAAAAAGTAAACAAACGCTTACTATAATTTTTTTAATCATTGTTATTGTATTGAAAAGTTTGGTTCAAACTTTCTAAAAGAAAATTTGGATTGGCAAATATGGTATTTTTTAATCGTTCAGCCAAAAAATCTGCGTCTCCTCCAGTTAAAATTATGATAAAGTTATCATTTTTATCTAAAACAGAGTTAATAAATCCATCTAATTCAAAAGAAATTCCATTAATAACTCCTGAGTGAATTGATTGTAGCGTTGAATTTCCAATAACTTCTGAAGGAGATTCTCTCTTTAATAACGGCAATTTTGCGGTGTAATTGTGTAATGATTCGTATCTCAATCTTATTCCAGGCGATATAGCTCCGCCTAAATAATTATCATTTGAATCAATAAAGTCATAGGTAATACAAGTTCCAGCATCAATAACCAATCTGTTTTTTTTCGGAAATTGGAGAACGGCGCCTGATGCAAGAATCATTCTGTCGATACCTAAGGTTGATGGAGAAGCATAAAGATTATTAAAAGGAAACTTACTTTCTCTAGTAATGAAATAAACATTTAGTCCTGAATCTAATGTCAAAAAATCATTTTTTTCTAGTTTTCCAACCGATGCTACAACTAAAATACTGATTTCTGAAAAATTTTTTATGACTTTTTTCAATGAGATTTTCCAGTCTTCATAAGCTATTATTTCTTTTTTCAAAAGCGTATTCTGTTCAAAAACAGCCGCTTTGATTTGTGTATTTCCCACATCGATGACTAAAAGCATAATTCTAAGTTTAGAGTTGCAAAGTTACAAATAGATTTTTTTTAAAAATTGTTTTGGATAAATTAAAAATCGTTCTATATTTGCACCCGCAATCAAGTAGCAGTAATGCTCCAAATTGTAAAGGTACCTTAGCTCAGATGGTAGAGCAATGGACTGAAAATCCATGTGTCCCTGGTTCGATCCCTGGAGGTACCACAAAACCCGAATAGCAATATTCGGGTTTTTTGTTTTTAAAAATCTGAAAAATAAAAAAGCATCAAATAATAACTTGATGCTTTTTTTATTTAAGGTTTTACTATTTCAGGATTTGTATCATCATATTCTGTTTCTTCAATATCCTCTCCTTTTCTTCCGAGTTTTACTTTTGGATTTTCTTGAGTACCAGTAACTGTTAATGGAATCCCGATGATTCCTAATGGTGGTAATCCAAGGCGCATTTTAATATTCAATTTTCCGTCAAAACTTGTTGTTCCTTCAATCCTTGGTCGGAATCCTGCTACTTTAAATTTGAATCTCTCGATTGTAATTATATTGTTTTTTACAGTAGTTTTAATATTAACTTTGGACAAATCAGGATTTTTTATGGCATCTTTACCTGTTTTCTTACTTACAGCTCCAAACATTTTAAACCCTTTCATCTTTACATTTTTTACAGAAAGAGTTCCGCCTCCTTTTAATGAAGGATAAATGGGTTGCATTGCATTATTCAATTTTCCACCAACTTTGTATTCTAATGAAACAATTCCCTCTGCACTTTCTGCAGCTGAAGCCATTTCCCTGAACATTTTCACTTCGTTGTAAGCACGTTTTACATCAAAATCTTTAGCCAGTACTTCAAACTCAAAAAAAGCTTTTTCTGGTGATTCGCTTCCGTAAATAACATCCATATTTACATTGGAACCAATAATATCAAAACCAGATTTTTTCAATTGGAGTTTTCCGTTGTTGATTGTTACATTTCCTTTAAGATTTTGCATTTTCAATTCATCAAAATCCACTTTTTGAGCCAAACAATTAAATTGCAAATCAAGATTTGGTGGAATAATTACAACTCCAGTCGCAGCTGTTGTTGGATTGTTCTCAGCTTGATTTTTTGCTGAATTAGACATGAATTCATCTACATTAATATAGTTAGCATTGATGTTAAAATTTCCTTTTAAAACACCTTTTTCTGAAAGAACAAAATCAATAACGTTTTGCATATACCCATCCATTTTAAAATCGGATTGACCATAAACAGCAGAGAAGTTATTGAAATTCATTTTGTCTTGATTGAAAACAAATTCACCTTCTTTTATAACAAATGGTTTTGGCAAATATTCGGAACTAGTTTTTATGTTTCTTAAAAGTAGTGTTCCTTTATTATTCAACCTATTGTAATTTCCAGCTACCGCATCAGCTTGAGTTCCTTTGAAAGCCACATCTGCTTTTATGTAACCTTGTAAGTCAAGGCCTTTTTGTGAAAATACTTTATAAATTTTGGCTAAATCCAATTCGCCTTTTGCGACTATATCATATTTGACATTTTCTAGATTTTCTAGATTTGCAGTCACATATACTGGTTTTCCTTCAAAATTGAAAGAAGCTGGCTTTATGGCAACTTTTAAATCTTTTAACGAACCTGTATTGTCTGAAACATCAGCTAAAACATTTATATTTGTTATTGGATTAGGGTAATAATCTGTTTTGATATAACCATTTTTGAATAAAACTTTTCCTTTGGTTATTGGAACAATTTTATTTTTTGAATCATAAACACCTTTAGAATTGACATCCAAATTTAATTGCCCTTTCAAATCCATATTTTGGATTCCAATAGCCTTATCTAATTTGGCTAGATCTAATGCTGTTTTTATTCTAGCATCTATTTTAGGACGTGATAAACCTTCTGATTTTATAATCGCTTTTACATAATCTTTCCCAACATTAAAAAATATAGAATCGATGTTGACTTTCAATTTTTCTGTATCTAATGAAGGTAGTTTTGTGTCAAAATTCAAAAATATATTTGAAGCAGGAAGAGGTGTTTCTTTATGATTGATTTCACCTTCTCTAATTTTCATATTGAAAGCTAAATCGGGTTTTTCATTTGTAGAAGCTATATATTTTCCTTTTAGAGTAAGTAATAAGTCTGTACTTCCTTTAACTTTTGTTTTCTCTAACCATGTAACATAAGCTGGTGGCAATGCTGTAAAAAAGTCATTCAATTTACTATTTTGAGATTTGACATTAAAATCTAAATCATAACCATTTTTCAGGAAATCTAACTTACCTATAAACTCAATTGGAAGTTTATTTACTTTTAAATTATTTTCTTCAAAAATAAAGGAAAGCGAATTGGTATTGATTTTTGTAATCAAATCAGCATTTACTTTTTTATTTTTAAGATATTCTTCTTCACCAAAAGTGAAATTAAAATCATCGATTTTAGCTTCGGTTTTTAAGTCAAATACAGCTTTATCTAAATCACCTTTCCCATGATAATTAAATCCTTTAGCATCGATTAAAATTTTTGTTGATTTATCATCATAAACTAAATGACTATTTTTTATAGAAATTTTATCCAATCGAATAGCTGTAGATGCTGTGTCTTTAGAAACTTTTTTGTTTTCAGAGACGTATACATTGTAGTTTGCTTCTCCTTTTTCATTAACTTTTACGTTCATAAAAGCATCGGAGAGATATATTTCATCAATTGTCACTTTTCCGTCAAAGATTAAATCTTTAAGATTGATTCCGAAAGCAATTTCATTTGCAGAAACTAAAGTATCTTTTTTGAATGGCTTTGAACCTTTTAAACTAAACTCTTCAAGCGACAAAGTTAAAGATGGAAAATGATTAAAAAATGAAAGATTTGCTTCTTTAAAATTTAGTTCACCTTTTAGATTTTCATTTGCAAAACTTTTAACTTCCTTTTCAATTTTACCTGGAAAGATTATTGGAAATAGAAACATTCCTAACAATAAAATTGCGATTGAAATTCCTAAAATTTTTAAAGATTTTATTACTATTTTCTTCATTTAACTATTGACGTATAATTTTGCAAAGTTATAGTATAAAAAAGACCCTTCAAAATTATGAAGGGCCTTTTAGAAAATTCTATTTTAAACTAACTCAACAAAATTATTCTTTTATTAATCTCAAAGTTTTTTCACGATTATTTGCATCAGAAACTTTAACGATGTAAACACCTTTAGTTAAATCTTCGATTGAAAAACTATCGTTTATTGAAGTACTTGAGAACGATTTCACTAATTGTCCTGTGATAGAATAGATTTGAACTTTCTCTACCAAAGTATTAATTGTGAAATAAGTTGAAGCTGGATTTGGAGACAACGCTACAAAATCTAAAGCATCAAATGTATCATTATTAAGAAGTGTTCTATTTCCAAAAACTCTGTATCCTCCTGGCTCAATACTGATATTCATATTAACGTTTGAAACATTAAATGTAGTATTATCCATTAGATTTGCCCAAGATCCTGTAAAAGGAAAACCACCTGGAACGTTATAAGTTGCATCAGAAAAATTAGTCAATACAAAAACATAACTTAAAGCAGAGGTTTGAGTTTGGCTTGTCCAAACATCTAGTCTAGGACGCCCTGTATTACCAATATTCCAAGCATAAGTTCCATTTTCAAAAACATTTTCAGTTTTTTTCATGTCTATCATTTTTGCCCAACTATTGTAAATAGCACTTCTATTTGTATCTGTTAACCAGTTTCCAGTCCATTGTGGTTGTGGTTTAGTATCTAGTTTACAATCAGGATTTGAATAAGAAACGACACCATTATTACATGTCCATAATGAATTACTCCAACCAAGATCTCCAAAGTGCCAAATCATTTTTGGCCCAGGAACCAGAAAAAGAACTGAACCCATAGCCTGAAGTCTTTGATGCACCTTTGTAAGATTTCCTTGTGTTTGTCCTGCTTCATTAAATGCTTTAAATGCAACTCTTTCTTCATCATGACTTTCCGCATAACCAATAAATCTATCTGTGGCATCAGCAATTCCTGAAATATCAGCAAAGTTACCTTTTAACAATTCTGCATATGGATCTGTCATTTTTCTCCATTGCATAATACCTTTAGTATCACCTGAACGAAGATAATTTGCCCATTCTACTTCTTCTGTGTATGATCCGCCATTTCCTAAGTGTTCAAAAATCACAAGAAAATTAGGGTCAACTTCCCATTGTTTGTCAGCATACCATTTCATTTTTGCTACTCTATCTGAACGATATCCATTGGTACAAGCCTCTTGTCCACCGGCAACGTTTGATGGGCACTGTTGTGTAAAACCTTTGGTTAAATCCCATCTATATCCATCAATTTTAAATTCTTGAATCCAATATTTTATTGTAGCAACTGAATAAGCATTTGTTAAATTATCTGGTTCTCTAAAATGATTTAAATCACTTCCAACACTATAAGAGTGCATAGCATCTTGGTTTATATAAGGATTTTCAGATGACACTCTCGATCCAGTAGAATTAGCCCATCCATCATTATCAGAATCTAACATCCACATTCTTTCAAGAGGAGATCGACCAAAAACGTGATTTAACGCTAAATCTAAAATAACTGCGATTCCATTTTGATGACACAAATCAATAAATTCTTTAAGTTTAACAGGTGGACCATAACGTTTGTCTAAAGCCATATGAAAAACGGTATTGTAACCCCAACTCATATTTCCTTCAAACTCCATTACTGGCATTATTTTGATTGCATTGATTTTGAGATTTCTAAAATAATCGATTTTATTAATTAAATCTTGATAAGTTCTATTTGCATCAAAATCACGAACTAATACCTCATAAAAAACTAAATCTTTCTTTTTTGGCTTAACAAAATTTGTAGTAGCACTACTCCAATTATAAGTGAATAAAGTATTAGATCCTGTCTGAAGAACAGTAACTTCTCTCTCTTGACCAGGCGCAATAGATGCATATACAGGAAGTCCTGGAAAAGCACCAAGTGAAATAATTTCTGGATCATCAAAAGGAGATAATACTAATTTAGAATATGGATCTGCGGTTTTAACAATTGCTGGAGAATTTGCTGGTCTGCTTGTATTATCACAAACCCAATATTGATAAGCATATATTTGACCAGACGTTAAACCAGATAACTCTAACCAAAATTTACCTGTAGTAGGATCTTTTTTCATAGCGTATGCAGCTGTAGGTGACCAATTATTGAAACTTCCTGCCACATATACAAAATCTTTAAATGGTGCATTTAATACCAAAGTTGCCTTAGTGTCATCTGAAGGATCATAGTTGATTCCGTCTACAAAGCCTGCATCTAAAGGAGAGCTAATAATTCCCGGATTGACAATTACTGTAAATCTTTTAGTAACTGTTGTTGTTCCTAATGTTGCTGAAACAACATATACTTTAGTTGTGGTCACATTTGTGTCACCACAAGTAAAAAATGATGTTGGTGCAGTTGAACATGAAATTGGAACACCATTAGCCGTAACAGAATAAGTAGCATTACCACCTGTGTTTGAAGCTACAATACTTACATTGGCTCCTGAATTGATAATTGTATTACTATTTTCAATTGGAGATATTAAAGACATTTGAAAAGCACCGACTTCAGAAGTGATATCTTGAGATTTTTTATCCCCAGTTCCATCTTTAGCTTTAATTAAAAAACCTATCTTACCAATACCTGTTCTGTTGTAAAAAGTATTTGGTACAAATGTTATTGTATAAGTATCAGGACCCGAATTATAAGTAAGTCTATTAGTTTCACTAGAACTTGTCCATGCTCCATTTGTTGGACAATCTTGAATGTTAGCGTCACTAGCATCAAAGCTCCAAGCCCAAAGGTATAGTGCGTTATTGGCCACACCCCATGTTGACTCATTAATACTACTTCCATTAAAAGTAATAGTAATTGATTGATTTTCTTCAAAAACTGTGGGTGCAATAGTATAAGTTACTGTTTGTTGTTGTGCAAAAACAATAACTGGAAATAGTAAGCATAATAGTAAAAATCTTTTCATAGCGTAGATTTGAATTAAAAAACACATTCCCGAATTATTAAAATAAAACGAGAATGTGTTATAAATTTATTTTATTATTGCGGCATTAACCTCAAGTTGTAATTAGCAGAATTTCTAATATCTAAAACTACTTTATAATTACCTGCTGCAGGAACTTTCATGTTTCCTCCATTCAATTTTATTTTGTATTGACCACCTGTAGTAGTATTTTCAGTATTACCTGATAATGTTCCCATTTTTACAGACCAATCATCTTTTAAACGAATTAAAAACTCATCATTAGTTAAAGCTAAATTTAGAGTATACATTTGATAATATGGAGATGAAGGATTTTCATCAAAAGTTAAATAAGTTGGCGAACCCCAACCATTTGGTGTAGCTTGACCAATAATTGCTACTTGTCTTTTACCTATTGAATAAGTATTAGAATTCCAATTTACTGTTAAGAAGTAAGTTCCAGCACCATCAGTTGGTTTAATATCTTTTCCTCCAGATTGAACTAAAGTTGTAAAAGTATTTGGGTTTTCAGCAATATCTCCTTTATCTCCAGACCATGCTGGAACAGGGCAAAGTTTAAATGCTGGACTAGCAACATCCATCCAAACAAAACCTTCATATTTTCCATCGTTTCCAGCAGAAAATAATTTAGCTACATTTACATTATCAGGAGACCAATCATTTCCATAACCACTAGCACTTTGATATCCACCTGGCACATATAATCTTTCAAATTCATCAAAAGTATCATAAGGAGTTGCTGTAATAGTTACTTCATTAGAAACTGCACTAACACCATTAGTTGAACTTGAAAGTTGAGTTGATGGTTTTCCGATAATTCTTAATTTAAAACTACCTGAAGTTCCTATTGAACCTCCTGCACTTAGTAACAAGTTATTCAAAATTCTTTGTGTAACTGTTTTTTCATTTAGGTCTGCATCAGAGCTATAAGTTCCTAACACAATTGCTTGTGAAGAATTAGAAAAACTTTCTGTACTCTTAACAGCTTGCAATGAATAAGTAACTGATGAAGAAAACCCAAACTCTGCAGGAGTCCACTTAGCTGTAAAAGCATTATTACCAGCCGTTGTACCAGTTAAAACAAAACTTCCTCCTGTTGGTGAAGTCATATTAATTGAACTAGACGAAGCCTGTGGATCTAATTTTTCATCACTACAAGAAACAATTGATGTCAATGTTCCTGCCAATAAAATTAAACTTAAAAATATTTTTTTCATAATTTTCTATTTTAAATTCCTCGGAAATGATTTACCATTTCCGAGGATATTTTGTTATAATTAATAACCAGGATTTTGTTGTAAAGTTGGGTTAGAACCAATTGCAGTAGCTGGTATTGGGAAAATTTTAAATTTATCATTAATACTTGTTCCAGCTTGAACTCCACCTTTCCATTGCCAATTATAAACTCCTCCAGTATATTTACCAAAACGAATTAAATCTTGTCTTCTGTGTCCTTCCCAGTATAATTCACGACCTCTTTCGTCAAGTACAAAGTCTAGATTAATATCTCCAGCAACAACAGTTGCAGAACCTCCAGCTCTAGTTCTCAATGTATTTACATAAGTAGCTGCTTGTGAAGTACTTCCTTGTCCTCTTGCTGCTAACTCTGCATACATTAAATAAGCATCTGCTAATCTAAATACAGGGAAATCAATATCTACAAAGTTCCCAGATACATCAGATCCTGCACCACCTGTTGATTTAATATTTTTGAATTTTTGAACAGCATAACCATCTCCAAAATTACCAATATTACCAATAGACAGAGACTGTCCTGATGTATAGAACATTCCTCTTGGATCTCCTGCAAATTTAGCTACAAATTCTGGTCTTGTTCTTAAACCGAACCAACCTCCATTAATACCAAAGTTAGAAGGATTCATAGAACCACCAACTGCTGCGTGAGTTATGAAAGTTGTTCCTCCATAAGTTTGTGTATTCAATCCACTATATCTAATAGGGAAAATCATCTCACTTTGAGAACCATTACTATCATTGTCTGCCATAAATACTTTTCCATAGCTTGAACTTGTGTTGATAGAATAAGTTGAGCTCAATACAGGAGTTAAAGCTGCTGAAGCTTCTGCAAATTTGTTTTGATTGATGTATACTTGAGCATTCAAATAAACTTTTGCTAATAACATTTTACCAGCGATTTTATCAACTCTACCGAATTCGTTTGAGCCTGATGCTAATAAATCAGCATCAATTGAATTTAACTCACTTACAATAAAGTCAAATATATAAGCTCTGCTTTGTTGTTGTGGAAAACTGAATCCAACAGCATCATTTTCTGTAGTAAATGGAACGTTACCAAACATATCCATTAAATGCCAATATGAGAAAGCTCTCAAGAAACGAGCTTCAGCTCTAAAATTAACAATTTGAGCACGAGTAGCTGATGACACATTTCTACTGTTCAATTTATCTGCTGTAGTTTGTCTTAAAAACTCATTACATAGAGATACTTGATACATACAACGTGAAAACATTGCATAAATAAACTCATTATTTGAAGCCCATGTATGATTGTTTAGTGAAGGTAAGTTACCATCTGCCCAAGCAATAATTGCTTCGTCAGTAGTAATTTCATTCATTACCCAATAAGCTCTCAAATATTGTCCAAATCCTTCATCAATTCCTGCAATATCAGAATTACCTGCTGGACCTTGTTGTCCAGAAACAGCTAAACCAGCATAAAGTTTTGCAAGAAACTGCTTGTAAGAAGCTTCATCTTGATAAAATACTTCTGATGAATAGATGTCCTCATCAATTTCGATTTTATCTAGTTCTTTAGTACATGACGTCATTGATAAAATGGTCACAACTGAAAGAACTAACATTTTAATAATTCTACTTTTTTTCATAACTTTTTATTTAAAAATTTACATTACATCCAAGTACAAACATTCTCGCTCTTGGGTAAATTGTTTGATCAATACCAGATAAAATTTCAGGATCTAAACCTTTGTATTTACTAATGATAAGTGCATTTTGTACACCAAAACTTAGTCTAGCAGTAGTTGCATTACCGAATGGCTCTGCAAAGCTATATCCAAAACTAATATTATCTAACTTAATAAATGAAGCGTCTTTAACATAATGGTCTGAGAAATATCTATTATTTCCTTCATTAACGAATCCTGTTTCAAAGAAAGATGGGTTAATATTGTTTAATGGTGTAATTTGACTAATTGAGTTGTCTAAATAACCATAAGATGAACCATTGTTATCATAGATATAGTTTCCTAAACTTGCTCTCCAAGACATTGACATATCCCATTTTTTATAATTAAATGTAGACATTAAACCAAATGTAAAATCAGCATAAGGTTGTTTGTATTGGTACATATCTTTTGGTGTGATTAAACCATCTCCATTTCTATCAACATAAACACCTTCTAATGGTTTACCATCTGTTCCATAAACTTGCTCATATACATAAAATGCATTTGGAGCAAAACCTGTTGAATTAATTTGAATTGTGTTACCAACACCTCCTCTAATTCCTCCTGTAAAGAAACCTGGAGACGCTGTTCCATCAAGTGCAGTAGCAGTAATTTTTCTGTCTTGGTAATTTGCATTGAAATTAATATTCCAATTTAAATCAGTAGATTTTAAAACATCAAAATTCAAACCAAGCTCAATACCTTTAACCTCTAAGTTACCAAAGTTTCTTGGTCCAAAATTTGTTAAATTTGCTCCATCAGGATAAGCAACAAATGCTAATAAGTCTTTAGATTCTTTTTGATAAACATCTAAAGTACCTTTTACTTTTCTGAATAATTCAAAATCTAAACCTGCATTGTAAGTAGTAGTTTCTTCCCATTTAACGGTGTTAGAATAAAATGAAGGTCTAACTGTTGTTACAAATGTGTTTCCGAATTGATATTGTGCTTGTGGATTTCCTGCTACATATTGAGGTATGTATGAGAAACTAGTTGATAATTCTTGTTGACCTGTAACTCCCCATCCTAATCTTAATTTTAAGTTAGTTAAAGATTTACTATCTTTCAAGAAGCTTTCGTTAGAAACATTCCAAGCAAATGCAGCTCCTGGGAATATTCCAGATCTTACATCTTTGAAGAAGTTGTTAGTGATATCATTTCTTAAGTTTAATGTTAATAGGTATTTATTGTCAAAACCTACATTAGCTCTTCCGAAGTAAGATTCTAACTTACTAACAGGACTTGTAAATGTATTTAAAGAATTGATAACATTAGCAGGATTTCTTAATTCTCCTGAACCGTAACCAACATTATTTCTCTCATAATAAGTATGACCTGCAGTAACATCAACATTTAATTTTCCAAAAGCTTTAGTATAATTTACATAGGCATCAAGCGCTGTATTGGTTCTGTTGTTCCAAAACTCGCTATATCTTCCTAAATTATTAGTGCCATTGAAAAATCCATTAATACTTTGTGCACTTAATTCATTTCTTCCTTTTGATTGTTCTCTATCGATACCTGCTAAAACTGTAAACTTTAACTCAGGCAAGAAATGTAATTTATAATCTAATTGTACATTACCATAGTAACGGTATCTTTTTGTTTGGTTATTTCTTTGTTGCAAAGCAGCAACTGGGTTGTCTGTTGCCAAGAAGTTAGGATTATTAGAACCATCTAACCACTCAAAATAACCTCCAAATTGTTGATTATTAACTGTAACAGGTTGAGTTGGATCAAAATTAATAGCACTACTAATTGCTCCTTCATCTGCAAATCTTTCTTTTACAACAGAAAAGTTACCATTAATTGCAATTTTTAAATGATCTTTAAATAAAGACGGATTTAATCTAAGTGATGCGGTTGTTCTATCAAACTTAGAAGTTTCTAAAATACCAGGTATATAAGTATGACCATAAGTAAACGATGTTGGTAATTTACCAAACAAAGCTCCTCTCAAACCTACATTATTATCAATAGAAACAGAATTTGAGAAAATCTCTTCTTGCCAATCTGTATTAGAATTACCTAATCTAGCCAATCTAGAAGGCGCAATGTTGTATTGAGCAATATTAGCAGGATTAGTCATAAAACTTCTAAAATCAGCAGCTGAAGTAGTGTTGATTTTTTCTGCTAAAGTATTAACTGTAAAAGTAGTTCCAACAGAAACCTTTAAAGCTCCTTTTGCTCCTTTTTTAGTAGTAACCAAAATAACACCATTAGATCCTCTGTTACCATAAATCGCAGTAGCAGATGCATCTTTTAAGATTGATATGTTCTCAATATCATTTGGATTAATTGTTTGTAAATTTCCATCAATTGGCAATCCATCTAACACAATTAAAGGGTCGTTAGAAGCTTGAAGTGAAGCTCCACCACGAATTCTAATAGCAGCGCCATCTCCTGGACGACCTCCTTGTGTTACAACAACACCGGCAACACGACCATTTAATAAAGATTCAGTGTTTGAATTAAATCCTTTGTTGAAATCTTTTGTTGTTAATAAATCTACAGCACCTGTAGCATCTTTTTTCTTAACAGCTCCATAACCAACTTGTACTACAACTTCTTGTAATACGTTAGCCTCTTCTGTCATAGAAACAGCAATAGATTTTTGACCAGCGAAAGTAATGGTTTCGTTTTTGTAACCAATAAAAGAAAACACTAATTTGTCTCCATTTTTAATTTTGGTTAATTTAAACTTTCCATCAAAATCAGTTGATGTACCCACTTGGGTACCTTGAACAATTACATTTACTCCTGGAATCGGTTGATTTGATTTTGAATCAACAACAACTCCTTCCACAGTGGTTTGAGCCAAAACACTTAATGGGAGCATTAGCAATAAAAATAACAACTTTTTATAAATTGTTTTCATACATTTTGTTTAGGTTAATAAATTTGTTTTTTGCTTATACTTTAACTTCGAATGTTAAATTTAAGATAAATTTTCAGATAAAAAAATGACACCTTAATATAATGTTACCGAAAACGTTTTCGTGTTGAAAACTTTCTGAATATTTCATATTTTTTGTTACAAAATTGATAGTATAAAAAAATAAATATATCTTTATTGAAAATTAAACATTTATCAAAATCACATAATGAGAAGAAAAGTCACTTTAAAGCAAATTGCCAAGGAATTAGATGTATCAATTTCAACAGTTTCAAAATCATTAAGAGACAGCTCGGAAATAAGTGAAGATACCCGTCAAAAAGTACAAGCTTTTGCTAAATTATACAACTACAAACCCAATAATATTGCTTTAAGTTTAAAGAATAGAAAATCTAAAACTATCTGCATAATAATCCCTGAAATTATTCATCATTTTTTTGCAACTGTAATTAGTGGTGTTGAACATGTGGCTAATGAAAACGGATACAATGTAATTGTTTGCCTTTCTGACGAATCATTTGATAAAGAGGTAATTAACATGGAAATGTTAGCCAATGGAAGCATTGACGGATTCATCATGTCATTATCAAAAGAAACCCAACAAAAAAGAGATTTTCATCATATTACAGAAGTAATTAGTCAAGGAATGCCAGTAGTAATGTTTGATAGAATTACAAACGATATTCTTTGCGACAAAGTAATTATTGACGACAACTTAGCTGCTTTCAACGCAACTCAATTTCTAATCGATAAAGGATTTAAAAAAATTGCGTTATTAACAACCGTAGATTATGTTAGTGTTGGGAAATTAAGAACTGAAGGTTACATCAAAGCTTTAAAAACTAATGATCTTAAAGTGGATGAAAATTTAATTGTTAAAATAGAAGATACCGACAACTTTGAAAATCAAATCGAAAACTTAGTACTAAACAATGACTTAGATGCTATTTTCGCAGTAAACGAAATTTTTGCAGTAACCGCAATTAAAGTTGCGACACGATTAGGAAAATCAGTTCCAAATGATGTTTCTGTAATTGGTTTTACCGATGGAATTATCTCTAAATATTCTTCACCTTCCATTACTACTGTTAGTCAAAATGGTGTAAAAATGGGTGAAAAAGCAGCAAGAATGCTTCTCGAAAAACTTGAAATCGAAGAAGAAGATTACGAGGAACAATACAAAACAGAAGTAATTGAAACCGAGCTAGTTGAGAGAGAATCTACAAAATAACTTCAAAAATTTTATCAACAAAAAAACGTTTTCGTTACTCATTTATTCAAATTTCTGAAATCTGAAATCTGAAATCTGAAATTTTTAAATATCTTTACCGAATCAAAGCTTATACTTTTTACTTCGAAAACAAAAAATAAGTTTTGATAAGCATCGCGCTTATCGTATTTCTAATCAATAAATTACGATAATGGAAAAGCGTAAGTTAAGTTTCTGGCAAATTTGGAACATGAGTTTCGGATTTCTAGGGATACAAATGGGTTTTGCCCTTCAGAATTCTAATGTAAGTAGAATATTTCAAACACTTGGTGCAGAAATTGATGACATACCAATTCTTTGGGTTGCCGCTCCAATGACTGGATTAATAATTCAGCCAATTATCGGATATTTTTCAGATAGAACATGGACTAAATTGGGCCGAAGAAAACCTTATTTTCTTGCTGGTGCAATTTTGGCTTCAGCCGCTTTGTTTATAATGCCAAATTCTCCTATGTTATGGTTTGCGGCAGGTATGTTATGGATTATGGATGCATCAATAAATGTTTCAATGGAACCTTTTCGTGCATTTGTAGGTGACAATTTACCTGATTCACAAAGAACTACAGGTTTTGCTATGCAAAGTTTCTTTATTGGAATTGGTGCTTACTTTGCTTCTAAACTTCCATTAATTTTTACTCATTTTGGAGTAAGCAATACAGCGCCATTGGGAATCATTCCAGACTCAGTTAAATATTCATTTTATTTTGGTGGAATTGCTTTTCTTGTAACAGTTTTATGGACAGTTTTAACTTCTAAAGAATATTCACCTGAAGAGTTAGAAGCTTTTGAAAACCATAACAAAGAAACTTACCAAAAAGAAACGCATTCAAAAGAATGGTTTTTAGCTAATGGTAAATCACATTTAAGTAAAGGATTATTATTTTTAGTTATAAGTGCATTATTCTCTTTTGCCATTTATAATTATGACTTGAAAAAAGATTTATACGTTCTTTCTATTGGACTAATTGGTCTTGGCGGAATAGCTATGTTAATTTCTGGCTTGATGCAAAAAGCTAGTAAAACTGAAAATGGTTTTGTTACTATCATGAATGATTTTCAGTTTATGCCAAAAATCATGAAACAATTGGCTTGGGTTCAATTCTTTTCATGGTTTGCACTTTTTTCAATGTGGATTTACACGACACTTGCCGTTACACAACACATTTACAAAACAACAGATACAACTTCTGAAGCATACAACATTGGCGCAAATCAAGTTGGCGAAATGTTTGCAAATTATAATTTAATTGCAGCACTAGCAGCTTTTCTTTTACCATTATTAGCAAAATATACAAGTAGAAAATTCACCCATTTCATTGCATTAGTTTGCGGAGGATTAGGTTTAATTTCTGTTTATTTTATTTCTGAACCAACAGTTTTCACAATGGAATGGCTTCCAATGATTGGAGTTGGTATTGCTTGGGCAAGTATTTTATCAATTCCTTATGCAATGCTTTCTGGTTCATTACCTTCAAGCAAAATGGGTTATTACATGGGAGTTTTTAACTTTTTTATTGTAATTCCTCAATTAGTTGCCGCATCAATTTTAGGATTTTTAGTGTCCAGATTTTTTAACAGTGAACCGATTTACGCTTTATTAATTGGCGGATCATCAATGATTCTTGCCGGAATAATTGCTTTGACAATTAATGACGAATCGAAAATTAATCTAAATGAATAACAAAAAAGCATTTATATTCGACCTTGACGGAGTAATTGTTGACACAGCAAAATATCATTTTTTGGCGTGGCAAAAATTAGCTCAAGAACTAGGCATCGAATTTACACCCGAACATAACGAAGAATTAAAAGGAGTGAGTCGCGTTCGTTCTCTTGATATTATTTTAGAGCTTGGAGAAATTCAAGCTTCTCAAGAAGACAAAAACAAATGGCTTATTCAAAAAAACGAAGATTATCTATCCTATTTGGTAGATATTGATGAAAGTGAAATTTTACCAGGTGTACTTCCTGTATTGCACTATTTAAAAGATAAAAATCAACTAATTGCATTAGGTTCTGCAAGTAAAAACGCAAGACCAATTTTAGAAAAAACAGGGATTCTAAATCTATTTGATGCAATCGTTGATGGAAATGATGTTTCCAATGCAAAACCTGATCCAGAAGTATTTCTTCAAGCAGCAAAAAAATTAGGTGCAACCAATGAAAATTCAATTGTTTTTGAAGATTCAGTTGCAGGAATTCAAGCCGCTAATATTGCAAATATGACCAGCATTGGAATTGGTGAAGCAGCAACATTACACGAAGCAAAATATATATTTAAAGATTTTACATTTATTGATGTTTCATTCGTTGAATCATTGATAAATTAGAAAAAAGAGAATAGAACATAGAGCATAGATGTTTTAAAAGTTTAACAATGAACTTTTAAACTTTAAACCTCTAAACTTTTAAACTTAAAATAAAAATGAACCAAGATTATATCAAAGCAGACAATTGGTCCATCATTGAAGAAGGATTTGATGCAGAAAGAGTAAAATCGTCTGAAAGTTTATTCAGTATCGGAAACGGTGCTATGGGACAACGTGCCAATTTTGAAGAATACTATTCAGGCAAAACATTTCAAGGAAGCTATATTGCAGGAATTTATTATCCTGACAAAACAAAAGTGGGTTGGTGGAAAAATGGATACCCTGAATATTTTGCAAAAGTATTAAATGCTCCAAATTGGATTGGAATTGACATTGAAATAAACAATGAAGTTTTTGATTTGGCTAAGTGCAAAACTGTTGCCAATTTTAAACGTGAGTTGAATATGAAAGAAGGTATTTATTATCGTTCTTTCTCTGCTACACTGCAAAACGGACTAGAAATTTCGGTTAAAGTAACTCGTTTTCTGTCATTAGATATTGACGAACTAGGTGTGATTAATTTTGAGATCACTCCATTAAATGGTAATGCCAAAATTGTTTACAAACCTTATATTGATGCCGGCGTTCACAACGAAGATGCTAACTGGGAAGAGAAATTCTGGGAACCATTGAACGTTCAACATTCAAATAATGAAGCATTTGTTACAGCTAGGACTTTCAAAACGCATTTTACAGCAACAACTTTTATGCAAAATACAATTCTGTTGAACGGTTCCAACGTAAATGCTTCACCTATTAATATTGAAAAAAACAACGAAAAAGTTCAATTTTCGTATGAAATAAATGTAGCTAAAGAACAAACTGCTACAATTCAAAAATTAGGTGGTTATACGGTTTCATTAAATCATGAAAACACACAAGTTGCTGCTCAAAATGTTATTGCCGAAGGTTTGAAAATTGGTTACTCAAATTTGAAAGAAAATCAGATTCAAGCTTGGGCAAAAATTTGGGAAATGAGCGACATTACTATTGATGGTGATGTAAAAGCTCAACAAGGAATTCGTTTCAACATTTTCCAATTAAACCAAACCTATTTAGGAAAAGATTCTCGTTTAAATATTGGTCCAAAAGGATTTACAGGTGAAAAATACGGTGGTTCTACGTATTGGGATACCGAAGCTTATTGCATTCCTTTCTATATGGCAACCAAAGACCAACAAGTAG
Source organism: Flavobacteriia bacterium (assembly GCA_013298525.1). Taxonomy (GTDB): domain Bacteria; phylum Bacteroidota; class Bacteroidia; order Flavobacteriales; family Flavobacteriaceae; genus Flavobacterium. Next base: position 32,880 of record JAAFHW010000008.1, read on the forward strand.
CAAGAAATTTATTGACTTACCGATACAATCAATTGGATAAAGCGATTGAAAATGCAGGTAAATTAGGTTTCAAAAACGGAGCCGCTTTGTATCCGATGGTTACTATGAATGGCGAAGAATGTCATAACGAATGGGAAATCACTTTTGAAGAAATTCATAGAAACGGTGCGATTGCTTTTGCGATATTTAATTATCATAGATTCACAGGAGATTACTCTTATATTCCTGAAAAAGGATTAGAAGTTCTTATCGGAATTGCACGTTTTTGGCACCAAAGAGCAACCTACTCTACTTACAGAAATCAATACGTGATTCTTGGAGTAACTGGTCCGAATGAATATGAAAATAATGTGAATAATAATTTCTATACTAATTATTTAGCCAAATGGTGTATCGATTATGCCGTTGAACAAATTAATAAGGTAGAAAAAGAATATACTTCAGATTATTCTCGAATAATGAGTAAAGTGAATTTGGATAATGCAGAAATCGCACATTGGAAAGCAGTTGCTGATAATATGTATTTTCCTTACTCAAAAGAACATGATGTTTACTTACAACAAGATGGCTTCTTAGATAAAGAATTGGTAAAAGTGCACGATTTAGATAAAAGCCAACGTCCTATAAATCAAAAATGGTCTTGGGATAGAATCTTGCGTTCGCCATACATAAAACAAGCCGATACTTTACAAGGTTTTTATTTCTTTGAAGATCATTTTACCAAAGAACAATTAGAAAAACATTTCGATTTTTACGAACCATTTACTGTTCATGAAAGTTCGCTTTCACCTTGCGTTCACTCTATTCAAGCAGCAACTCTTGATAGAATGGAACAAGCATACACTTTCTACTTAAGAACTTCTCGTTTAGATTTAGATGATTACAACAAAGAAGTAGAAGAAGGTTGTCACATCACATCAATGGCCGGAACTTGGATGAGTATTGTAGAAGGTTTTGGTGGAATGAGAGTTAAAAACGACACCTTACATTTTGAACCAAAAATTCCTTCACAATGGCAAGGTTATTCGTTCAAAATAAACTTCAGAAATCAAATTTTAAAAGTTGAAGTGCAACAAAATGAAACGAAATTTTCATTAGAAGGAAGCAAAGAGATATCTGTTTTCGTGAATGGAAAAGAAGTTTTGGTGGAGCCGAATAGTTTGGTAACAGTATAATTTTTTTTAAACTATTTTATAAATTCAACCATTAAGGTATTAAGTTTCATTAAGTTTTTTTCTTAATTTTCTTAATACCTTTATGATTTATAAAAAATATTCAAAATGACTAAGAAAGAAATAACACAACTATCCTACGAAATTGTGGGTTGTGCCATAAAAGTTCATAAAAAACTTGGTCCTGGTTTGTTAGAAAGTATATACGAAGAATGTTTAAAATATGAATTATTAAAAAAAGGATTTGATGTCAAACAACAAGTTCCTATTAAAATAGAATATGATGAATTGATATTAGAAAAAGAATATCGATTTGATTTATTGGTTAACGATTGTGTAGTCATTGAACTTAAAACTGTAGATAAATTTGAACCTATTCATGAAGCAATAATTTTAACTTACATGAATATTTTAAAAGTCCCACAAGGATTATTAATCAATTTTAAAACTACAAATATTACAAAATCAACAAAGCCCTTCGTGAACGATTATTATAGAATGCTTGATGACAAATAAATCTTAATGAATCTTAATATCTTAATGGTTAAAATATGAAAAAAGTAATCTTCTTTTTGCTAATCACTTCTATTTCGTTTGCTCAAGTTGACCGAGTTGAACCTCCTTTTTGGTGGAATGGCATGGAACATTCTGATATTCAAATAATGTTCTACGGAAAAAATATCGCAGAAAATCAAGTTTCCGTTTCCAATGGAATTATCATTAAAGGTATTCAAAAAACCGAAAATCCTAACTACGTTTTCGTAACCATCGACACAAAAAACACAACGGCTCAAGATTTAGTTTTCACTTTCAAAAACAAAAACAAGTCGTTTACTCAAAACTATTCTTTAAAATCGAGAAAGGAAAATTCTAAATTCAGAAAGAGTTTCGATAGCTCTGATATGATTTATTTATTAATGCCTGATAGATTTGCAAATGGAAATCAAAACAATGACAGCCATCCATCGGTAATTGAAAAAGCAGATAGAACAAAAATTGATGGACGTTATGGAGGCGATATTGATGGGATGATTAAAAATTTAGATTACATAAAGGACTTGGGAGCAACAACTTTATGGCCAACACCACTTTGTGAAGACAATGATGAAAGAGGCTCATATCACACTTATGGTCAATCAGATGTTTATAAAATTGATCCACGATTTGGCACAAATGAAGACTATGTAAAATTAAGTAATGAACTTCATAATCGCGACATGAAATTAATCATGGATTATGTAACTAATCACTGGAGTTATAACCATTGGATGATGAAAGACATGCCAACATACGATTGGTTTCATCAATTTCCAGGATTCAAGCAGACCAATTTTAAAACCACAACACATTCTGATACAAATGCCTCTGAAACTGATAAAAACTTAGCAACAAGTGGTTGGTTTGTAAAATCAATGCCCGATTTGAATCAGAAAAACCCATTAGTGCTTAACTATTTAATTCAAAATGCCATTTGGTGGATTGAATATGCAAATCTTGATGGTTTTAGAGTAGATACTTATCCTTATACTGATAAAGAATCAATTGCTCTTTGGACAAAAGCAGTAACTGACGAATATCCAAATTTCAATATTGCTGCCGAAGCATGGTTATATTCTCATGCACAAATTTCTTATTGGCAAAAAGACAGTAAAATTGCAGCTATTCAAAGCTATAATTCTTATTGCCCTACTGTAATGGATTTTATGTTGCAAACCATTTTAGAAAAAGGTGTTTTGAAAGAAGAAAAGCAAAATTGGAATGAAGGTGTAACCAAATTTTATGACACCTTTTCAAATGATTTCTTATATCCAAACATCAACAATATGTTTGTTTTTGCAGAAAATCATGATACACAACGCATCAATTTTATCTATCCAAAATTTGATGATTACAAAATTACAATAGCTTTAATTGCTACTATTCGAGGCATTCCTCAGTTGTATTATGGTTCAGAAATTGGAATGACTGGAAGTAAAAATATTGGTGATGGCGATATTCGTCGAGAATTTCCTGGCGGATGGTCTGACCATAAACAAAACGCGTTTACAAAAGAAGGAAGAACTGCTGAACAAGAAAAATATCATGCACTAACTAAGAAACTTTTCAATTGGAGAAAAAATAAAGAAGTAATTCATTCTGGAAAAACAACTCACTATATTCCAGAAAACAATGTTTATGTTTATTTTAGATATAATGAAAAGGAAAGTGTAATGGTCATAATGAATAATAGTGTTGAAAAACAAAAAATGAACATTAATCACTTTAAAGAAAGTATCAAGAACAATACTTCAGGAAAAGATGTCCTTACTGATAAATCATTTGATTTAAAAAATGATATTGAAATTGAAGGAAAATCAGTTTTAATTTTAGAATTGAAGTAAAATGAAAAAAATACTTTTAATCTTATTAACCGCTACATTTTCATTTGCTCAAAGCAAAATTGAAAGTCATCAAATCATTAACAAAGAAAAAATTGAAGGAATTATCAATCGAATTGATAGTTTTCCAACAAAATTCATTGTTCCGAGAACCGTTGATGTTTGGTTGCCATCCAATTATTCTAAAGATAAAAAATACAGCGTTTTGTATATGCACGACGGACAAATGCTATTTGATGCCTCTTCAACTTGGAACAAACAAGAATGGATGGTTGATGAAGTAGTTTCAAAATTGAATTCTGAAAATAAAATTCAAGATATTATTGTTGTTGCCATTTGGAACATTCCAAACTTGCGTCATATGGATTTATATCCAAACAAACCTTATCAATTACTATCAAAAGAAATTCAAGAACAAATTCAAACAGAAGTAAAAAAGGCAAAATTCCCATTTGATGACAAAAAGATAAATTCTGATAACTATCTTCAATTTATTGTTACGGAATTAAAACCTTATATCGATCAAAATTATTCTGTCTACACTGATGCTGAACATACCGGAATTATGGGTTCAAGTATGGGCGGATTGATTTCGATGTATGCCATTTGTGAATATCCAAATGTATTTGGAAAAGCGAGTTGTCTATCAACGCATTGGGTTGGATTTCGTGATTTTGAAAACAATCCTATTCCGGAAAGCTTTTTTACTTATATGCAGAAAAATTTACCTGATCCAAAAAATCATAAAATCTATTTCGATTACGGAACAGAAACACTTGACGCGAGTTATTTAAAGTATGAATATCGTGTTGATGAAGTATTACAATCCAAAGGATATACAACAGAAAATTATAAAAGTCTTAAATTTGAAGGAGAAAACCATTCGGAAGCTTCTTGGCAAAAACGAATTAATATTCCTGTTGAATTTATGTTTGGGAGATAAAGTTAAACCATTAAAGTATTAAGTTTCATTAAGATTACTACATTAGTTATACTATCTTAATGGTTCAAAAAATTAAATAAACCGTTAAGAATTGACTTAATTTTTCTTAATATCTTAATGGTTCAAAAAATAAAAATATGAAAAAAATTGTTTTATTATTTTTAATAACGTCAATTTCATTTGCTCAAAATGCAGATAGAAAATTCATTAAAATTGAAAAACTTTCAAGTGGATTTTCGGTTAAAGTTTCAGATGGAAATTATTTAATAAATTTTCTAAATGATAAAATTATTGAAACTTCATTTACACCAAAAGGAGAAAAAAATTACAATCCATCATATGCAGTTGTATTAAAAAATAAATTGAAAAACATTTCTTTCAAAGAGAATAAAAACTCAGTTGAATGCAGTTCCAAATCAAGTAATTTGAAGGTCGTTATTCAAAAAATACCATTCAAAATATCCTATTTAAATAATAACCTAGAAATTATTTCTGAAAAATCAGGTTATTTAAAACGTAAACATATTCCTTTAGATAATGTAAAAGGAAACATTACAGCCGATTCTACTGAAGTTTTACAATTCAATATTTCATCCGACGAAGTACTTTATGGTGGTGGCGCAAGAGCTTTAGGAATGAATCGTCGCGGCAACAAATTAGCACTTTACAACAGAGCACAATATGGTTATGAAACACGAGCCGAATTAATGAATTTCTGTATTCCTTTAGTTTTATCTTCCAAATTATATGCTGTTCATTTTGATAACGAAGCCATTGGATATTTGGATTTAGATTCTAAAAAAGATAACACCTTAGAATATGAAACTATTTCTGGTAGAAAAACCTATCAAGTAATTGTAGGCAATTCTTGGGAAGATTTAGTAAAAAACTACACCGATTTAACAGGGAAACAACCTTTGCCACCACGTTGGGCATTCGGAAATTTTTCTTCTCGTTTTGGTTATCATTCACAAGAAGAAGTTGAAAAAACGATTCGTAAATTTGAAGAAAGCAAAATTCCTGTCGATGCAATAATTCTAGATTTATATTGGTTCGGAAAAACCGTTCAAGGCACAATGGGAAATCTAGAATGGGATAAAGATAACTTCCCAAATCCTGATAAAATGATTTCTGATTTGAATGCAAAAGGTGTAAAAACAGTTTTAATAACTGAACCTTTTATTTTAACAACATCTTCCAAATGGCAAGAAACCGTTGACAAAAAAGTCTTAGCAACATTAAAAGATGGAAAACCTGCTACTTGGGATTTCTATTTTGGAAACACCGGAATTGTTGACGTATTCAAACCTGAAGGAAAAGAATGGTTTTGGAATGTTTATAAACGATTAATAAATCAAGGAGTTGGCGGACTTTGGGGTGATTTGGGTGAACCTGAAGTTTTTCCTTCTTATGCCAATACCTTTGCAGGAACTGCCGATGAAATTCACAACGTTTACGGACACAATTGGGCAAAGTTAATTGCTGATGGTTACAAAAAAGATTTTTCTAATCAACGCCCTTTTATTTTAATGCGTTCTGGATATTCTGGAAGTCAACGTTTTGGGATGATTCCGTGGAGTGGAGATGTTTCAAGAAGTTGGGGTGGATTACAAAGCCAAATGGAAATTGCGCTTCAAATGGGAATGCAAGGAATGGCATATATGCACAGTGATTTAGGTGGTTTTGCTGGAGATTATTTTGACAACGAATTGTATTTACGTTGGTTGCAATATGGTGTTTTCAACCCAATTTTTCGTCCGCACGCTCAAGAAGATGTAGCTTCAGAAGTGGCTTATAAAGACGTTGACACGAGAGAAATTGCTAAAAAAGCTGTCGAATTACGCTATCAATTACTGCCTTACAATTACAATTTAGCTTTTGAAAATACTACAGAAGGAACACCTTTAATGCGACCATTGTTTTTTAATGAACCAAACAACAAAGAATTACTTTCAAAATCAGACGGTTACCTTTGGGGAAATGATTTTTTAGTTTATCCAATTATAGAAAAAGGTCAAACTCAAAAAGAAGTTTATTTTCCAAAAAATTCAAATTGGTATGATTTCTATACCGGAAAAAAATACGATGCTGGAACGACTCAAAAAATAGAATTAAATAAAAACAATATTCCAACATTTGTTCGTGGCGGAAGTTTTATTCCGATGAGTAAATCGACTCAAAATACTCAAAATTACATTCTAAACGATTTTGATGTTCATTATTATTTTGATGAAAAATCGGAAAATTCAAAACTAAATCTTTACAATGATGATGGTGTAACTCCAAATAATTTTGAAAATCTAAAATATGAAAAGTTTGATTTTAGAAGTAAATTCAGAAAAAACATTTTAAAAATAAAAGTAGAATATGACAAGGTTTTAAAAACCGATGAAACAAAAAAACTCAATTTAAAAATTCATAATTTAGAAAAAAATCCTTCTGTAATAATTGTAAATAAAAAAGAATTACAAACCACGGATTACAAGTTTGAAAATAATATCCTAATTATTTCATTAGATTGCATAATAGATGTTGATAATGAAATTGAAATAAAATTTTAAAATGAAAAAAATAACTTTTCTACTACTACTTACTATTATTTTTTCAAGTTGTAACTCAAGCAAAGAGGTAACTTATACTCAAAAAACCAAAACCCCTTTCGTTTGGGAAAGTGCCAATGTCTATTTCTTATTAACCGATAGATTTCTAGATGGAAATCCAAACAATAATGCAATAATAAAAAGAGATAAACCAACAGCAAAATTGCGCGGTTTTGAAGGTGGAGATATTCGTGGTGTGATTCAAAAACTAGACGAAGGATACTTTACAGATTTAGGAATCAATGCCATTTGGATGACGCCTGTTGTAGAACAAATTCACGGTTCAGTTGATGAAGGAACAGGAAATACCTATGGTTTTCACGGGTATTGGACAAAAGATTGGACAGCATTAGATCCAAGTTATGGAACGCGCGAAGACTTAAAAGAATTGGTTGATAAAGCACACTCAAAAGGAATTAGAATTATGCTTGATGCAGTTATAAATCACACTGGTCACGCCACAGAATTTGACGAAAAATATCCTGATGATTGGGTTCGTTCTACTCCAAATTGTAAATACAATTCGTATGATTCTAACATAAATTGTACGTTAGTTACTGGATTATTTGATGTTAAAACAGAAAGTAAAGAAAACGTCGAATTACCACCATTTTTGATTGCAAAATGGAAAAAAGAAGGTCGTTATGAAGAAGAAGTTGCAGAGTTGGATGCATTTTTCAAAAAAACAGGTTATCCAAGAGCGCCGAGATATTACATCATGAAATGGTTGGCCGATTATATTTTGGATTTCGGAATAGACGCTTACCGTGTAGATACTGTAAAGCATACCATGGAAGATGTTTGGTATGATTTTGGAAAAGTTTGCGAAATGTCATTTGCAGAATTTAAAGCTAAAAATCCTTCAAAAATTTTAGACAATAATGCGTTTTTTACTGTTGGAGAAGTTTATGGTTACAATATTGGAAGCAAAAGATTATACGATTATGGAGATAAAAAAGTAGATTATTATGCTAACGGATTTACTAGTTTAATCAATTTTGATTTTAGAAATGAAGCCAAAATGAATTATGAAGAGTTGTTTTCTAAATATTCCAATATTCTGCAGAATGATTTGAAAGGAAAAACTGTCATGAACTATGTTTCGTCTCACGATGATGGTTGGCCGTTTGATAAAAAACGTGAAAAAACATTTGAATCGGGTACAAAATTATTATTGACACCAGGAATTTCGCAAGTATATTATGGAGATGAAACTGCTCGTTCTTTAGATATTGAAGGAACAAATGGCGATGCAACTTTGCGTTCGATGATGAATTGGGACGATTTGAAAACCAATAAAATGACGTTCAAAATCTTAAATCATTGGCAAAAATTAGGACAATTTAGAAGCAATCATCCATCAGTTGGAGCAGGAATTCACAAGCAAATTACAAGTTCTCCATATGTTTTTAGTCGAGACTATTCTAATGGAAATTATTCTGATAAAGTTGTTGTTGGTTTAGATTTACCTATCGGAAAAAAAGAAATATCTGTTGGAACTATTTTTGAAAACGGAACAAAAGTGAAAGATGTTTATTCTGGAATAACATCAGAAGTTAATGATGGAAAAGTGGCGATTGATAGTGAATTTGGGATTGTGCTATTGGAGAAAAATTAATAACAATATCATAACGTGATAATTTAAAGTAATAATTTTCAACAAATTAGTTTTGAAATAATAATTTCAATCAAATATGTTATGATGAAAATTTGTTACTTATTGCTAATTTCATTTCTATTTATTCAATGCAACGTGATGAAAAAACCACTCAATATTGGACATCGAGGAGCAATGGGACACGAAACTGAAAACACTATTTCTTCTATCAAAAAAGCTTTGGAGCTTAATGTTGATATGATCGAAATTGATGTCTTTGTAATTAAATCAGGCGAAGTAGTAGTTTTTCACGATGACATTTTAGATAGTTTGACTAATGCTAAAGGAAAAATAGAAGACTATAATTGGGAAGAACTTAAAAAAGTAACTGTAATAGGAAACCATAAAATTCCACTTTTAGAAGAAGTAATCTCAACAATAAATAAAAAAACTCCTTTAAATATTGAACTAAAAGGAAGCAAAACTGCCAAACCTGTTTTTGATATACTTCAAACGTTTTACAAAAAAGGATGGACAAAAGATAATTTTAATATTTCAAGTTTCCTTTGGGATGAATTAGAAAATTATAGACAACTTGACAATGCTATTTCCATTGGAATTTTAACAGAGGAAAATCCAATTGATGCCATAAACATTGCTAAAAAATTAAAAGCCCAAAGCATTAATCCTTGGTATAAGACTTTAACATCAGAAAATATTGACCTTATTCATAAAAAAGGTTTCAAAATTTATACTTACACAGTCAACGAACCTGATACCATTAAAAAAATGATTCGTTTAGGTGTTGACGGAATTTTTTGCAATTATCCTGAAAGATTGCATTAAAGTTTAGTGTTATAAAAGTTTATCTTTGTCAAAGATTAAAACTCTAACAAAGATTTACAAAAAATGAATTCAAAATACGACATACTAATTGTTGGTGGTGGCGCTGCAGGTTTTTTTACAGCAATTAACATTGTTGAGCGAAATCCCAAATTAAAAGTCGCTATTTTAGAACGTGGAAAAGAAGTTTTATCTAAAGTTAGAATTTCTGGTGGCGGACGTTGCAATGTTACACACGCGTGTTTTGTTCCGAATGATTTAGTCAAATTTTATCCTCGTGGCGAAAAAGAACTTCGCGGACCTTTTCATCAATTTTGTTCTGGTGATACAATTGAGTGGTTTGAAAAACACGGAGTCGAATTAAAAATCGAAGACGATGGTAGAATGTTTCCAACTTCCGATTCTTCTCAAACTATTATTGATTGTTTTTTAAATGCTACTCAAAAATTAAAAATTGATATTCTTACCAATCAAAGTGTACAATCACTTTTCAAAGGAGAAAATTATTGGAAAGTAGAAACCAATGTAGCAACTTTTTCTTGTCAAAAATTAGTGATGACCACCGGAAGTAATCCAAAAGTTTGGGAAATGCTTACTGAACTTGGTCATTCTATTATTTCGGCTGTTCCATCATTGTTTACATTTAATATAAAAGACAAACGAATTAAAGATTTGATGGGTTTGTCGGCTTTTGCAAATGTAAAAGTTAAAAACACAAAGTTGGAATCTTCTGGACCATTATTGATAACCCATTGGGGAATGTCTGGACCAGGAATTTTGCGCCTTTCCGCTTGGGGCGCACGAATTTTGGCAGATAAAAATTATCACTTTGTTTTACAAGTCAATTGGTTAAACGACTTAACATTTGAAGAAACACTTGAAAAACTTAAGGAACTAAAATTAGAACATTCTAAAAAAGCAGTTTCAAAAAAATCTCCGTTTGAATTTCCGAACAGACTTTGGGAAAGTTTGGTTTTAGCTTCTGAAATTTTTGAAGATACCAAATGGGCAGATTTATCTAAAAATCAACTTCAAAATTTAGCCAATCAATTAACGAATGGCGAATTTCAAGTAAACGGAAAAAGTACTTTTAAAGAAGAGTTTGTAACTGCTGGAGGAATCGATTTAAAAGAAATCAATTTCAAAACGATGGAAAGTAAATTACATCCAAATTTATATTTCGCAGGAGAGATTTTAAACATTGATGCCATCACTGGCGGTTTTAATTTTCAAAATGCTTGGACTGGTGGTTTTATTATAGCTCAAACAATTGTTAATTAATTCAAAATTTCTCATCCCTTGATATCATTGAAACCGATTGTTTTTTAATAAAATAAAACTATCTTTTGTTTGTAAGTGATTAAAAATCAACCTATATTTGGTTTACCAAAAAACAAACAAACATGAAAAAACAATTACTTTTAAGTTTTTTTGCACTCTTTTTCGGAACATTTTTAACACTTGCACAAACTACTCCTGTTTGTGGAGAAACTTTTACTGATCCTGCCGGTGCAACTGCAAATTATGCAAATAATTCTAACGTAACAACAACTATTTGTCCAACAAATCCAGGAGAATTTGTTACTATTTCTTTTACATCATTTGCATTAGAAAACAATTTTGATAGGTTAAAAATCTATAACGGAACTTCTGCAAGTGCAACTTTAATTGCAGATTTAACAGGAAATACAATTCCACCTGCATACACATCAAGTGATTCAAGTGGATGTTTGACTTTCGTTTTCACATCTGATTCTTCTATAAATCAGGCAGGTTGGGTTGCAAACATTACTTGTGGATCAACTCCAATATGTTTAGCACCTATTTCAGTAAATGCATCTCCAACAAGCAATACTACTGCAGTATTGAATTGGATAGACCCTAATCAAGGAACTGGTCCATGGGAAATCTTGTTAACTGCAAATGGTACTGCAATTACCCAAACAATTATAGCACAATCAAATCCATTTGACTTAACTGGATTAACACCTGGTGTAATTTATACAGCTTCTGTAAGATCAATCTGTGGAAATACTACAAGTGATTGGTCATCTCCGATAACTTTTACAACAGGAACAACAGCAACATGTATTGAACCAACTAACATAGCTGTTTCTGGTATAACATCAACTACAGCTAATTTAAATTGGGCCATTTCTTCTAACAATTCTCAATGGGAAGTTTATGTTGCGCCATGTGGAACACCAAATCCAACACCAAATAATACCGGAGTAATTGTTACTACAAATAACTATCAAGTCGTTGGATTGAATCCAAATACTTGCTATTCTGTTTTTATTAGATCAATCTGTTCTACTACATCAACTAGTTCTTGGTCGCAAGCCTATACATTCACTACATTAGCAAATACAACAAACCCATTTACATGTGGTGGTATTTTTACAGATCCTGCAGGTGCTAATGCAAATTACTCAAATAATACTAATTCAACTGTTACAATTTGTCCAACCAATACAGGCGATCAAGTTACAGTTACTTTCACTTCATTCTCTCTTGAAGCAAATTATGATGGATTATATGTTTATAATGGAAATTCAAATACATCACCTCAAATAGCAAGTGCAAATGGAGCGGCAAACGTTCCTGGAGGTCTAGCTGGAGCTTATTGGGGAACAACGCTACCTGGTCCATTTACTTCAACACATTCTAGTGGATGTTTAACTTTTGTATTTAGAAGTGATACTTCAGTAGTTCAATCTGGTTGGATAGCAAATATTACATGCGGTGTAGCGCCAACTTGTCCAAAGCCAACAAACTTAGTTGTTACTGGAATTACAACAACTTCAGCAACTTTAGGATGGGTAAACAATAGCTCAGCGACAAGTTGGGAAGTAATTGCTTTACCATGCGGAACTGCTCCAACTGCAACATCAGTAGGTATAGTAACAACTGTTAATCCTTATACATTTACAAACTTAACTCCAAATAGTTGCTACCAATTGTATGTTAGAGCAATTTGTTCTCCATCAGATATGAGCGATTGGTCTATTGGCGCAACTCTTAACACTCCAGCAACTTGTCCAAAACCAACAGCATTGATTACATCTGCAATTACATCACAATCTGTTTCGATAGCTTGGACAAATAATAGTACTGCCACTTCATGGGAAGTTGTTGCTCTTCCTTGCATCACAGTTCCTGACAGCTCAACAACAGGTACAATTACAACAACTAATCCATTTATTTTAAATGGACTAACAGCAAATACTTGCTATAGCATTTTTGTAAGAGCAATATGCTCATCAAGTGATTCAAGCGATTGGTCAAACGGAATTAGTATCAATACTATGCCAACTCCACCAATATGTGGAGGCGTATTTGTTGACAATGGTGGTTCAAACGCTAATTATACCAATAACGCTGACAATACTTATACTATTTGCCCTACAAATCCTGGAGAGGTTGTAACAGTAACATTTACACAATTTGATACTGAAACAAATTGGGATGGATTATATGTTTTTGATGGTAATTCAATTACCTCACCACAAATTCCAAGTACAAATGGAGCAGCACAAGTTCCAGGAGGTTTAGCCGGTTCTTTCTGGGGTACAACTATTCCAGGACCATTTACATCTTCAGATCCTAGTGGTTGCTTGACCTTTAGATTTAGAAGTGATTCTTCTGTTGTAAGAGCTGGCTGGTCTGCAAATATTACTTGTGGTCCAGATTTGGATAAAATTATTCTTGTTGCGTTCAATGACCAAAATAATAATGGTATTAAAGATTCAGGTGAAACCTACTTTACAAATGGTTCATTTGTTTATCAGCAAAATAATACTGGGCCAATTACAAATGCCTTTTCATCAACAGGAAGACAAACAGTTTACGATTCGAATCCAGTAAACACTTATGACTTCTCATATAGTATCCAAACAGAATATCTTCCTTACTATAGCTCTGGAACAACTTCATTCAATGATGTAAATATCCCTGTAGGAAGTGGAACTCAAATTCTTTACTTTCCAATTGTTTTAACTCAAGCTTATAATGATGTTACTATTTCTATTGTTCCAATGGGCTCACCAAGACCTGGCTTAACATATACAAATAAGATTGTATATAAAAATTTAGGAGTAGCCGCAACAGACGGAACAATAACTTTTGAAAAGCCAACACAAGTAACCATTACCGCAATTAGTCAAACAGGAACTATCGCTAATGCGACTGGATTCACTTATAACTTTACAAATCTTCTTCCTAATGAAACAAGAGTGTTTTATGTTACAATGAGTGTGCCAGCAAGTCCAGTAGTAAACTTAGGTAATTTACTTATTGCAAATGCAACAATTTCGGCTCCTGCAAACGATATCAATTTAACAAATAACTCAACTAGAATTACCCAAATTGTAGTAAATTCATTTGATCCAAATGATAAAATGGAATCGCATGGTGAAGAAATTCTTTTTAGTCAATTTAACCAAAATGAAGATTTAATTTATACTATTAGATTCCAAAATTATGGAACAGCAAATGCTATTGATGTTAGAATTGAAGATGTTTTAGATTCACAAATTGACCCTGAAAGTATTAGAATGATAAGCTCAAGCCACAATTATGTTATGACAAGAGTTAATAACAATATTGTTTGGAATTTCAATAACATACAATTAGTTCCTATATCTGTAAATGAAGAATTAAGTATGGGATATGTACAATTTAGAGTTAAATTAAATCCAGGTTTTGCTGTTGGTTCAATAATACCAAATACCGCAAATATCTATTTTGATACCAATCCTGCAATTGTAACAAATACTTTTACAACTGAGTTCACAGCAGCATTAAACAATCAAGCTTTTGATGGTACTAACTTTACATTGTATCCAAATCCAGCAAGTCAATTTATAAATATCAGTTTAAATAATACTTCTGAAATTATTGATAATGTGATTATTTATGATGTTTTAGGCAAAATCATTAAAGAAGTAAAATCAATTTCTTCTAATAGTGCTACAATTGACACTTCAAGTTTATCTAAAGGTGTTTATTTATTAGAAATAACTACTGAAAATGGTTTAAAACAAAATAAAAAACTTGTAATAAAATAATTTTTAAAAGTTAATCAAAATCATAATTCCCAATTATAAATTTATAATTGGGAATTTTTTTTGTAAATAAATTTGATGAGATATTGGTTTTATTGAGTTTGCAGAATTTTATGAAAAAAACCTTAGATTTTAGATATAAGTTATTAAAAATCAATGTATATTTGATTTCTATAAATCAATCAAACATGAAAAAACAATTACTTTTAACCCTATTCTCTTTGTTTTTTGGGGCTATTTTTTATAGCGCTGCTCAAACAGGATGTAGTCAATTCTTTTATGACAATGGTGGTCAAAATGGAAACTATGCTGATTCCGCTTATGACATCAATACTTTTTGTCCAAACACACCAAACGAAACATTACTTATTAGTTTTAATTCCATTTCTTTGGAAATGGATGATGTGCTGTATGTTTATGAAGGTTCTAGTCCAAATGGAAATTTACTTTCAATTATTGATAGCAATAGCCCAACACAAATGACATTAAGTACAAATACTCCTGGAGAATGTGTAACATTTGTATTTCAATCTAACACATCAGGAAACAGTGGTGGTTGGGAAGCAATGATTGATTGCGTAACAACAAATTTTCCTTGTTTAGCACCAGTTTCATTAAGCACAACACAAATTGATAGCAATACGGTTTCTTTATCTTGGGTAGATATTAATCAATCTAGTAATCTTTGGGAAATATTAGTTACTCCAGCATTAGGAGGAAGTTCGCTTATAGCTGGCTCTAGTCCTTTTCAATTAACTGGGTTAACTCCTGATGTCACTTATATGGTTACCATAAGAGCTATCTGTAATGGTATGCCTGGAGATTGGTCAACACCATACACTTTTAGCACTACACAAGTAGTAACTTGTATTGAGCCAACCATTCAATCTGTTACTGGAATTACAAATAATAGTGGTGTAATAAATTGGACTTTGACAAGCAGTACTAATGAATGGGAAGTATTAGTTTTACCATGTACTGCAACAAATCCAACACCTAATAATGCTGGATTGTCAGTTACCACTAACACTTATCTTGCACCTGGATTAAATGCAAGTACTTGCTATAAAGTATTTGTAAGAACGGTTTGTTCTACTACGCTTACTAGTCCATGGTCACAGCCTATTACATTTACAACTTTAGCAAATCCAGTACCATCACCTGTTTGTGGTGGACAGTTTATAGATAATGGTGGTTTAACTGCTAATTATGCAAATAACTCTGACAATACCTATACCATTTGCCCAACTTCTCCTGGCGAGCAAGTTGTTGTTACATTTACAGCATTTAATACAGAAGCTAACTGGGACGGATTGTATGTTTTTAACGGACCAACAATTTCTTCACCACAAATTTCAAGTGGAAATCCAGCTGGAAGTGTTCCTGGAGGATTAGTTGGATCATTTTGGGGAACTGTTATTCCGGGTCCATTTGTTTCATCTGACACTAGTGGTTGTTTGACTTTTAGATTTAGAAGTGATAGTTCTGTAAACAGAGCTGGTTGGGAAGCTAATGTTGAGTGTTTATCACAAGCAACTTGTTTACAACCAACAATTTTAGCAGCTACAAATATTACAGGTACTACAGCAACTATTAATTGGACCGAAAATGGTACAGCAACACAATGGGAAGTTTTAGTAGTACCATCAACAGCTCCTGCTCCAACTCAATCTTCAGTTGGAACAGTAACTAGTTCAAATCCTTTACAAGTTACTGGATTAAATTATAATACAATTTACAATGCATATGTAAGATCAATTTGCTCGGCAACAGATTCAAGTTATTGGTCTTTTGCAAGAACGTTTACAACACTTCAAACCAATTGTAGTGCACCAACAAATGTTTTAGCAAACAATATCACAACTACAAGTGCTAATTTTAGTTGGGCTCAATCTGGAACTGTTTCACAATGGGAAGTTTTAGTTTTGCCGTCAGGCTCGACTACTCCTACTGCAGCATCAACTGGAACAGTAATTTCTACAAACCCATATCAAGTAACTGGATTAAATTTAGGAACATCTTATGTTTTTTATGTTAGAGCTATTTGTTCTGCGACTGAAAAAAGTGCGTGGTCATCTAGAGCATTTACAACACTTCAAACCAATTGTAGTTCACCATCAAATGTTGTTGTTAATAGTACTACACCAACAAGTGCAAATTTAAGTTGGTCTCAATCTGGTTCGGTTTCTCAATGGGAAGTATTGATTTTGCCATCAGGATCTCCAGTTCCTACAGTTGCATCAGTTGGAATATTAACTCCTTCAAACTCCTATTCTGCAACAGGGTTAACTACAGGAACAACTTATATTTTTTATGTTAGAGCAATTTGTTCAGCGACTGAAGTAAGTAATTGGATTCCAAAAACTTTTACACCAAATATTACATTACCTCCACTAACAACTAGTACTAATCAATACACAGTTAACCAATTGGTTACTAATGTTTTAATAAACAATCCATGTTTAACGGTTTCAAACATAACTTCTAGCACTGGAACTAACTTTGGTTCTGTTAATGGAATTGGTTCTTTTACCAATACTAATCCATTATTTCCAATTTCATCAGGTATTGTACTATCATCAGGAAACGCAATGAGTGCACCAGGTCCGAATACTTCAATATTAAGTGAAGGAACTTCTGCTTGGACAGGAGATGCCCAATTAGAAGGAATAATTTCAAGTGCAATTGGTGTACCAATGGTTTCTAAAAATGCAACGAAATTAGAATTTGATTTTACTAGTTTAAATTCTTACATGAGTTTTAATTTCTTATTAGCATCTGATGAATATGGTACTTTCCAATGTGATTTTGCTGATGCTTTTGCTTTCCTTTTAACTGATTTAGACACTGGAATCACAACTAATCTAGCAGTTATTCCTGGAACAACTATACCAGTTTCCGTTGTAACTATTAGAAATAATTTACACAACAATTCTTGTGCTTCTGCTAATCCATTATTTTTTGATTCTTATTACGCAAATAATCAAACAGCATCAGCTACAAACTATAATGGTCAAACCGTTAAAATGACTGCATCGGCTAACATTATTCCAAATCGTAATTATCATATTAAGTTGGTAATTGCAGATAGAAGTGATACAGCTTATGATTCGTCAGTATTTATTGAAGCTGGAACTTTTACTTCTGGTCCACCACAATGTTCTGACAAAATTGAACTAGTAGCATTCATAGATGAAAACGGAAATGGAATTAAAGATACTAACGAAGTAAACTTTACTTACGGTTCGTTCACTTCTTTACAAAATAATGCAGGAAATGTTACCAATTTTTCATCTCCATCAGGAACATACACAATGTATGATGCAAATCCTTCAAACGTTTATGATTTTGGATATCAAATCAATACAGAATATGCTCCATACTATACATTAGGTACTGTAAATTATAATGACATCAATATTCCATTGAATAGTGGAACACAAACATTGTATTTCCCAATTACCTTAACTCAAGGATTTAACGATGTTTCTGTAACTATTGTACCTGTTGGCGCTCCAGTTCCTGGATTCAGTTATGTAAATAAAATCGTTTACAAAAACTTAGGTGTTGTTGCTACTGACGGAACTTTGACTTTTAATAAAGATGCGAATGTTTCTATAACTAATGTTTCTCAAGCAGGAACAATTGCAAATGCAACAGGTTTTACTTATACTTTCACAAATTTAGCTCCATATGAAACGAGATATATTTATGTAACAATGAGTGTTCCTGCAATTCCTACAGTTAATCTTGGAGATTTGTTGACTAATACAGCAAGTATTGTTGCTACTGCAAATGATATCAACTTGACTAATAATAATCATTCGAATACACAAGTAGTTGTAGGTTCTTACGATCCAAATGATAAAATGGAAGCTCATGGCGAACAAATTCCATTCAATCAGTTTAGTCAAAATGATTATTTGTACTATACTATTCGTTTCCAAAATGAAGGAACAGCTAATGCCATTAATGTTAGAATTGAAGATTTCTTAGATGCTCAATTGGATGAAGCAAGTATAAGAGTTGTTGATGCAAGTCACAATTACATCATGGAGCGTGTTGGCAATCACATCATCTGGAAATTTGATTATATTCAATTACCAAGTTTCTTAGAAAATGTAGATTTAAGTAAAGGTTATGTAACATTTAAAATCAAAATGAAACCAGGATTTGCTGTTGGAGATATTGTTCCAAACACTGCTTCTATTTACTTTGATACGAATCCTGCGATTATTACTAATACTTTTACAACTGAATTTACAGCTGCTTTAGCAAATGCAAATTTTGGATTTGAAAATTTTGTTTTATATCCGAATCCAACAAATTCATTTATTCAAGTTAATTTGCAAAACACATCTGAGTTGCTTGAAAACGTAATTATTTACGATGTTTTAGGAAAAACAGTTAAGACTATTTCTGCAAATAATTCAAACGAAATGAAAGTTGATGTTTCTAACTTATCGAAAGGTGTTTATCTAGTTGAAATTACAACACAATCGGATTTAAAAATCACTAAGAAATTGGTAATCAACTAAAAAATAAAAATAAAATTTTAAAAGTCCCGAAAAATTAACTTTCTCGGGACTTTTTATTTGCAATAAAAAAGCTACATTTGATTAACTTTAATTTTCAGGTTATGAAAAAATTTCTACTCTTTTTATTACTAATCACATTTTCATTTGTAAAAGCACAAATTAACACACAAGTGAGTAATTACAATGTTTGTGATACAAATTCTGATGGAATTGCTCAATTTGATTTAAATACTAAAATACCTGAGATTTTAGGAAATGAAAATCCAAGTATTCATAATATTACTTTCCATTTAACTAATGCAGATGCTCAATTTGGTGGTAATCCTATTGCTACATCAGTTCCTTATATTAACAATCAACCCTTTTCACAAGTTATATGGATAAGAGTAGTTAATACA